>PARN01000037.1 GCA_002711515.1 Rickettsiales bacterium | reverse complement strand
GCCAAATATGCTGATAGAAAGGATGGATTATCAAAGTCAAAGTTTTTCAAAATGTTTTTTACATACTTTTTTTCTGCATTAAAATTAAGATTTAAAAGAAATAAAAATAATTAAAATTGTTTTTTTAAGTATACCCTTCCAAATTCTAAGTTAATTATTTGGTAATTATTTTTATTATAGAAGTTTATATTTTGTTGTTCTTTACTTAATGTTTTCACATAAATACTTTTATATTTTTTTTTTATGAATTTATTTGAATAGCTTAGCAGTTCTGTACCAACTCCAATATTAGAAAAATTCGGTAAAATGCAAATTATTAGCAGTTCGATAGACCTTTTATCACTAAATGATTTATTAAAAAAAATAAAGAATATAAAAACATTAAATAAAAAGAAAAGATTCCTTATATCTCTAAAGATACTAAAAATTGTTTTTTTTAAAATTAAGAAAAAGTGTTTTTTTATTATAAATGAATTTATCTCATTATCTTGTCCATACATCACAAATCCTATTAACTTATTTTTTTTAAATGCTCCAATGGCTAAACTATCTGATTTAGAGAAATATTTATTAATATATATATTAATAATTTCTCTTCCAAATATAGCATATATATTATTTGGTAAAGCGGATGACCAGATTTCTATAATATCGTCACTATAATTTTTATTAATTTTTTTAAACGAGTAAATATTCATTTCAATTATTAACTATTTTTACTTTGGGAAGAGGAAAAATAAGTTTTTTCCCCTTAAAAACTTTTTGTTTTAAAAAAAAACTTTTAAAATGCCATGGTAATATTAGTAAATAAGAATTCTTTTCTTTTAACATTTTTTTTTGATCTGTAATTTTTATCCAAGATCCAGGAGTAAAATGATTATATTTTTCACAATTAACTTCACCGATTCCCTTCAATAATTTTGTGTCTATTTGACAATACTGAAGAATAACATTTCCTTTTGTGGATGCTCCAATTCCTTGAACAAATTGACCTCTCTGTGATAATTTGTCTAAAAGATTAACTAAGTCCTTTTTTGTTTTTTTAACGTTTGATTCAAAATCCCTGAAAATTTTTAGTTTCTTGAATTTTTCTTCATTCTTAATAATTTTTTCTATTCTTTTATTTGATTTGTATGAAGTATTATTTTTATGTACAACAGTAATTGAAGAACTCCCTCCGTTTATATTATTTAACTCAAAATCTATTATCTTAAGATTAGTTTTTTTTAGGATCCAATTAATTTGTGATAGTGAATAGTAGGTAAGGTGTTCATGACAAATTGTATCATATGAGTTTTTTTTAACCATAGTTGGTAAATAACTTTGTTCTAAAATCCATTTCCCGTGTTCGGCATCAATTATTTCTTCAATTTGTTTGCAGAAGGAAATTGGATCCTCAACGTCATAAAACATTGATAATGATAAGATAATTTTAGCTTTCTTCTCAAGTCTATTAAAATATGATTTTGAACTAAAAAACTCTTTTACTAAAATTTTATCTTTATAATTTTCTTTAAATTTTTCACCAATTGGATCAAAACCAATTCTTATTAGTCTAGATGAAAAGAAAGATAATGTCGTTCCATCATTTGAACCAATATCTACAACTATATCATTTTTATTTAATTTATCATTATCCACAATTCTCTTAACTTTAGATTGTAAATGATCGACCATACTTTTGTTTAATGATGATTTATATCCATAATTAAGGCTAAACATTTTCTTATAATCTTGATTATGTTTAAGTTGTACTAAATGACATGATTCCTTTCCACCATGACATTTAACTAGGATTAATGGATATTTTTTAAGTTTTATATTTATTTTTTTTGGAAAAATACCTGTCAGATATTGAGAGCCAAGATCAAGAATTTTTACTAAATTCTTATTACCACATAATCTGCATTTTTTTATTTCTTTAAACATGAGCCTTATTATATGTTAAGATAAAAAAATGATTCAAATTAAAAAAAATAAAATATTAATAATTAACTTTTTTCTTTTTTTTTTAGGAATATTAATTTTTTATAAAATATCACAAAAGGATGAATTTACTTATTTTCTTGATAAAGTAAGTTTTTATTTTTTAATTTCTTCTGCTTTATTTTTTCTAAGTATTTTTTTTGCCTCTACTAGATTCTTTTATATTCTAAAAAAAAAAATAGAATTTAAAAGAATTTTTATACTTAATTTAAAAAGTTTTTTTTTTTACTTTTTTTTACCTGTTGGAATCGGCAGTGATATTTATAGATTTAATTTTTTAAGAGAAAGCTTAAATAAATCAAAGTTTCAAATTTTTAATTACTTATTATTTGATAGAGTAATTGGTCTCCTCTCTTTTCTCATGTTATCTTTAATCTTTTTTTCAATGCTAATTGAGAAATATATTTTGCTCACTATATTTTTAATAACGCCTATAATAATAGCTGTTTTTAACTATTATCTTAGCAAATTCCCACAAGTAAAATCTGATTATTTTAATAATATTAATATCAAGGATATTTATTCTATCCTAATTAGCTCTATTGTAAGTCAGCTTCTGTTGATAATAAGTATTTTTTTAGTTATTTATTTTAATGATATTGTTTTTTCTATAATTAATTGTGGATTTATAATAAGTTTTTCATCTATACTGAGTTTAATCCCATTGTCTTTACTTGGCCTATCAGCAACTGAACTTTCAAGTTATACTCTTTACACTTATTATGGCTTGAATCAGAGTGAATCGCTTTTTTTAACATTAAACCATTATTTCCTTAAGTTTTTATTTTCAATAATTGGTGGAGTTTATTTTTTTACAGAAAAAATTAATTCTAAAAAATTAGTAAACAGTTAAATTCATTTTTTTATGAGAGCAAAAATTGATACCCCAAAAAATGGTTTAATAAGTCTGGCTGAAAAAATATCAAATACAAAAATCTTTTTTAATATTTTATTTAGGAGGTTTGTATTTATGTTGTTATCACTTTCGTATTTAATCCTAAATATTTTCAAAAAGAATCTTATAATTATAATTGGCAAAAATAACAAATAATTAAAATAGAATATTTCTTCAATTTGAAATTTATTAGTGAATAAAATATTTATTAGACTTTTCTTCGTATATCTTCTTTTATGAAGTGCAATCTCATCATGTTTACTCCATAGGAAATTAAAAGCAGGAACAGTTATAAGTGCATAATGATTTTTTTTTAGAATTCTGTTTATTTCGTTTACAGCTTTACTATCATCTTTAATATGCTCAATTACGTCTGTTGCAAAAATAAAGTCTGCGGATGATTTTTTGAAAGGTAGTTTACACAAATCTGCTTTCCTAACCTTCTTAAATCCATTATTAAAACAAGAGGATATAGCAAATTTATTGTTATCAACCCCTTCAAAGTTTTTATAACCATTTAATCGAAGCATTTTTAAATTGTTTCCAGTACTACACCCTAAGTCAATAATTTTAGAAGTCTTAGATGCCTTTTTTTTTAAAAAATAAAGAAACAATGCTCTTCTTCCATAAAACCACCAAAAATCGTAATTAACTTTACTTTCTATTTCAAAAGCTTTTTTTTTCATTTTTATTTTTTTTTAATTCAATTTAATTCTATACTAATCAAAAAAATCTATGATTCAATTGTCATCAAAGAAAACTAAAGAATTAGATACCGCAGTCAAGAAACAAATTCTTGTTTTAAAAAATTCACATTGGTCCTATGGTTTAGATTCACAAGATAAATTTTTTAAAAACAAAATTAAGAATAATGACTTACATAATCTTTTATTCTTTAAATCAACTTTAATTGGATATACTTGTCTTCGTGTACGAAAATACAATGACGGTTCTAAAAATAAATTTCTTTATTTTGATACACTTGTGATTAAAGAGAAATTTAGAAGTAAAGGTTTCTCAAAAATATTAATGAATTTCAATAATTTGATAATAGAGGCATCAAAAAACCCATCTCATCTCGTCTGTAAAAATGAAATGGTAGGTTTCTATACCAAACATTTTTGGAAACTAAGTCCTGAATTTTTGATTGAAGGCACTAATTCTTATGATCAATGTTTATCTTATAACTATAAACCCTTTAGTGATTTTAAAAAAAAAATAATCGTTAATCTTTAATTTTAAGATAATGATGAAAAAAATAAATTATAGGAATAATATTTACAGGTGTCATATATCTTGGTTCAATGTGAACAATCAAATGCATTAACATGTATATAGAGTAGAAAATCATTAATGAAATTAAAAACTGACCATTGGAGTTTGTTTTAAATAAAAAATAATTCTTTTTTTTAAAATATTGTCTGATGAAATTATAATATACATAGAAAAAAACTAGAGTTGCTATCACCATTTCCAAAAAAATTAAAAGGATTAAAGTTAGATTTGGAATTTGAAAATTTGTATGTAAGTTTTTTAATAATAACCTAAACCTCCAAAAATCATTGTTTTGAACTCTTAGAGAATAAATTTGAGAATAATTTAAAAATGGTTGAAACATTCCCCAAATAGCAGTTGGTTTTAAATTATAAAATATTCTAATAAAAAAAAATTCAGGATTTTGATAAATAGTTTCGAAATATTTATTTTTTATTATTTCAGATATCTCTTTATTGTTATATCCCATTTTTTTCAATTCGTTAATTATATGGTAAGTAACCATAAAATCTTCTGACTTTGTTTTGGATTTTAGTACTAAATTAAAATCATCATCATTATTATTTAAATTTTGCATATTAAAATTTTTATACGGCTTTATAAGAGAAAATAGATAGATAGTATTATCAGATGGACTTATAACTTTTTGACTAAATTTTGAATAATGAAATAATTTAATTGACTCACTAACAATTAATATAGGACCTATAAAAATTAGACTTACTATTAAGAATTTTTTTAATTTTATTACTTTTATTAAACTAACAAGGATAATTGAAAAGATTGGAAGAAAATACAGAAATTGGCTTTTCAGAAAAAAACAAGTTATAAATATAATAGCATTTAAAAATGCCAAACCAAATATATCTTTTTTTTTTATAAAAATTGATAAAAAATTACATAATACTAATGTAAACAAATTAGCCAAAAGGCTATCAGGCAAAATACAGAAATCTAAGAAAAATAAAATTGAAAAATTAAAAAATAAAACAACGAAAAATGAGTATTTTTTTGAGATTTTTAGATTTAAAGCAGATTTATAAATAATATAAGATGTAAGGCTCGTAATTATAAGTTGGATTAAAATAAGATAATACATCCAATTTTCAAAGTATTTTAAAATGTATATGATAATTGGATACCCATAGTTTCTAAATGGTAAAGATTGAAATAAATTTTTTGATTCATTTATATATCCGCTACTATCAGGCATCAACTGTGGTCCAAAGTATGCTAATGTAAGAATTTTGATAAAAAAAATAAAAATATAATTTTTGAAAAAATATTTTTTCATAGTTTTATTTGAGTTTTAATATATATATTATTTATGAGTCAAAGTGTTCCTTTAAGTTTACCAGATATTTCAGATAATGAAATTAAAGTTGTTTCTAAGGTTTTGAAATCTGGATGGCTTGCTCACGGAGAATGGAATAAAAAATTTGAATCTGAATTCTCCTCTTTCATTGGAGTTAAAAACTCAATAAGTATGAACTCCTGTACTTCAGCACTTGAGATTGCTCTAAAAGTAAATGATATTAAGGGAGAGGTTGTAATTCCAAGTATGACGTGGTGTGCAACTGCAAATGCTGTTATTAATGCTGGTGCTAAGCCTATTTTTTGTGATGTTGAGCCTGACACAAGGAATGTTTCAGCCAATACAATTTTGCCACTTATAAATAAAAGAACCGAGGCAATTATTGTTGTCCATTTTGGTGGACAAACATGTAATATGGAAGAAATTGTAAAGCTTTCTAAGAAATATAAACTTCTCTTGATTGAGGATTCAGCTGAAACACTTGGTGGAACTTGGAAAAAGAAAAAGGCCGGATCATTTGGGATTGGCTGTTTTTCTTTTTTTCCAACAAAAAATATAACCACAGGTGAGGGTGGTATGTTTACATGTAGTGATAACATTATTGCTGATAAAGCACGTGCATTGATTGGACATGGAATAACTAACTCAACCTTTGATAGAGAAAGAAAGAAATATAAACCCTGGATAAGGGAAGCCTCTTATGCTGGTCATAACTTTAGGATGCCAAATCCTCTTGCTGCACTTGGCTTCCTGCAGTTGAAAAAAATATCTAAAATGAATAAAAAAAGAAATACACTCGCAAATTACTACAATAAGAAACTTTCACAATTTGACTTTATTAAAACTCCGATATGTCACAAGGATGTGTATCACTCTTATCAAATGTATACTGTAGAAGTAGATAAAAAAATAAGAAATAAATTTGTAAATTTTCTTAGATCTAAAAATATTTTAGCAAGTGTCCATTTTTATCCTCCGGTTCATCTTCAACCTTTCTATAAAAATATTAAAAATAGGGTAAATCTATCAATTACCGAAGAACTTTCTGAAAGATTAGTGACGATGCCAATGTATTCGACATTAAAAAAAAATCAAATTGATTATATAACTGATACTATAAAAAATTTTAAACCAAGAAATTAATGTCAAAAACCTTTTTTATAACTGGTGGAGCAGGATTTATTGGTTCTCATACGTGTCGTTACATATTGAACAATATTCAAAATCCTAAGATTATTGTTTTAGACAATTTTGCAAGATATCAAGATCCTTTTGATCAAGAAAATAATAATTTTTATGATTTAAGATTTAAGGATATCAGAAAAAATATTTATTTCGAAAGAGGGGATGCTCAAAATTTTTCTATTGTTTACGATTGCTTAAAAAAATATAAACCTAATTTTATTATTCATCTTGCTGCAGTACCTGTTGCAAAAACAAATAATCTTAATTCATTTGAGATGAAAGCGGGCAGTATAGATACAACTTCATGTTTGATAGAGGTATGTGCAAAACTTATTAAAGAGAAAAACCTTAAACTAAATAAATTTGTATATATTTCTTCCAGTATGGTTTATGGTAATTTCCAAAAAAAAATTGCTGATGAAGATCATCCTCTTAATCCAAAAGAAATCTATGGAACAATGAAGCTTTCTGGTGAAATTGTAACTAGAGGGCTATGCAATTTCTATTCTATACCATTTTCAATCATAAGACCCTCTGCTGTTTATGGACCAACAGATATGAATAAAAGGGTTTCGCAAATTTTTATTGATAAAGCAATATTAAAGAAAAAGATTATTGTCAATGGAAAGGATGAAAGCTTAGATTTTACATATGTTGATGATTTAGCACAGGGTATTGTATTAGCTACTACAAATTTGAATTCAACAAATGAGACATTTAACATTACATTTGGAAAATCTAGAAAGCTGTTAGACTTTATAAAAATATTAAGTAAATTTGTTGGAAAAATTGATATCGAAATAAAGGAAAGAGATTCTTTTAGACCTAAAAGGGGTACACTTGGTATAAAAAAAGCAAGAAAACTTCTCAACTATGTTCCAAAGTTTCCTCTTGAAAAAGGAATCAAAAAATATCTAGAATTTCTAAAAATAAAAAAACATTGACAAAAAAACTTTTAATAACGATTGTTGTTCCATTTTTTAATGAGCAAGAAAACCTTGGAATTCTTTTTGACAAAATATGTTCTTTTATAAAATCTAGGAGTAAAGAAAAATATGAGATTCTATTTATTAATGATTGTTCAACAGATAAAAGTGCAGAATTAATTAAAAAATTAATAAAAAAAAAAACAAATTTTTTTTTTTATGACTTAAAAAAAAGATCAGGACAGTCAGGATGTTTTAATTTTGCTTTTAAAAAAATGAAGGGGGATTATTTCATAAGAATTGACTCTGATTTACAGGATGATCCCAAAGATCTTACCCAAATAGTAAATGCGTTGAAAAAAGGAAAAGATATAGTTCTTGGTGTAAGAAAAGATAGAAAACATTCATACATACTCTTAAAAATAACTGAGGCTTATGATTCTTTTGTGAGGTTTTTCTTCAAGATTAAATCAAGATCTTTTTCTTGTAGCATGTTAGGAATAAAATATAAATTCATACGTAAGCTTCATCTAAAAAACTGTGACCATAGATTTCTTCCTTTAATCCTAGTTTCATCAAGAGGAGCCAAATTAAGTACAGTTAATGTTAGTCACCATCAAAGGTTGTTTGGTAAAAGTAAGTATAATATCTTTAAAAAGTTAGTTTTTGGTTTTTTTGAATTTTTTAGAGTTTACATAAGAATTAAGAAGGGAGAGTATGATTTTTAATGTGTGGAATTAATGGACTGGTGGTTTTTAACAACAAAGTTATTCACAACCCACAGACAATTTTAAAAAGAATGAATGCTTCTCTTAGACATCGAGGCCCAGATAATGAGGGTATTTGGAGTAAAGAAAATGTTTTTATTGGCCATAGAAGGCTTTCAATAATTGATTTGAGTAAAAAATCTAATCAACCAATGAAGGTAAATAATTTAATTTTAACTTTTAATGGAGAAATTTATAATTATTTAGAGTTAAGATTATTTCTTCAAAAAAAAGGAATGACTTTTAGAACTTCTGGTGATACCGAGGTATTAATTAATGCATATAGATATTTTGGAGAGGATGTGTGTAAACACCTCAATGGTATGTTTGCCTTTGGGATTTATGATGAAAAAAAGAAAACTTTTTTTTTTGCACGAGATCCTTCTGGACAGAAACCATTATATTATTTTCATAATAATGATTTTTTTGCTTTCAGTTCTGAGTTAAAGACTATTATTCAAACAGAACTTTATAACTTTAGGCTGAATAAGAATGCACTTTATCAATATATGGCCTATGGACATACCATAAGTCCAAACTCAATTATAAACAAAATTTACAAGCTAGAGCCAGGTAACTATCTTAAATTGGACCTAAAATCTAATAAAATATTTAAGAAAAGATATTTTGAATATACATATAATAGTACTAATGAAGAATCACTAGAATTTTATGTTTCAAAATTTCAAAAAATTTTTTCTGATTCAGTAAAAAGACATTATAGAAGTGATGTCCCATCTGCTGTTTATCTGAGCTCTGGAATAGATTCATCTTCAATTTTAAGTCAGTTATCCAAAAATTTTTCTAATATAAATACAATTACAGCTAGATTTGAAGAAAGCGATTACGACGAATCTGTTTATGCTAAAAAAATAGCTAAGATATTCTCTACCAACCATACAGAATTCTTAATAAAGAAAAATGATATATTCTCTAGTATATTCAATATTTTAAATCATATAGATGAACCAATATCAGACCTTGGTTTGATTGCTATTCATCAAGTGGCAAAAAGTGCAAAAGGGGACTTCAAAGTGGTTTTTTCGGGTGATGGAGGGGACGAATTATTTTTTGGCTACGAGCCCTTTATAAAATACCCTTTGACAAAAATTTTGGATTCATTTCCAAGATTTTTTATAAATAGTTTCCAGAAAATATTTTCATCATTATTTAATGACGATTTTGGATATCTAGGTTTTAAATATAAGGCTAGATTATTCCTTAATTCTCATAAAATTGAAAACTATAAGAAAAATCAGTGTTGGAGCGGTTCTTTTAGTATAGACAATCTAAACAAAATTATTTCTAAAGCAATTTCTAATCAATCCCTTGAACAAATTATATTTGAAAAGACTAAAGATCTTTATAATAAGAACAATTTGCAAAATATAGAAAAACTTGGATTAGAATATTTCAATCTATTTTTACCTGAAATTATATGCTCACATACTGATAAGGCTAATATGATGGAATCAATTGAGGCAAGAAGTCCATTTTTAGATAATGAGATGATAAGTTTTGCTTTAGAAGTTCCAAAAAAGTACAAAGTAAATGTATTTAGAGGAAAAATTGTTATGAGAGAAAATTTAAAAAAATGGAATGACTTAAATTTTATATCTAAAAAAAAGAAGAAAGGTTATACAGTTCCTATGTCACGATATTTACTAGAGGAAAATGATTTAACAGAATTTTTAAATGACTCTATTTCTAGTTCAAGAAACAGAAATATATTTGATTATTCTTATATAAAGAAACTTTATTCACTTCATAAAAGTAAAAGAGTAAATTTTGGCAAAGAATTATGGAACTTTATTATGATTGACAATTGGTTACACACAAACAATATTAATGCATAATTTAACATAATATATATTATGCGATAATAAGAAGATACTTTTGTTTTACTATCCAGAACCAAGATAAAGCATTGCTCCACCATATAAAAAACCAGTTATTAAAAAAATAACAAATGTGTAACCCATAATTTGTCTCATATGTAATCCGGCAATAGCTAGTAGAGGTATAGTCCAAAATGGCTGGATCATATTAGTCCATTGATCTCCGTAAGCTACACCTAAAACAATTACATATGCGTCAACGTTTAAATTTCTAGCCGCTTCAATCATCACTGGACCTTGGACTGCCCACTGACCACCTCCTGAAGGAATAAACATATTGACTAATCCTCCAGATAAAAAAGAGTAAAAACCTAAAGTTTCAGCGGTTGATACTTCAGAAATTTTTTGTGCTAATATATTTATCAATCCAGTATCTGCCATCATACCCATAATTCCAGCATAAAAAGGATATTGCAGTATAATCGGTCCTACAGTTATTGCTGCGTTGTTTACTAATTTAACATAGTTAATCGGGGATTTGGCCAAAACTAGGCCTAAACCCAGAAAAGTCCAGCTTACAATGTTCAAATCTAAAAAAAATCCCTTGTTATAAAAAATATAAAATATAAAAAATAATAGAACTAAACCTATAAATAAACTAATAAGTCTATTATTTTCAATATCTTGAGCGAATGTTCTCTTACTTTTGTTTATATCTAGAGAACTGTTTTTTTCATCCCTTGATCCAAAAATATTTGTATCGACTTCTTTAATTTCATTTTTATTCAAAGGTCTCATTAAGGGATTAACTATAGTAATAATTGCTAATGTAATAATTGCTAAAGTTATGTTGAAATTAGTAAAAATAGTTTCTGTAACCGGAAGAATACCTATCTTATCAACTAAGGAATGACCTTCTGATGAAACAAATAATGCTGCTGAAGATGAGTAACCCATATGCCAAATAACATAACCTGAATATGCTGAAGCAACTAAAAGTGGATAATGAACTCTAATTTTTTTTTTTGAGCACCCTATAGCTACAAATTTAGATATTATTCCTCCAACTATAAGTCCAAATGACCAAGCAAACAAACTAGCTATTCCAGAAATAAATGTAACTAATGCATATGCTTGAATTGAAGAATTAGGGTAGGAACCAATTTTTGATAATACATTTTCAATTGGTTCAGTGTGAGCAAGAGCGTGTGCCCCAATCATTATAATTGTTATTTGTGCTGTAAAGGTAAATAGTTTAGGTAGTCCATTTCCCCAAGCATCAAGGATTTCTATGGGAGTTGAATCTGTATTAACAATTGCCAATAAAAATGTCAATACAGATAAAACTATTACAAAAATAAATGCGTCTGGGTAGTATTTTTCAACTAGCTTTACAAAAGGTTTAGATAAATTATTGAAAATTCTAAGCTTTTGTGATGACATTATTTTACTTTACTTTTAGTGCTATAACCTTTCCTTCAGCCATTATTGGAATTATGATCAGGTTTTTATCCAGTATTACTTCGTGATCAGCAGCACCTTTTCCAACTTCTGCAATAACCTTGAATCGACCGTTTTTCTTAATATTATAAAGTTTTGCGCCTGTCCAATCTGTTACATAGTAAGCACCTTTTCCATCAGGCTCAATTCCATCTAAATTACCAATTGGTTTTTTACCTAAATTTTTAATTTTTTTCGAATGAATATCTATACTTTTAAGGCTACCTTTTAATTCAGGTGTCCCCCACCCTTCCATTACTGCTCCCCAACTACCTACAATGAGATTTCCTTCTTCATCGTCAATATGGATACCGTTAGGTGCCAACCCAGGACTATAAAACCAAGCTGGTAGTTGACCAAACTGATTTAATCTATAAATGGTATCATTGTAAGTATCACCAACATAAACATTTCCATATTTATCGTGAGTAACATCATTCATACATACTGAACCATATCCTTTGTATTTGTTTGTAATTTTTGCTGTTGCAATATCGACTTCGACAAGCTCGTCTACGTCAGCAATGTATAATTTATCTTTACTGATAGTTAGGCCTTTAGGTGCATTAAGATTGTCTACCCATTTTTTTTTTATTATTTCACCGTCAACCCCAATTTTAGAAATGTAACCAGTACCGTCTTTTTTAAAAGGATGATCAGTTATGTTAGAAACATAAAGAACATCATTGGATGAATCATAGATTACTGATTCAGGAAGTTCAAAAATTTTTTCAGTTTCCCACACAATCTCTACATGTCCATCTGAGATAGCAGTTTTATAAAACAAATTAAGCGACAGTATTGATAAAATTGTAATAATTATTTTCATTTTTTCTCCTTTTTTTATTGTTTTAAATTATTTGGCATTGATAAATCAACACCATCAGATGAACCTAACGCAGGCCATCTTTGGGTTATTGTTTTTCTCTGTGTGTAAAATCTTACACCATCGGGACCATAAATATTAAGATCACCAAAGAGCGAATCTTTCCACCCACCAAAACTATGGAAGGACGAAGGAACAGGTAGTGGAATATTAACACCAACCATACCAATTTCTACCTTTTCAGAAAAATTTCTGGCTTTTTCGCCGCTACTTGTAAAAATACAACATCCATTTCCAAATCTGTTATTATTTATTATCGAAATAGCGTCAAAAATTTTATCAACTTCAATTACCTGTAAAACAGGTCCAAAGATTTCATTTTTATAAGAAGTCATATTGGTTTTAACATTATCAATTATTGTTGGGCCAATAAAATAGCCTTTTTTAGAATTTTTAGTTTTTAATAGATCCCTTCCATCTATGATTATCTTTGCACCCTCCTCCTCTGATATTTTTATATAATTTTTTACTGATTCTAGATGGTCTTTGGATACTAATGGTCCAAAACTATTTGAATTCAGATCATCTAAGCCAAACTTGAGCCTTGAAACTTTTTTCTGAAGACTATCTAAGAACTGTTTTTTTATATTAGAAAAAACTATCGCTACTGAAAGTGCCATACAACGTTGTCCAGAGGAACCAAATGCTGCTGAAACTAATTGATCAGTAGTATAATCAATATCTGCATCTGGTAGAATCAGAGCATGGTTTTTTGCTCCCCCAAGTGCTTGGCACCTTTTCCCCGATATTGATGAAGATTCATATATAGCCTTAGCTACAGGAGTTGAGCCAACAAAACTTACAGCCTTAATTCTTTCATCTTTAACAAGTCTGCTTGCGACACTTTTATCTCCATTTAATAAATTTAATAAACCAGGAGGTGCTTTTGTCTCATTAAAAAGTTCTACAAGAAACATTGATCCAAGAGGATCTTTCTCGGAAGGCTTTAAAATAAAAGAATTTCCTGTTGCTATTGCTAAAGGGAACATCCAAAGTGGTACCATTGCAGGGAAGTTAAATGGAGTTATTCCTAAAACTGGTCCTAAGGGTGAAAATTCACTCCATGAATCAACGGAAGAACTTATATTTTTATTAAATTCACCCTTGATAATTTCACCTATTCCACATGCGTACTCGACATTTTCGATACCTCGTCTTACTTCACCCATTGCGTCTTCATGTACTTTGCCAAGATCCTCGCTTATTATACTAGCTAATTTATCAATATTTTTTTCCAATAAGACTTTATAATCAAATAAAATTGATGCACGCTTAGCTATCGAAAATCCTTTCCATTCATTAAAAGCATCTATTGAATTCTTTAATGTTTTATCGATGGTCTCAGAAGAGGCATTTTTAATTGAGGAAATTACATCTCCATTCGATGGGTTAAAAATTTTTATTTCAGGATCTGAAGAGTCGAAAACCCTATTACCCCCTACGATATGGCCAAGATCATTTGACATGAGATCATATTAATTGAATTTAAGTCTATTTCAATCTCAAAATTTCTTATTAAAGTATAAATAAATTTAAGTTTTTTATTTCATTTAATTTTCAATAAAAACACTTTTTAATATTTCTTTACTCAACTTGACTGGGTGATTTTCAAGTCTTTCTAAATTAATATTATTCACAAAACTTTCGATATTTTTATTATTTTTTAAACCTAGAGAATAAAAGTCAGTTTTTAAACCGCATCTACTCATTAAATTATACCATTTATTTTTTGCCTCATATGCATCTCTTACACCTAAATATTTAAATAAATTTGTTTGTCTATATTTCTTAATTCTTAGACTTAAAGGTTTTCTTATTGTATCAATCTTACTATTAATGAGAAAAAATTTTCCCAGAATGAGTGCAACGGCGTGACCATGCGGGATATCCAGTTTTCTTGTTATTTCATATGATAGTGCATGAGGAGCTGTGGTTTTTGTAATATTTATTGCCTTTCCTGAAAGGTTAGCAGCTAATGCCATACGTTCTTTTGCTAACTTTGAATTTCTTACTGTAGCATTAATAATATTATTAATTATTAATTTTATTCCTTTTTTTGAAAGAGCCCTACTCTTTGCAGTAGATGAAATTGACCAATAGGATTCAATACACTGTGAAAGAGCATCAAACCCTGAAAATGCTGTTATATAACTTGGCAATGAAAATATTAGCTCTGGATCAACTATAGAAAATTTTGGTATTAAATTTGGGTGATCAACTGAGTATTTTTGCTTTTTATGGAAAACCGTTGCAAAACTCGTTTCCTCGCTTCCCGTTCCAGATGTAGTTGGTATAACATAAAGTGGCAAAAGTTTTTTTTTAATACTTTTATACTTTTCTAAAAACAAAGAATTATTATAGTTACTGAAAAGTAGAATATTGGCTAGTTTAGCCATATCAATCACCCCACCACCACCTACAGCGATGATCATGTTTGATTTAGTTTTCTTGATAAGATTTTTTACTTTTACGGCTTGTTCAAGTCTTATTAATTTGTTGGAAATTGACAATTTGTATTTAAAGATTTTAGGATTTATTGATTTTATAAATTTTTGAGCTCCACATTTTTTAAATGAGTTTTTACCGGTTAAAAGAAATACTCTAGGATTTTTTTCTTTATCAAGAATCCTTTTTAAATACGAAATACTTTTTCTTTTAATAATTGTTTTATGTTTGATCATTAAAATGATTCGATAAAGTCATTCTTATATTTAATCAAGCTTTTGTTTGGTCTAGGAAGATTACCTTCGTCTCTATCATTAACAAGTATTTCAAGAAATCCAGAATTTTTTATAGAAATAAATTTACTTAATTCTTTATTTAAAATTCTACTTCCTTTTGAAACCTTGGTGTATTTGAAACCAAATCCTTCAGCAATTTTTTTTATGTCAATATTAAGCGAAACTGTGCTTTGTCCTCCCACTGATTGATGACATCCATTATTTAAGAGAATATATTTGAAGTTTCTAAGACACATTGAACCGATAATTGCAAGAGAACCCAAATGCATCAAGAACGATCCGTCACCATCTAAGCAATATACATTATTTTTTTTTTTTAATGCAATACCAAGTGCAATCGATGAAAGGTGTCCCATTGATCCGACATTATAAAAAAAGTTTTTACCATTTATTTTTTTTTCTGTTAAAAACCTTATAACTGATCTAGAAATCATTCCAGTTGTGCATAGCACTGTATCTTTTTTATTTATTTTTGGGATAAAATTTTCTAGAAAATCCTTCTTACTTAAGGTAAATTTTGATTTAATTGGATTCGGTTCATAATTTTTAAATGTTTCTTTTTTTACTAAAATTGCAACTGGAACGTTTTTTTTAACAGAATATTTTATCAATTTTGTGAGTTTGCTATTTATTTTGTCTCTGTTTTCTAAAATTAAATATTTTATTTCTAATATTTTGAGTTGATCTTCTAAAATTTTTCCTTGTCGAAAGTGTTGAGGCTCGTCTTTACTTCCCAGCGCTCCTCTCCAACCTATTAACAAAATCATAGGAATTGAATATACTTTACTGTCTGTTAGTGATGTTAGTGGATTAATACAATTTCCAAGACCTGAATTTTGTAAATAAACTAACCCAATTTTTCTAGTTTTTAAGTGATAACCAGTTGCTAAAGCAATTGCATTGCCCTCGTTAGCAGTAATAATGTGATTATTAGAATCGACTTTTTCATTAATGAGATTTATAAAATCTTTTAATAAAGAATCTGGAACTCCACAAAAAAAATTAATTTTATTTTTTTTAAAAATATCGAATAATCTAGATGGATGTAATTTCATTATTGATCCATTAATTTTAATATTTCATTTATACTTATTATGTCTTTACTTGCTTCTGAAGACCTTCCATATTTTAAAATTTTTTCTGCTGTTTTTTTCATTGAAGGAATTGCACTTCTTATGAGTTGATTTGCATAAATAACTATATTAATTCCATATTTTTCAAAATCTTTTTCATAGGTTTTGTCGTAAGTACTTGGAGCAACAATTAAAGGAACTCTGTTTTTTAAATTATTATAACTTTTACAGAATTTAAATATTTCCAATGGAGTTTTTTTGTTACTGTGTATCATAATCCCATCAGCTCCTGACGTTATATATTCACTTGCTCTCAACAAAGCGTCATCTAGTCCTTTTTTAATAATAAGACTTTCAATTCTAGCAAAAATTTTAATATTTGAAGATACAGCAGAATTTTTTGCTATTCTAATTTTCTTACAAAAATTCTTAATACTATCTTGTTTTTGTTTTTCTACATTTTTTGATAACGAATTTATTTTTTCTCCTACTTTATCCTCTATTACAATGGCTGATACACCTAATCTTTCCAAATTTTTAATAGTAAACTTTAAATGCTCTATTCTTCCTCCACTATCTGCGTCAAATATTAGAGGTTTTAAACTACAATCAAAAATATCATTTATTGTGTTATTAACGGTCGTGTCATCAATGTATTCAATATCTGGCTTTCCCTTTGAAGTTGAATGTGTAAGACTACTCAGCCACATGCAGTCAAATTCTTTATTTTTATATTTACTTTTCTGTGCAATTAATGCTGAAATTCCATTATGAACTTCAATAACACGAATAAGTTTCTTCGAATTTAATATTCTATTAAAAGTTTCTTTTCTTATAATATCTGGACTAAGGTTTTTTCTTAATACTTTTTTTATTAATGTAGATGATATTCCTTTTGTGTAGGGTATTTCAATAAGTGTTCCTTTCCAGGATTTGATTTGTTTAAGGACATTTTCTCTTACTTTTCTTTGATTGTTACTTTTCCAATCGTCACCATGAACAACATATTTTGGTTTTAAATTTTCTAATGATTTTTTGTAATCCCAGTCAGTGGTTTTGACAACAGAATCAACAAATTTCATTGATTTGATAATTTTTAACCTTCTACTATAATTAAGAAGTGGAAGAGGTTTATAAACGCTTATTGCATCATCAGTTAATAATCCAACAACAACTCTTCCATATTTGGATGCATTAGCTAATATATTTATATGACCTTCGTGAATTAAATCACATGCCATAGGTACAAAAACAATTTCTTTACTCAATTTATTTTCCTTCAAACCATTGTTCGTTATCGATAATTAATCTGTCAGCTTTTTTAATCGTAGTTATTTCTTTTTGTGTGTTCAAATCAATACCTGACTCACTTGTAACTATGAAGATTAACCCAGTATCTGATTCCGGTGTTAAATTAAAATTTAAAAATGGTTCAATATAAATTGAATCTCCTGGCTTTATTAATTTTGTATATGACTTTGAGTTATACTCCCAATTAATTTTCAAATTTTTAATTCCGTAATTTATTAAATAAATATTTAATGTAAATTTAAAATCTAAATCTTTTATCTTCTTTGATGAAACTTCAATTATAAAACCTTTCAAATTTGGAAAATTCTCTGATCTTGCCGATTTATAAATTTTATAAAACTTTTTATTTTCTGATGGAAAATAATGAAAATCCTTTGGATCAAAAAATTTATTAATAACCTCTTTTTCATTTTTTATACTATAAAAAATCTCTGAGGACGAAATTTTTAATGATTCAGAAATTTTTAATATTTCAGACATTTTTAAATCCCTAAATCTCTCTTTATTATTAACTTTTTTATAAAGTTTTGTGCCAATAGTTTTCTCAAAATTTCTTAAATTCATAACCTCATTATTAAGAGCTCTATTTATTATTTTTTTAAATAAGTAAAACTCTTCTTTTTTATTGTCTAATAATTTATTAAATGTATATTTTCCAAACATTCGTAATTCATTTTGATTTCTTTTTAGAGAAGTACCTGATGTAACTGCTACTATGTAAGCTAACTTTGACTTATCTCTAGTTGTGAATGAGTGTTTTACATACGGTGATATATATGAAGTATCGCCAGTATTCATCTCTTTACATATTTTTTTACCATTAATTTCGTAATAAAAGTTTACAGGACCTACAAATAAGTTTAATTGATGTAGAAGATGACCTCTATTATAAATAACATCAGGATTATAAGGGTCTGAATCCTTTACATATCTCGTTTGTGCAATCCATTCAGGGTAAAAATTTGAAAGATTTGACTTAGCCGTATCTCTGTATTCGTAATATGATGTAAGTTTTCCTTCTTTATTTTTTCTTTTAAAAATTCGAGTACTTTTAATTGAGTCTTTAACATTGAAAAAAAGAATCCCATTTTTTGTATCTTTCTTGTAAATAATTAAATTTGACATATTTACTGGATAAAAATCACAAAACTTAATTAAAAATTCTAAGTAATATTTTAGATCATATTTTCCTGATAAGAAATTATTTATCTCTGAAATATTATAATTTAGTTCTTTGGCAACACTATCAGCTGTTCTTTTTAAATCATTAAATTCACTTTTAAGTCTCAAAGAAGATTGTTTTTTATCAAACATTAATGACATACTTTATTTAAACAAATTTTTATGATATTTATAAATTTTTTCTGCTGACTTTTCTGCAGTTTCATCATTATAATTCATAAGTTCGATATCAGGTTTTGTTGGAAACTCAGCCCTTATATCAAGACCAACAATATTTCTTATCTTACCCATTTTAAAATTAGAATATAATTTTTTTTTATTTCTTTTGCGTAGTTCATTGATTGGTACATTTAAAAAAACCTCAACATAATTATTAATATTAGATCTATTCCATTGTTGAACACTATTTATTAAAGCACCAACAGCAGCTACCACTGTAAATCCTTGGTCACTAAATAATTTACACAATTTACTATATTTTTGCGCTTGCTTTAATCTTGCATTTTTACTGAAACCTCCTCCAAGTATATTCCTTAAATCGTCTCCGTCAAAATTAATTACTTTTTGTCCGTCATTATTTAAAAGATTAATAAATTTCTTAGATACTGTTGTTTTTCCGCTTCCTGATAGTCCTGTAATCCAGTAAACAGCTGCATTTCCCTTTTTTATACTCATTTTATATGAAATTATATAATTTTCTTTTGAAAATTATTATAACTTAAAAATATAAATTTTTGGTTTTTAAAAAGAATTAATATAAATTAGATTAATGATATATTTTTTTGAACATTCTTTAAGTTCTACTAAAACTTATAAGTTTAAAAAATTTATTATAAAAAATTCGTTGAATGACGTTTATAGATTGTAGAAAAAAAAAATAATCATTTTTCTATTTTATTTATAATAGAAAAATTTGTTGACAATAAACTAATAGATATAAGTTTTTATTAAATAAAATGATTATAGCATGTAATCAACCTAATTATATACCTTGGTATCCCTATTTCCATTTAATCAAATCTGTGGATAAATTTTTTCTTTTAGATGTTGTTAAGGCTGGTAAAAAAAACTTTATTGTAAGAAATAAGATTTTAGACAATAACAATAAAGAAATTTGGTTAACAATTCCTCTGAAAAAAGAAGAAAAATATAAAAATATTTGCCATACATACATAGATGAATCTTTTAAAAAGAAACACCTTAAACATATTCTTCATAACTACAATAAATCATTAGATGTTGATTTAAAAAATATAATCGAAAATATTTACTATTATGATTCTTTAAATCTTCATAAATTTAATACACATATTATAAAAACTATCTGTGATTTTTTAAAAATAAAAACAAAAATAATATTAATTTCAGAATATTTAAATACAAATAAGATTGTTTTTAAAGATGTAAGAACACTTCTTAAACAAATTTTATTAAAGGAAAAGTGTGAAGTATACTTGAATTTTAAAAATGGAATTGAGAAAAAAATACCACCTTATGATGACCTTTCTTTTTTTAGGAATAATAAAATCAAACTCCTTAAACAAAACCCAAATTATTGTATTGAAAATGAAGAATATAGGCACTCAATTCTGAATATACTATCTAAAAAACTGAGTTTACCAGATAAAATGATTACATATGAAAGAGTCGAGACTTAGTCATTAGAATAATTTAAATTTTTTGGTAATCTATATCACGAAAGTATTTATTAAAAAAAATATCAAATTCTTGTTTATATTTTTTATCAAAAAATTTTATTTTATTTTTATTTTCATAGTTTGTTGAATATGTTTCTACTGGAAATTCTTTAAATATTTTTTTCTTTTGCTTATATAAAGTAAAATCATTAGTAGTAAATTTAATCATATCTTTGATGATTTTATCAGATGATTTAAATAAATTTTCATATTTTAGTGTTATATAATTTTGCTCAGATAATGAGGATCTAAAATCTAACATTGCTTTCGTAATTTCATATACTTGTGCAATCACCTGTTCAATAGGATTAATTATTTTCCTTATGATTTCGAAGTTTTTAGGTTTTGAAGAGTAATATGAATTTATATCATTTAATTGATTAATTCTTGCTTTGCAAATTGAATTACATACTTCATAGGGTGATCTGAAAATAAAAATATACTTACCTGATTTGATGTTACTTGTAAATTCATGAAAATAGGTATTTACATAACCAGTATCAAAGATTATTGGTTGTTCAAATATATTCTTTAAGTTATTTAGCTTTTTATTTAATTCTTTCCAATTAATTTTACTTTTTGGATTATAGAAACATTCTCTATTTGGAATATCGAGCCATTTTCTCCAAAAATATCCCCATTCATGTGGTTCAAATATTCCCTCTGAAATTCCATAATTTGATTTAAAGTTACTAACAAACCTTTCATGTTTTAAAAATCTTTTTTGAAGTATTGCTCCTAATTCTGGATATTCCCAAAGAGAAGCTATTAAATTGGAGATATATCCAATTTTTGTAAAAGTTATAAGAATTTGATGAAAAAACATTGATGCACCTCTAGGTGGTGCAACAATGAAAAAAGAGTCATAATTATTTATTTTTGATACTGTTGACTTCTTTATAGATTTTAAATTTTTATTAATAGATTTAATAAAATTTTCATCTTCAATTTTCATTTATTATTATTTGTTAAAATAAATTAATATGTTCTTGTCTAGAAAAAGTATCTGAGTTAAGAATTTTATGAAGTTGAAAATTCAAAGGATGCCATCTACATCCGGATGGACAATTTTTTAAGTTTAATTTCTCTGATAACCTAACTATATTCTCTTCTAATTCTTTTAAGGGAGTATCTAGGTTTCCAACAGTAATATGGTGTGGCCCACATCCTGTTATTGATCCATCCTCATAAACATTTACCCCAAAAAAACCAGCATAGCATTTATTATAGACTAACATATTTTGATTATTGGATTCTGATATTATCTGATGAGGTTTATAAAAAATTTTAAAGTCTTCATCTATATGTTTTGAAACACTATCAAAAGCTCGATCAAAATCACTTTTTGTTAAATTGGTTTTTGGAATCTTTTCATTTACACTTCCTCTATCAAAAACTGGTTTTATAGAGAAATAATCAACTCCTATATCTTTTACTAACTCAACACTTTTTTTAATTTCGTGAATATTTTCTTGATGTGTTGCAAACTGAACTCCAATAGTTGGGGTTTTATTTTGTCTTAATTTTATTAAGTTCTTGAGATTTTCCATTATTTTAGGAAAATGACTTTCTGGTACAGCATGAAGTTTCGAATGTACTTCACTCGAACCTGCATCTAAACTAATCCTCACGAAAGTAAAATAATCGCTCAGTTCTTTCATATACCTATGAATTAGAAAACCGTTAGTAAACATTCCCTGTTCTAATTTATTTTTATGAACAAAATTAGTTATTTCAGGAAATCTTTTATATGCGAGTGGTTCTCCATTTCCGACATAAATAACCGATTTAAGACCTTTTAAACTAGCATTCTTAATCCACTTTGTTATTTTGTCAAAATTAATTGTTTTTGAACTTTCCTGTTGCCAATAATAGGTAGAACACCATAAACAAGCATGATTACAATAATTTCCAAGACTCACCGTTGCGGTCAATGGAAATACATTAGTTTTTTGTTTTACACCAATAACTTTTTCTGGATGGTATATAAGTTTTCCGAAACCTAGAATACTATTAAGGGTATCATCTTTGTAATTGACAAGTTTTCTATCTTTTAGTTGTTTTTCTTTAACTTTTTCATTTGAAAACTTTTGTCTGTTATCTATCATTCTATTTACTATAATAGGGTTTTTAGATTATAAATACATTATTTTATAATGATTTGTAGAATTCTAACAATTCTTTGCTTTTTTCGTAAAGATTATTGTTAATATTAAATTTCCTGACGTTATCTTTGAGATCGCTTATGTTATATTTTTTTAGAATTAAATCTAAATCTGAAAAGTCTTTAGACTTGATTGCTAGACCAATATTGTGTTTTTCTACGAGCTCTTTACAGTATAAATATTCATCATTTACCAATATTGGAAGACCAGCTTCAAGATAGGTATAATTTTTTGTTCCCATAGCTCCTTTGTAAGAAAATTCACTTAATTTAGTGCTCTCCATGTCTATTTTTTGGATATTAATACCAAAATCATAATGACTAATTTCGTCAATTAGATTTTCTAATGGTAAAGAATCAAATATTTTCAGTGTTTCTGGAAAGAAAATATCTCTAAGATCATAAATCCATTTATTGAATTCTTGGGACCCATTAATTGGGAGGTAAATATATAATTCATGTTTTAATTCAAGAATAGAGGTGAAAGCATTTATCAGACCGGTTGCATTAAATAATTCTTTAGGATGATTGACATCATTTGGAGGTATCAAAGTACCACAAAATACAAATTTTAATTTTCCGTTATTTGTTTTTTTTGGAGTTTTTAGCAATTTGATAGGATATTGCTGAAATTCAAGTATGTTTCTGCTTCTATTATATCTTTTTGAATATTCTAAAAAAACTTTTTCTTTATACCTGTGAATAATACCATCTGCATTTTTAAAAATAAATTTTTCATTCTCTAAATCCTGATCAACTATAAAATCGTCCCATATAATTTTTAAGGATTTTCTATCGGAGTACATGCCTGTTACGTCATAAAAATCACAGATTACTTTTGATATTTTTTTTTTCTTTTTGATAATAAATTTCCCAAGATAATAGGACCACATCCAACATTGAACATGAAAGTAATTTGGATTTATCTTATCAATTATTTGACCCAACACAGGAAAAAATGTGCAATTCTGGATAATATCAATAAAGGAGTATCGTAAACTTTCCAAATCATTGATTTTAAGCGGATTCATATTTATCAAGAATGTTTTAAAGCCATTATTTTTCATTAATCTAGCTTGTCTTAATAACATTGGATAACATTTATCACCTGTGATGTAGACGATTGTTTTATTATTTTTACTTGAAGACCTAAAATTTTCTATAAAATTATCAATTTGACTTTTTGATGAATTGTAAAACTCATCGACAGCATTTGTTTTATCTAGTTCTGAGAAAATTTGTTTACAAGTATCATTATTTACATTTAAATAACGCCAAGGAATATAATTTTTTGTCAACAAATCATATCTGTAAGATACATTTTTTTGAATATTCATAAAAAATTAATGAAAAATTTATGCCAAATAAATATTCAGTCTATTTTATCGAAATATACTGTTGGATTTGACAAATTTCAGGCTAAATCTTTGAGTAATTGATCCACTCTATTTTGGTATGTATGCTTGTCTAATGCAAATTTTTGAGCATTTGATCCAATAAAGTTCCTTTTTTTACTGTCGACTAAGTATTCGTCTATAATATCCTGTAACTCTTTTGTATTGCTAAATGATAAGAAATCCATACCTTCGTTAAAGCCAAGCTTATGAATATACTTAGATATGTTTAGTTGTTTTTTTACTAATATCAGGCCTTGTACACTTAAAATTCTAAAAAAATTGGTATTAAAATGAAATGAGTTTTTCTCACTGATAGCATTAATTTTTGATAATCTGGCTATATCATAGAAAAGATTATAATTTTTTACTGTTCCCAGAAACTTTGCATATTTATTTGACAAAAGTTTATCACTTGGTCGAGCAATACCAAAAAAATAAATCATAAAATTTTGTTTTGTGTGCTTGAAATCTCCAAAAAATTCATCCATCCTTTTTAGAATTTGATTAAATTCCTTTTTTTTAATTTTTCCATCTGATTGATAAAAATCCATAAGAATTTCATTTGAAATGTATGATATGTCATAAGATTGATAATTATTTAAATCATAATTAGCGGTAATTAAATCATTAAGAGAATAGTTTGTTTTGAATAAATCTATTGCTGGGAAAAAATTACTTACCCTCGCCTTACTTGTCTGTTTCGTTGGATTTAGTAAATAAATTATATCGTTATTATTTAAGTAGTCAGCATGTTGTTGAATTTCATCAATATTTGTCATCCAAGATATGAATCTAACATTTTTAAATTTTGAGTGGATGGGTGATTTAACTTTATTTACTTGAAAAACAACATCAAAGTGAAATTCTTCCAAAAGCCATTTTAAACTTTCATCATTCATGGGACCAGTTAGCGCCTTGACATATTGATCTTTTTTCAACAATTCTTTTTTTAGTGCATTAATTTGAATTATATCTTCAAAATAATTTGACTTAGGAATTAGCAAAAATCTATATTTTTTCATTTGTTTAAATCATTAAGAATTTTTTCTACTCTATTTTTCCATGAATGATTCTTTAGTACTTTTTGTCTTGCATTGTTCCCAATGATAATCCTTTCATTAGTTTTGAATAACCACTCATTTATAAAATCATCAAAATTCAATGGATCAAAATAAACAAAATGTGTATTTTCCTCAAAATCTTCTTCGATTGAAGATATTTTACGTTTCGATTTATTTGAAGGTAGAGCGATGAACCCTCCATTTATCATAATTTCAAAGACCTTATTATGCATACCTAGTCCATGAGTATTATTATATAAATTAATTTTGGATTTTTTATAGATTCCATAGAGTAGCATTTGATTTTGAATTTCTCCTTTGTAAAATTCACTAAACTCGTCATAAACATCCCAACCCTTACCTACTAAAGTGAAGTTACTACTATGTTTCGTAAGTAATCTTGCTAGTTCTATACGATCTTGAAATCGTGGATATTCTGTACTGAAATACCTAATTACAGGACTTAAAATTTCTACACTTTGTTTACTAAGTTCTCTTGAAAGCTTTTCTTCAATTTTTTTTGATATAAATTTTGTATCTAAATTACCAGATAACGGTTCGTAAAGTATTTCAGTTAATGATTGAAGATATATTAAGATCTTTTTAACTTTTTCTAAACTTAAATTCTCCTCATATTTTTCTATAAAATTAATTAGATTTGTTTTTAAATATCCGTCAAAGGTAGATTTGTTATCAGTATTAAAGTTTCTAAAATAAAATTGATTAAAATTCACATTGTGACTTGCTGGCATGAAGCCACATATAGAAAAATCAATATTTTGATATGATTCTATTTGATTTTTTTTATTTAATTCTGGTAGATTTGGTTCTACATTTTTTTCAGAAATTCCAGGGTATAAAATAGATGAAAAGCAATTTAACTTTTTGTCTACTCCGAAAATCTCTGGAGTAGTGTAAAAATAAACTAAATCATTTTGTAAAAAATTATTTAGCTCTTTTTCAGAATTGTAGTAAAAGTCCTGAAACCAGCTAATAAATCTTACATTTTTTTTTAATTCTTCAGGTCGTCCTTTATTTACTCTCAAAACACAATTATAGGAGTTTTTTTCAACTAAATTTATTAAAGAAACATCAGAAATTTCTTTATCTAGGAAATCAACTGTATGATTGTGGTCCACCAAAACACTTTTAATTTCTGCTAGCTGGTTGATATCATAGAAATTTGATGCATTAGGAATAAGTAAAAATTTATATTTATGTTTCATTCTAAAATTTCATAAAATCTTAAACTAAATATGGTTTTAGACTATCTTGGTCAAAATTTTTTTTAAATGAAATAAAGGAATTATTTAAGAAGTCCTTTTTTCCATATTTAATAGATTTAAAATTAAAATCTAAAGTTTTTCCATGGGCTTTATTTAAAATTGCATAACCAGCAGCAATATCCCACTCCATTGTTCTACCGTACCTTATATACAAATCTGCTTTACCCTCTGAAATTAAGCAAAACTTAAGTGAAGATCCAACTTTTAAAACCTCAGAGTTTGGGTAATGCTTTATAAAGTTAAGTGTTTTAGAATCAAGATGAGATCTACTGGTGAGAATCCTTGTTTGCCTAGACTCATGTTCTGAAGAAATCTTATTGATCTTATTTTTTTCAAATTTAAAAGAAAATTCGTTATCAGTAAAATATTGTGTTTTTGTTACGGGAATAGTAATCACTGAAATTTGGGGAATATAATTTTTTAAAAAACATATATTTATTGTAAATTCACCATTTCTATTTAGAAACTCTTTTGTTCCATCCAAAGGATCAATAAGAAAAAAATCTGTATTTTTTTTTATGTTATTTTTAATATTTTCTTCCGAAATTATGCAAATCTTTGGAAACTCCTTTTTTAAAAAAGAACATATAATTCTATTAGACTCAAGATCAGCTTTGGTAAGAGGAGAATTATCTTGTTTTGTTATAAAATCAAATTCAGTTTGATATATTTCTAGAATTTTTGAAGAAGCCTCTAGTGAAATTTCTCTTAAAGCTCTAGTTACTTTCTTAAAATTTTTTTTATCTATTATCATTAACTGTAATTCTACAATTTAGGATTTATTAATGTTCTTCCTTCAACTTTTCCTTTAAGAATATTTGATGTAAGTTTTTTCAAATCTTTTAAAGACTTTTCTGAATAAATAGAATTTAATTTTTTTAGGTCTAAATTCTTTTCAAGGAATTCCCAAGCTTTCCTTCTTTTTTTATTACTTGCATAAACACAATCCACTCCTGCTAACGTGATATTTCGTAATATGAAAGGAAAAACTGTTGTATTAAGAATATGACTTTTTGCAAGACCAGTTGAAGCTACTATTCCATCATATTTGATTTCACTTATAATACTGGCTAGGATATCTCCTCCCACAGTATCTATACATCCTGCCCATTTCTGAGAGCCTAATGGTTTTTGATTAATAACAAATTGTTTTCTATCAATTATTTTTATCTTACCTAATTTTAAAAGAAAATTTGACTTTTTACCACTTAAAGCCACGACGTTGTAATTTAGTTTTGATAATAAGTGTACAGCTATACTTCCAACGCCACCAGAAGCTCCAGTGACTAAAATATCTCCCATATTAGGTTTAATTTTTTTTATTATTTCGATAACACATAATGCCGCTGTATAACCTGCCGAACCAATTATCATTGATTGCTTTTCACTTATTTTTTTTGGCAAATGGATTAGCCAATTTCCATCTACTCTTGCATATTCAGAAAAACCGCCAAAATGTTTTTCACCTACCCCCCATCCATTTAATATTACTTTATCTCCTTTTCTAAATTTTTTATGACTAGTTTCCTCTACTACCCCTACAAAGTCGACTCCAGGAATCATTGGAAAATTCTTTACAATTGGAAGAGTTCCTGAAATTGCTAATCCATCTTTGTAATTAAAGCTACTATAGATGATTTTGATGAGTACATCACCCTTCATAAGATCATTAATTTCAATTTTTTTTATACCTTGTTTATTCTTGGTCTCAATTACAAATGCTTTAAAAGTCTTTTTCATATTTACTATAGTTTGTAATCTAATCTTCCATTAATTGACTAATGTGTCCAGTAAAACTAAATTAGAATTTTAATTCGTAAGATATAATGTAAAATGACACTTAAAGTTTTGATAAGTTTTCTTTTAAACTGGATAAGTATTAACACAGATTATAAAACTGAAAGTTTTAATTTTCCAGTTATTGTAATTTCAAAATCTGAATTAGAAGTTAAAGCGTGTAGGGGAAAATGTCCTATTTTAGCTTTTTTTTCAAGTAAGGAGGGGATTCTTATAAGCAAAATGGATTTGAATGGTCTTTGTAATCAGTCAATTATACTTCACGAAATAATACATGCATTACAATTTACTCAACGCAAAGATATGGAAAATGTCTTTAAAGAAAAAGAAGCATATGAGATTCAGAATTTTTTTCTAACCGATATGTCAATTGAAAAAGAGCTAATAAAACCACTTAGTATAAGAAAATGTAGATCAAT
>PARN01000021.1 GCA_002711515.1 Rickettsiales bacterium | reverse complement strand
TTACTTTCATGTCAACAAGAATCATCTCGTTAACACCGTCGTAATCCCACTCATCGTAAGGAGTCATTTGATATAGCCATTTAGCCATACCGTTATCTGGGTTACGAGCGTTAATTGTCATAGACCATTTGTTGTCACCAGGACGAACAACTGGATTCCATGTTGATGGGTTACCTGTACCATAGTACAAAGTGTTTAAGCTAGAGTCATAACCGTAGAAACCCCAGATTGAACCACCACCAATTTTCCATGCATCACCAGGCCAAGTTTTCAAGCTTGAATCCTTACCTACTGGCTTACCCATAGAAGTAGTTTTGTTTGGATTAACTAGCATATCCTTATCAGGACCCATGCTGTATGCTCTCCAAAGTCTTTTACCAGAGTTGATGTCGTAACTAGTCCAGTTACATCTAACACCAAATTCAGCACCAGAACAACCAACACCTACAGTATCTTTGATAATGAAAGGTTGGCCTGAACCAGTAGATGCAGAAACACCATATTTACCAGTACCAGAGTGAAGGTTAGTTGTAACCCACTTCTCTTTACCAGATTTAGCGTCTAAAGCAATTACTGAAGTATCAGCTGCGTGAAGAACAATTGTACCATTTGGATGGTAGTTAACACCACGGTTTACGTTATCACAGCACATAACTGAAATAACTCTATCCATAGTTTCACCACCTGGATACTTACCACCTTTTACAGGGTTGTATTTCCACATGATTCTTTGGTTATCATTAAGATCCAAAGCGTACACTATATTTGGGATAGCAGTATGTACATACATTGTATCACCAATAACAAGTGGTCCACCTTCGTGACCTCTAAGAACACCAGTAGAAAAAGTCCAAGCGACTTTTAAGCTACCAACATTACTTTTATTGATTGAATCCAAAGATGAGTAACGGTGCCCAGCATAATCACCAGACTGTTGTACCCACTGACTTGGATCTTTCATCATTTTTTCTAGCTTTGAGTTAGCACTTACTGCAAGAGGAAGAGCTAAAGCAGCAGAAGCAATGATGCTTTTTTTCAAAATACTCATAAAGTATTTCTCCTTTTTAACGGTTAATATAATAGGTAGAAACTACCCGATTAATGTCGGAATCAAATCAGTAACAAGGTTGTGTTACATTATCTGATTTCCTCCCAGTGTTATATTATGGCTGAATAGTCATAATTCAAGAGAAAAATGAATGCCACATGAACATAAATTTTTTAATTTCAAGCTAATTTTTAATTATTCAATAAATTCATATACTTACAAAAATATTTTAAAAAAAAAAATCTGTGGATAATTTAGAGTTTTTTGTCAAAAAATGAACATAAGATGAATGGAAATTTAAAAATTTGTTCAGGTTAGTAAATTTATCAATAAATTCAATAATTTAGAAGCACAAAAATTGTAATTAAAAAATTTACTTTTTTTATACATATTTGTTAATTTTTAACTATATTAAATAAATGGAATATAGAAATTGCATCAAATTCATAATGGTTATTATTAGTATGCTAATAATTCCATTAAATTTTGCGCATGCAAAATCGAATCCACCTGAACCAATTACTTGGAATACTGACCTTAAAGACTTTTTATTTGAGGGTTACAATATAAAGGATGGTTCACATTTATTTTCATTGGATACTCCTTATAGAGCCCTTGATGCAGCCATTGTCCCCATATCAGTTAACTTCAAAATTAAACAAACTAAAGATTCATACGTAAAATCTTTGTCTTTGGTAATTGATGAAAATCCTTCTCCATTAGTTGGTAAATTCAATTTTTCCCCTAAATCTGGTGATCCTTCATTCACAACTAGAATTAGAATTGACAAATACACGTATGTTAGGGCCATAGTTGAAATGAATAATAATGAAGTATACATGGTTTCAAATTATGTCAAAGCAGCAGGCGGTTGCTCAGCCCCAAGTCTTGCTGACATGGATTCAGTAATGGCTAGATTAGGAAAAATGAAGATGAAATTTATTCAATCAGGTTCTAAGGGAGACTTAAATAAAGCCAAATTTCTAATAAGTCATCCAAATTACTCTGGCCTTCAGTTTAATCAACTTACAAGGGCAGAGATTCCAGCACACTTTGTTAATTATGTTAAAGTCGAGCAAGACAACCAAATAATATTTGAAGCAAGTCCTGACATATCTCTTTCAGAAGATCCGACGTTTACATTTCATTATCTGGATTCAGGTGGCCCTTTGAATGTTCTCGTTAAAGATAGTGATGGTTTAAGCTTTTCACAAACCTTTTCATCTTCGGAAATTATATCAAAGAATTATTAAAAACATTCAAGCTCTGAAGCAGCTTGAGCTCTAAACAATTTTTGCATTCTATCTTTCGATAAACCTACACTTTTAAAAGCTTCTTCTCTAGGACTTCCGCCTTCCCAAAGTCTTGCAATAGCTTCAGCTTGAGCATATTCTTCATAGCTAATCCTTTTTGCTATCTCATCAACTGCACAAGAGCATTTTGCCATAAAGTCCCTGTTTGTTTCATTTGAACTCATACATGCGAATACAAATTCGGATCTAGCCAGTGTGGGGAAATCGTTTTCTGCCTTAGCTTCCGAAAACATTAAACACAAGTATAGAGCAAGAAAAATTTTTTTAATCATTTAAGTGTCTCCTTTTTTACTTTTTTTATATTTTTCTCTTAATTCTTTATTTGTCCTTATGCCCTGAAAAACTAGTTTTTCTACAACCATGTCGTCTGGATCTTCCAAGTCTTTGATAAAAGTTTCTATTTTGAAAATAAACCCAGGAATATCGTTACTCATGGTTACAACAAATTTTTTTGTTTTGTATCTTGAAACTCTTCTTTTCAGCTCAGTTTTTAAAAATGGTTGAAAGGATATTTCTTGACCTTTATAGTTTTTACCATTGAATTCAAATTGGACATCCTTTACGTCAGTTGCTGCAATTGTATGCCTAATTCGGCTTCTAAAAAATAGAGCATTGCCACCTGTTAATCTTTGCATATCTCTTGAGTCTCTCTCAAAAAAAAGCATAAATATAGGATTACCTTTGGCACCTATCTGTGGAGGAAATCTAACCTTATTTCTTCCTTTTAAATATCTAAATGTAATATGTTTGGTATTATCATCATCAACTTTAACAACATTTAGGACAACATTACCAATAAAGTTATCTTCTCTGGAGGATTCTTTTTTAAATTTATAATAAAGTCTAGACGGTTCCTTAATTGACTGAAGATGCTCATTAATGAACAAAGCAATATTAGCAGAGGACATTTCTTTAATTAATTCTGCTTTAAATTCTTCGGTACCCCATTTTGCTCTTTTTTCTTCAGCATTCTCAGCCTTAGAAAAATCGTTTTCTAGATCATTAGTTGGTTCTGCAAGAAGATTAGAATCTGTCAGAAATAAAATCAAAGCTAGCAGAAGACATTGCCGAAAAAAAAATGTAATTTTACTTATTAAATTCATACGTTATATTTATGGTTTAAATTTTATAAATTTTCAACTATCATTTAATTTTATGAAGAATAAAGTCAACAACATATCAATTATCTCGACAGGTTCATGGGTGCCTCCAGATTTAAAAAATAATATTTCAAATAAGAAAAATTATAAAATATTGATCAATGAATTAGTATTAAAAGCTTCAATAGGAATTCATGATTTCGAAAAGAAAAAAAAACAAAAAATATCTTTGTCTATGGAGTTAGAAGCAAAAGATAATATTTCTGAAGTTCATGCAGATATTGAAAATTTTATTTCTTACGAGGTCATTATTGATAAAATAAAAAAACTACTTAAAAATGGTCATATTGATTTACTTGAAACTCTAGCTGAGAAAATTTTTGATCTTTGTTTTGATGATAAACGTATTTTAAGCGTCAACTTAAAACTTGAAAAGTTGGAAGTTTTCAAAGAAACAAAAAGTGTTGGAATTCAAATTATTAGGAACAGACCTAATAATGATAATTCAATAAATAACTCAAAAAATATATCCAGATTAAAAAAATAACCATTTTCTATGTGGATTTTGAAAATAGGTGGTAGTTGGATTAAAAATAGCCAGCTGGACACTATGCTATCTCTCATTGAAAAATTTGTTAATCAAACAATTGTAATAGTTACAGGAGGAGGTTGCATTTCTGATTCGATTCGAGATATCTTTCATTCAACTGATATGTCTGAAGAAACGGGCAATCATCTAGCACTAAAAGCAACGGAGATTTTTGGTTATTTAATCAAGGAAAAAAAAAAAAAATTTAACTTAATATCAGACTCTAATAAAATTCAAGATAGGAAAATTAATATCTGGCTTCCCAGCCAAGAGTTAATTTTCTGTAAAAAATTTAAAAAGAATTGGGAATCAACCTCTGACTCGGTTGCAGCATGGTTGTATGGGAAAACAAATGCAGAAGGAGTGCTTTTTATAAAATCATTAGAGCTTTCTACACAAAGAACTTATAATCTTTTTGAATTACAAAAAAAAGAAATATTAGATAGAAATCTAAAATACTATTTATTTGGAAAAAAAAACCTTAAAATTATTGGCCCAGAGATTATTTCTGTTATGAAGAAATATCAAGATTGGAATAAATGTATTTCTAACTTCAATGAGATATTGATATGAAAAAAGAAAAAAAAAGATGGGCCTGGGTTCTGACAGGTTCTGGTCATTTTTTTAATGAAACAATTGAATTAATAAATAAAATTAAAAATATTGATCTATTTGTATCTAAAGCCGCTGAAGAAGTATTGATTATGTACAAAAAAAAAGGAAAAATATCAGCAGAAATTAAAATTTACAAAGACAATTCATCAAGCTCTGTCTCTGTGGGAAGATTTTACAATAATTGTTATCACACATTGGTCATGGCTCCTACTTCCAGTAATACAGTAGCAAAATGTGTATATGGGATATCTGATAACCTAGCTACAAATATTTTTGCACAAGCTGGTAAGTGTCGGGTCAAATGTATCTATTTTCCATGTGACACGGCACCAGAACTAAAAACTATGGCTCCAGGAGGTGAAGTTGATGTTTTCCCCAGAAAGATTGATCTTGAAAATGTTGAGAAATTAAAAAAGTTTGAAGATACAAGTGTAGCTTTAAGTTTTGCTGAGTTAAGAAAAAAAATAGAAGAAAGAATACAATGTCTGAAAAAATTTTATTCCTGACGGGAAAGTTGGCTGAAAGGCAGCTGAAAAGAATACTGAGTTCAATGAAGCCTGAATTCAAATATAAAATAAATCAAATCGGGGTAAATGTTGCCGCACTAATGTCAGAAAGTATTATAATGCGACGTTTATCTAAAGATCACCATTTTGATAGAATTATAGTTCCAGGAAAATTTAGAGGAGATCTAGACAAACTTAGCAATTTTTTTAACGTCCCAGTTGAACGAGGACCAGATGATATATCAAATCTACCTGATTATTTTGGTTTAAAATCTCCTAAAGAAAAATTAGAGGATTATTCATGTGATATATTTGCAGAGATTGTTGATGCAGCTATTTTAAGTACTGAAGAAATACTTAAAATATCAAAATTATACATTAAAAATGGAGCAAATGTAATTGATTTGGGGTGCATGCCGGATACAAATTTTTCTCACCTAGAAGATACAATTAAAGCAATAAAGTCGATAGGATGCAAAGTTTCAGTCGACTCTGCCAATAATGAAGAATTAATTAGAGGAAGCAAAGCTGGTGCTGACTATATTTTGAGCATAAGTGAAAAAAACATCAATATCTTAGATAAACTAAATTCAATACCAATCCTTATTCCGTCTTCCCCGGGTGATTTGAAGTCATTGGAAAGAATAATAAAAATATTTATCGATAAAAAAGTTGATTTTTATGCTGATCCCATACTTGATCCCATACACTATGGTTTCACTGAATCTATTTTACGCTACGCCAATTTGAGAAAGATGTTTAGTGATATAAAAATATTCATGGGTACTGGCAACCTAACTGAATTAACTGATTCTGATTCAGCAGGAGTGAATGCAATTTTGATGGGACTTGTTTCTGAACTTTCAATCAATGCAGTTTTAGTTGTTCAGGTAAGTGGACATTGTAAAAATTCAATAGCTGAGACAGATGCAGCGAGAAAAATAATGCACTTTGCTAAACTTAATCAGAGGCTTCCCTTTAGAGTGGATGACTCGCTAATGTGTATGTCGACCAGAAAACTAAGTAGAAAATCAGAAAAAGAGATCGATGAAATTAAATCTCTTGTCAAAGATAAAAACTTCAGAATTATTCTAGGTGAAAATGGAATTAATGTTTTTAATTCTAAAATGAGTAAAATTGGTTTTGATCCCTATGATTTTTATGAGCAACTAGATGTAAAAGATGATGCAAGCCATGCTTTTTATTTAGGAATTGAACTAGCAAGAGCACAAATAGCTTTTCAGCTAGGAAAAAATTATGATCAGGATAATGAGCTTCAATGGGGGGTTGCAAATGAAAAACAAGAAATTGATTTTTCCAAAAGACCAGATTTAAAAATAACTCAAAAAACAAGATGATTTTTGAAACTATTATCTCAACAACAGATAAAAAAGGTAAAGTTAACTTTGCTCCTTTTGGAATAAAAAAAAAATCAAATTTAATTTATATTTCACCATACATTCCATCAAAAACTCTTGAAAATATTGAGGCAACTAATTGTGCTGTTATCAATTACACAAATAACGCATTATTTTTTGTTAATTGTATTTTAGGCAAAAAGGAATTTAAAAAAAAAAAATGTAAATATCTTTCAGGTTTTTTTTTAGAGGATTCAATTTCTCATGATGAAGTTGTGGTGAAAGAGATACAAAAAAATAAAATTCGTCCAACCTTTAAATGTGAAATTATCAATAGTAAAAATCATAATAGATTTGAGGGTCTTAATAGGGCACAATTTGCATTAATTGAGGCTTGCATTCTTGCTACAAGGATAAATATGATCGATAACAAAATTCTCAAAAAAGAATTAGATTATCTTTCAAAACCAATTGATAAAACAGGTGGGAGAATCGAAAAAGAATTGTGGTTGAAATTGAACAAACATATTGAAAATGAAATTAATAAAAAGAAATAAAAAACCTAAACTTCTCATAAGTTTCCAATCAACAGAAGAGATTTCAGATGTTGAAATCGAATTTGTTGATATCTTAGATTTGAAGGATCCTGTAAAAGGATCTTTGGGAGCTTGGAAAATTAAGTATATTAAAAATGTTGTAAAAAATTTTGGTAAAATAACAAAAATTTCTGCCACCCTTGGAGACTTAAAAGACTATGACCTAATTGTAAAAAAAATAAATTCATTTGACAAATTAGGTTTAGACTTTATCAAGTTTGGGATTTTCGAAAATAACGAGAACAAGATAGAAAAAATTTTTAAAATTATCTTTCAATGTAATCTTCAAACAACTCTGGTACCTGTTATATTCGTAGATTTTCCCAAAATTAAAGAATGGGCCTTCAATAATCTTGATAGATTTTTATCATTCGGCTTTAAATATATTTTACTTGATACATTCAAAAAAAATTCAAAAAATTTGTTGGAAATTTGTAATGAAAATTTATTGAATAATTTTATTTTAGAGTCGACAAAATTGGGAATTAAAGTCGGATTAGCTGGAAAACTTGAATTAAAGCATCTTAATATTCTAAGCAAATTAAATCCTAGAATTATAGGATTTAGATCAGGGGTTTGTGAAAATAATAATAGAATAGGAAAAGTTTCTAACAATAAAGTGAAAGAAATATCCTCCCTAATTCACTGACTATCTCTAAGTAAATTAGCAATACACAATGCGGGAGCATGATAGCTTGACACATGTTTCAATTTTGTGTTTTTCCCAGGCAAGTATTGGGTGATCATGGATACATTATATTTTTTCTTCATATTATTGTATAAAACATCTTGGCCAATACCTGCAAGGATTATTGGAGTATCTTTATCGTATTGAAATTTATTATACAAATAGTTTAAGTTAGTTAAAATTTCTTCTATCTGGATCTGAGATAATTTTTGAGCAAGTTTTCCAATTAGTCTTTTATTCTTAGTTTTAAAATCAAAGCCAAATGATCNTGCAAGCCTTGCCATACTTTCCCTAGCTGTTTTTTTTGATTTATCNGCAACCTCATCAATATCAAGGCTTTTTGTAATCATACCTAAAATTCTATAAACATCTGATGAATCTGAAAAAAACTCTGGAATTATTCTATATTCANGATTTTTTATTTTAATTGATCTTGTTATTCCAAAAGTTGGAGTTCTAGTAAGACCAGAATAAACTAATTCAAGATTATTTATTCTTGAAAAATCATCTCTACCTGTGTTCATAATTTTATAATTTTTTATGCAAATAAAGTCTGTGGTGGTTGATCCGAAATCAATGATGATTGTATCTTTTACGATTTTTTTTAATAGGTCACCAATTGCATACCAATTCATTGAAATAATATCATTAAAGTTCAGAGTTTTTTGTTTTGATAANCCCTCAGATGTAGAATAAAAATATTTTTCAAATTTAATTTTTTTACATAACTCATGAATGATCTTTGCTCCATCAATCCTAGTTTTAAAAAAATCACAAAGTTCTCCTGTCATTGTTATTCCACATTTAATATTTTTATCTTTACTAATTGTATTTATTAATTGAATTTCTTTTTTAAGGTTTCCTAGACCTTCCCATAAAGGACAGCTTTTGTATTTTACAATTGAGACATTCATTTTTTTGTCTAGCCCAATTATTTTTAGATGGGCACCCCCAATATCTATCCCTAAAAATTTAGTTTGCGAGTTCATCAAAATATATAGTCTTAGTTTTTAAAAGTTTTGGAGTTTTTTTACATAATATTCTATTTACATAATAGTTTGTGATTATCTCGATCATTTTTTCTCCATAAGCAATTTCGATACCTAGAAGTGAGCTAGTAAACCTTCCATTAATTTCCAAAACATTCCATTTTCCTCCTAATTTAATTATGTCTACACCTACGAAACCATTTAAACCGGGAAGAATATCACTAATTAGTTTAGATAATATGTCTAATTCACATCTATACTTCTCAGCGCCCCCGACAATAACTCCAATTTGTCGAATTGATTTTTTTGTTTTTTTTACAATTTGCTTATTACACGACAAAAGTATTGATTTACCATCTTTACATAACATTGATAAACTTCCCTTTTCTTGAGAAAAAAATTTTTGATAAAAAAAACCTTTTCGTTTCACAATGTCATTAACAAAATTTATATTATCAGATCCTGCTCCAAAATCTGGTTTTGAAATAATTTGTGAATTTTTATTTTGATTTTTTAAAAAAGGAACACAAGGTANCTTATTTTTGATCAAAAAATCAACTGTTTTGACTTTTGATGTTATCTTTGCCAGTGTTTCATTGTTTGGGTTAAGTAGCATGAATTTTTTTCGCATTTCCTTTGCCAGGGTCAAATATATTTTATTAGTTTCAGGAGCCAATAAAATCATCTTTGTTAGAGGTTTAAAGCATTTCATATAATTTTCTAGAGAATTATTTTTATCTATAAGACAAAAATTTATTTTTTTGCCTTCCAAGATATCCAATTTACTATTTCTTAAAACATAGATTTTCTTGAAACCAGAGTGCCTATCAAAAATTCTTGCAATATAATNAACCAAACTAACAGCTTCACAAAAAATTTCTTTGTGTTCACGATTTAATTTCTCTTGTGATGTAAAATATTCAAATATAATTAATTCATTGATCATAAATTATGGAACTTATATTTGCGATAGATTTAAGAAAAGGGTTAGTAGTAAAAGCATATGCAGGATTAAGACTAAATTACAAACCTTTAATAATTAATTCAATAGATTATTCTGACCCGATAAGATTATTGAATACTATTTTAAAACGTGTTGATTTAAATACAATTTATATAGCGGATTTAGATGCAATACAAAATCTTGGATCTAACTCTAAGCTAATTGTAAATATTTTAAAAGCCTTTCCCAATTTAAAATTCTTGATAGATTCTGGTTTTGATTATCCAAGTTCGGTTAATAATTTTTGTTTTTTTCTCAAGAACAAAAATCTTTCNAATTATGAAATAATTTTGGGAACTGAGAAATTAAAAAATTACAATTTAAGGGTTTTCTTCAGGAAACGTGTATGCCGTATTTCTATAGATTTCAATGGTTTTGAAAAAAAATGGATTAGAAAAATCAAAAAAGAAAAAATAAAGTCAAAATTAATTTTTATGTTTTTAAAAAATATTGGNGGAAGAGGGGTTTCAGTTAAGGAAATAAAAGCTATTTTAAATAATTTCCCACTAAANAAATGTTCTGTTGCCGGNGGAATTGCCTCAGTAAGTGATATAAAAACCTTGGATAGAATCGGGTTGGATTCGGTTGTGGTTTCAACAATCATACATCAGAAGTATCTAGGGACTAAGTAGAGTCCCTAGAAATTATTTCTTGAAAAAAGAGAACAACCTTGAAAGCCATCCGCCACCATCAGCATTATTTGATGGCTTCATGTTGGATGAGTCTCACTTGGCTGCAAAAGGATGTTCAGCAGAATCTTTGCTTGCTACGACATCNTTTACTTTAGGCTCACCAGAGACCGCTCTTTCAATGGCCTCTTTTGTTGCTGTATANTTNTATTCTTGTATTTTCTTATCATCTTCAGCTAACCAGTGGATAAATACACCAACAGATATGAATAGATTTTCAGCTTCATCTGCAGGGATTGTTCCTTCCTCTACACAATCCATAACTGCNTTTGCTACACCGTGTTGTGCTGGACCAAACATTTGTACTGCTTGTTTAGCCCCTTTAATTGTCACTTTGTTAAACATACAAGTTGCAGGTTTCGTCATTAGATTAGGTGCTACAACNGCAAGTAAAGCAGTAAACCCGTCTTTGTTGTTTGTCATAGCGTTAGCAAATGATGACTCCGCCGGTGTTCCTCTAGGACCGATAATTAAATCAATATGAGCAACTTCGTTTCCATCCCCAACCAGTGATTCACCAACTAGCATTTTAGTAATTTTTGCCATTTTTCCTCCATTAGTTAATATTAAGAACCAGTAAAAATTATACTGGAAATTTGAATATATCCCTTATTTTACTTATTAGCAAGGTGGTAACGGTTAAATCAGCACAAGTTCCTGGATTATAGTGAAATACCTTCAAATAATTATCAAAATCAAATAATCTTTTTCGACAGAATTTTCCCCTCATCATACTTTTTTCAATAAGTCTACTTTTATTCATAATTTTTGATGCTTTTTCTTTTCCCCATTTTCTTAAAATATGACTATCCAAATTTCTTGAAAGATAATTTAGAAAAAGCATGCTTACCGAATCCTCATATGATAGTTTTTTTTTGAGTGAGATAAAATGAGGTAAACCTTGATTTAATATCTCAGAATACGAATTAGTATAGCAACCGGAGATTCTATCCCAATTAGATCCTATGATCATAACTTCATTGAACTTAAGAGTATTACCACCTAGTTTTACGTCACCTTTTCCATCATAGTTTTCGATTCCTGCAGGTTTCATTTCTTTTATGGCTTGGAGTATTAACAAACCATCTCTTTCAGAAATATTTGTTAGAGTAAACTTAAGCTCTGAACAAAAGTTTTTTATTTGATTTTGTGAGAGTTTAAGTACCGGAGCACAAAGCAGAATGATACCAAGATTATAGTTAGCACCTAATTCTTTAAAACACTTTTTCGCTGAAAAGTTTATTGATTCGCCAATTGTTAAGTTTCTATCTACTAATATGTCAGATGATAATTTTGCAGCCCTTTTGAATTTTGATTCATACATTCCAATAATCTTTGACTGAACGCTATGATTTCCTGGTTTAAGAATCTCTAGTTCCTCAAAGCACGATTTCAAATAAATTTTCTTAAGCAGAGTCATCTTTTTAATCTATCTACAAAGTCACGTACAAGAATTTTAGAAATATTTTTTTTATACAAGCTTTGTAAGGCTTTCCAAGATGGAATGCTATTTACTTCCAAAATATAGTATTTGTTATCATGAAATTTTATATCTATACCTCCATAACCTAGGTTAAAAANTNTNGAAACNTTTTCACANANTTTNTTTAATNTCTCANCAATTTTNGCTTTTTTTATTNTTGAACCCTGAAAAACATTTGTTAAGAAATTACCAGAGGATCTTTCCATAGCACCTACCACAGAATGATTACTTACTAATACCCTGAGGTCAAAGAAGAGTTTATTTTTTTTTGAATCAAGAAATTTTTGAAGATAAAATACGTTTCCAACAGCAGTAATATTTTTAAATTCAGAAAAATTGTTAATTTTCTTAATATTCTTGCCTTGCGAACCAAAAATTGGTTTTAAGAGATATTTATTTTTTTCATTGATTACAAATGACTCCTTTAAATTATTTTTGAAACTTACGAATGTAATCGGTGATTCTAAATTATTTAACTCCAACAAACCTGTGGTTCGAACTTTGTCAACAGTTTTTTCTACAACATTAGCTGAATTATGAACGTAAACCTTCATTTCTTCTAATAAATGCAAAATGGTTAGTCTAGTTGTTATTTCTTCAGTTGAACCAGATTTTAGAAATCTGACCCAAAGTCCATCTAGTTTGTTGATTTCCTTATTATTTAGAGAAGAAATAGTTTTATTTTCAAACTTAAAAATTAAATCATCAAATTTTATTTTTGTAACCTTACANTTTTTTTTCTTGAGGAAAAACTCTATTTCTTTACTATGCCAATCATGTAAATCCGAAATGATGCCAACGTTGAACATTTTTAAGAAAATGACAATTCAATTANTTTTTTATTAACCTTACCATAGGAATAAGTTTTTCCTGATTCTAATGAGTTGATGATTACTTGTGCAGGACTGAAAAGTAGTCCATCGATTTTATAAAAATCTCTTTTATATTTTTCAAAAATTGCTTCGAATGGTTTGCCGTAATCCTTTGAATTTTGACTCGGTAAATCTTTAGCAAGTTTTTTTAGTTCAACATCTGAACCCTTCATAAATAATTGAACAATTCCACCATAGATTATTGAGTCATTTGTTCTTCCCATGCCAGATACAAAATTTCTTGCAAGGGGAGGGAGAGGAGCGTGTCCGATTCCATGTACTATTTTTTCAAGGGGAAACTTTAATTCATGAATTTTATGAATTGCAACCTCAAGCACTCTTGCAACAACTTGTATATTTCCAGCTATAGAGGTTGTTGGTGTGAGGATGAATGTAATTTCACTTGATTTTATTTTTGTATCCTCAGATATTTTTTTTACAATCTCAGCTGGAGGATATTGGTCTACTTCAAGTATGATTGAGGTTTTATTACCTTTATCCGTATAGTTTAGTTCTTTGAATATTTCTTCTTTTTGTGCAATTGACCTAACTGGACCAGACCCCAGAGAAAAAAAATTTTGAGAAGACAAGCTCCATCCAGCATATTGAGATCCTAAGCATGCTAAAACAGGCTTTGATGCAAAAACTGATAGAAAATAAGAGGAATTCTTATATTTTTCTGAGGGGATGAGATTTACTTTACCGAGACCTCCTAAACAAATCTCTGAAATTTGTAAACCTGCCTCGATACTCCCAACGGTTTTAATTCCAGCATCTACAATCTTGCAACCCAAAGGACCTCTTTTAATAAGAAGGTTAAGTTTTTCTTGGTTTTTTATAAGAGAATCGACGAGTCTGTTTGCATTCTTGTTAATACTATATTTCATATTTAATTCTTATAATCATCTAACTGGCTTAGAACCCAATTTGATTTATTTTGTATGAGTTTAAGAAGTTTTTCTCTTTCCTTTGATTTTAGATGGATAAGACAGAACGGTTGATTTTTCATAATTTTCTCATCAATCACTGGTAACTCTGAAAAATTTTTACTTAAACTTAACTTTTTTATAAATTTAATTTTTTTTTTATCAATAAAAATATTTTTGGTTGCATAAAGTATTGTAGTTGAATGAAATAAATTGTCAGTTTGATTAACTACTTTGGTTTTTTTATGAAATGGATTTTTTATTTTTTTAGAAATTATATTTGTACTTAACCCGGGTCTTGCATTAACTTCTAATAAAAAAATATTTTTTTGAGTCAAGATCATATCAATATTATTAATACCATTGAGGTCAAAAATTTTTGATAATTTAATAGTAAGGTCTGATACTTTCTTAAAAAAATTTTTACTAACTCTTTTAGTAATTAAACCTTTAATTACAAATGGCTTGTTTTGATCATAAATAACCTGATCACATATGGAGATAATTGAGATTTTATGATCATTATTATAAAATTGAAGTGAAACAAGTTTTCCTGGAATGAATTTTTGAAAATATTCGTCATTATTAAGTTTTTTATCTTTTTGTTTCACATAATTAACTTTGACTCCTCCGTATGATGAAAAATTTTTTACTAGCCAATCACCTTTATTTCGAACTGAAAGTGTTGTTTGGGGAAATTTTATATTATTTTTTTTTAGATTTTTAAAAAAAGAAAAACTCCTGATTTTTTTAAGACAATTTATATTATTACCCAAATTTTCTCTTTTAGANACTATATCTATATTTTCAATTTTTTCTGCAAATCCACTTCCTACTAAAATTTTCATTTTTTTATATGGATCAATTTTATTCAGAATACTAATTATTTTCTTCTCATTGAAATTTTTAATAACAAATATTTGTCTACAAAATTTTTTTAGATTAAAGCTATTATAAAAGCAAATTGCGTATACATCGTATTTTGATTGGTGGAACCATCTTGCAAGGTCCTCGCAATATGTACTAAGTATTATTATTTTGTTNTTTANAGCTTTAATATTTCTCTGGCTGTNGTNAGTGCTTCATTAAAATTAAGATAAAGTGGNTTNTCTGTTTGACACATTTTTTCAAACATTTTGTATTGGGTTTTTACTTTAATATCNCCAGAAGTAAGAGGNCCTATTGAAAGTGCACCACAAGGGTGTTCTTTATCATCATCNTTTANCCCAACACCTTCCAAGCCCGCTGGAGGCACAGCATTTACATCTGAAATTACAATTGCTTTTGTNGATTTTAATTGTTCCAGACTAATTACTTGAGTGCCAGCTCTTGCAGCACAAAATATTATATCAGCTTCCGGCAAGTAAGATGCATTTAGTTCATCAGTAGATCCATCTTTGGGAATGATATCAACATCAAATCTGGATTTATATTCTTCGGACTTTTTTTTCACNTTTTGTATACCGTCATACCCAATAATNCTNCAGTTTGCACCATTTTGTGCACACATTATTGCAGAAATACCTCCAACTATTCCTTTGCCTCCNTAAATCACTATATTCTTACCTTCAAAATTTGTGTTATATTTTTCTTTTAGTGTTTTTTCAGTACAAGCAACCATTGCAGCAGCAGTGGTAAAAGATCCAGCAGGATCAGGAAAAACAGATATTTCAAAGGGTGGGATCATTGAGTCTTTAGCAATATTCATCATGTCAAGTGCTAATGAGGCGTCCTTTCCACAAATAAANACTCCAGTTTTCTTGGCATTGGATACTGATCTTGAGAAAATTGCGTCTTGAACTAATCCTTTTATATCTGTTANATTAACATTTGTGTAAGGAATGACAAGNTCATAGCCGGCATCACATGCCATATTAACATCAAATGGGCTAACATTTTGTTGCGGGCTGAACATATGCAGGATATTTTTTTTTTGCATTTAACTCCTTTTAGTTTTGAGGGTTTTACCNTTGTTTCTTCCTTCAGTTCGTATAAGTGAGATTTTTCTTATGTTGTTAAGTTTAATATAATTTTCTATTTCATTATACAACCTATTTCTTTCTTTTGANTTTTTACAGAACACAAATCCAGTTGGCCCCCATGAAGACTGACCAAATCCGATAATTCCAATTTTCTTGAGGTGTTGAAAGATTTTTGCAATATTCAAACTAGCAAATAAATTTGATTTTCCATAAAATATTTTTGACATGTTAGATTGAATAATTTGAATACCTTCAGNAAATTGAGTGAAATTTTTCTCTAATATTCCTGGAATTATATTCATAAGAACGGCTTTTGAGTTTTCTTCTACAAATTTTGAACTCACTCTAATGATCTTAGAAAATTTGTCAGTTTCTTTTTTTCCGAAGGTTCTAATTTTTTCTCCATCATCAATTAAGAGGATTATTTTCCAGTCTTGCGGCCAAGTCATTCGAAAAAATTTCAGAGGCAAACTATTAGAATTTTTTTGTTTACCAAGATCTATAATAAATCCACCATTTTTAAATGATTCAATTCCGATCCCAGATCTTTTCCCCCTATTGAGTAATATTGCAAAATCATCTTCACTCATACCAAGTTTATTTAATTTTGAGATTAAAAATCCAACTGAGAGGGATAATTGGGTTCCTGAACCAAAACCTTGGTGAGTGGGTATGAAATTTTTGATATTAATATCAACTGGTTTGACTTTTTTTTTTTGGGAAATTAACTTTAATATCTTTGTCACTTTTCTCGAAATTTCTAAACTTTCGGACTCAATNTTAAATTTTTTACTTTCCTTAATAATTATATTGTTATTAAAACTACTTATGGTTAGACCCAAGCTCCCAAATATTCTACTAGAGCTTTTGTCGAGTTGAATAAAGCCAAGATGGATTCTTGAAGGACTATTAAGAATTAATGTTTTTTTCACCTATTTTAAATTTTATAATCCATTATTATAGAATAAAGTTATATGATTATTATTTTTTTTTAATAATAAATTTAATTGGAGAGTTTGAATGAGTAAAGGAAACATAAAAGTTTTTGAAAAAAATGAGATTGAAAATATTTTAAGAGAGGATTTAGATGATTGGACTTATGATGGAAAGTGGATTAGAAAAACNTATAAAACAAGTAGTTGGAAGGGNACTTTAATGGTGGTAAATACAATTNGACACCTTGCTGAAGCAGCATGGCACCATCCAGACCTTGTTGTTTCCTATGCATTTGTGGAAGTTAAGTTAATGAATCATGGACAAAAAGGTATTACGCAATTAGATTTTGATCTTGCAAAAAAAATGGATGAGGTGATCCTTTGGAACCCCAAAGACTCAGATTCAAGCTTAGAGGGTACACCAGATGACCCAAAATTCGCGTATGTTAAATANAATAAAAAATAAAGCTAGCGATTGCCCTTTTTGTTCAACTTTTTTATCTAATNTTCAAAAAGAATTTATTAGCAATAAATTAGTATCCACAGATTGTTGTACCGGAAAACGTTCTGAATGCGTTTATGATCTAAACGTAAAGCCAATGATCAATGGTACNAATGTAACTCTTAATGATGCTATTTTCCACTTTAAGGAGTTACTTAAGAATAATAATCAAGGTCACATAAATGGCTTAAGTAGTGATCAACAGACAATTCAATCAGTATTAAANTTTGCTGAAAAAAAAAAATATTCGATTAACCACATGCATGATGAACAAATCAATAACTTTTTTTTTCCATTCCAGAAATTTGGATCATCTTTATCTTCATTTAANGAATTAAAAAATAGATCTGATCTTCTNATTTTTGTAAATATTGAAGAAAATTTATTATGTAAAACTTTCTTATCAAGGCTTGGTTGGAAAACCAAGAAGATGAAAAATTGTTTTTTCATTTTAAACCAAACCCAAAAAAAGAACTGTAGATTTAAGACATTAAAACTGTCTAACCTTAATATGATTAATCTACTTAATAATTTAAAAACCTTACATGAAATTGACAAAATGGTTGAATCAAAAAATACAAAATATTTTTTTGATATTTTTTANAAGTCAAAATACCCAGTTTTTATTTTAAATTCTNCAAATATTAATCAATATCTTGCAGTTTCTATTTTTAATTTTATTAAGAATATCAATAAAAAAAAGAGTGTGAAAATTTTTAATTTACTTGGCGCTGATAACTCTGGTGGGTTCATTAATTCATGTGTATCAAAAACTGGTTATCCTAATGCAGTAAATTTTACTGAAAATGGTGCAGAATATGAACCAGATCAGTTGAAAACAGTGAAATTAAAAAAATATATTGATTTGCAAATCTATTTTTCAAATTTCAGNAAAACCCCATGTGTTAACTTTTTTAATAAAAATGTTTTGATCGGTCACCCAAATTCTGAGAATAAAGAAAAGTTTGATATTTTTATTCCAACCGTTACACCAGGCATTGATGGGAGAGGATTAATTGTAAGATCAGATGGTATTGGTGTAATTAAATTAGAAAAGGTAATTGACTCAAATTACTTCACGACTTCATATATTTTAAATCAAATAAGCTAAAATGAATGGTTGAGAATAATACAATTGTTATAGATACATTTGCTGAAGCATTTCCGATGAAGGCATCGAGATTGATAATTACAGCACATAACAAAACTTGGGCTCTTAAAGCTGCTGAATCTTTCACTGGTTTTGCAACGTCTGTNATTGCATGTGGTTGTGAAGCTGGAATAGAGAAAATTTTAAATAGCAATGATACTCCTGATGGTAGACCAGGNGTTTCAATATTAGTATTTTCAATGTCCTCAAAAGAACTGGCAAAACAAATTTTGAATCGTGCGGGGCAATGTGTTATGACAACTCCAACATCTTCATTATTTTCTGGAAGTACTGGAGATATAAAGATTAATTTAGGAAAATCACTGAGATATTTTGGTGATGGATATCAAATTTCAAAAATTATTAACGGTANGAGATTTTGGAGAATCCCAGTCATGGATGGAGAATTTGTATGTGAAGAATATGNCTATCAACAAAAAGCAATTGGTGGAGGTAATTTCTTAGTTGTTGGGAAAGATATTGATTCAGTTCTCAAAGCTTCAGAGGTTGCGGTTTCAAAAATGAAGAAACTTAGAAATATTATATTACCTTTTCCTGGAGGAATTGTTAGGTCTGGGTCTAAGGTAGGTTCAAAATATAAAAAATTNATTGCTTCNACAAATTTTGAATATTGTCCAACTATGAGAGGACTCAAAAAACTAAAAATTAGTGCAAACTCTGGTTGTGTTTTAGAAATTGTTATTGATGGTTTATCCAGTAAAGACATTGAGGTTGCAATGAGGGTTGGAATAAAATCGATATTAGATTTAAAGGATAAAAAAATTTTTTCAATTTCAGCAGGTAATTATGGAGGAAACCTTGGACCTTTTTTATTCAAGCTAAAGGAAATTATGCGATGATTAAATTAGTTTTAAAAGCAAAAAAGAAAATTAACGGAATTCTTAATCTACGAAATATCAGTATGTTAAATAATATCAATATGAATAAAAAATTTATTAAAGATATTCCACTAACTTATAAAAACAAAAACATCGGATTGTGTGAAGTTTTTTCAATAAATATTTCAAAATCAAAAAAAAAAATAAATGAAATCTCTATAATTGGATGTAACGAATTTTGTAATAATTTGGGATATAAATGGAAAAATGATCTATTAAAAGTAAATTCAAACCTTGGTTCTCATATTGGAAATGAAATGACTAGTGGAAAAATAATGATAGATGGTTCAGTAGAAAATTATCTTGGTTCAGGAATGAAGGATGGTTTAATTATAGTAAAGGGCAATGCAAATGACTTTGCTGGTTCTGCTTCTTTTCATAGTAGGCATGGAATGAGTGGAGGAGAAATAATGATCGAAGGAAATTTNGGTAATTTTTCATGTAACTTTATGAGAAAGGGATTAATGATTGTCAAAGGAAATGTTGGTAATTATTCATGCTTTAATATGGTGGCTGGGACATTGGTAGTCTTAAAGAATATTGGAGAAAATACAGGAATATCAATGAAAAGAGGTACAATAATTTCAAAACTAGGAGTAGTTTTAAAGAATAATTTTGAGAAATCTGGAGAATTTGACTTGGGTTTCATCAAAATGCTTAACAGNCATCTAAAAATAAATTATTCAATAAAATTAGCAAAGCATAGTGAAAAGTTCGCAAGATATGTTGGTGATAAAAACCTCAATGGACTAGGAGAGATATTTATAAAGAAGTAGAGCTAATATTATTCAAAAAAAGAACCTTTAGTTCAGTTTTCTTTTAATAATTCTATCAAAAAAAAATAATATTTCAGATCACAGACAATGAATTAAAAAAACTACTGGATATTCAGTGATACACTGATAATGTCTATAACCTAAAAATATCAAAATTATAATAAAGTTAATGAAAAAAAAAATACTTATAACAGGTGCAAATGGTTTTCTAGGTTCAGCCATTNTAAGGTCAGCCTTAAAAAAAAAATATATTGTTAATGCACTTGTAAGGAAAAAATCAGAACTTAAAAATCTCGACAATATTTTATCAAAAATCAATGTTTTTTTCGGAGATATAAGGAATATAGAAAGTATCCATGAAGCGATCTTAGATAGCGATATTATCTTTCATGTTGCNGCNGATTATAGATTGTGGTCAAGAAAACCATCAGATATATATGCTTCAAATGTTCTTGGAACAGAAAACATAGCCATGAAAGCTATAGAGTTAAATAAGTTTCTAATTTATACTTCAAGTGTAGCAACTTTATCAATTCAAGATAACAAAATTTCCGATGAATCTGATTTAGGTTCTTTTAATGAAATGATTGGAGACTACAAAAAATCAAAATACTTGGCAGAGCTTGTTATCAAAAATTTAATTAAAAAAAAGAAGTTGAAATCTATAATTGTAAGTCCTTCAACGCCTATTGGACCTGGCGATATTAAACCCACACCAACCGGCAAGATCATTCTTGATGTTCTGAAAAAAAAGATGCCTGCTTATGTTGATACTGGACTTAACTTCGTCCACGTAGATGATGTGGCTGAGGGACATTTTCTTGCATTGAAATATGGAAAAATTGGAGAAAACTATATTTTGGGAGGAGAGAACTTGAAATTTAAGGAATTTATTGATCTTGTTGCATACTACGGTGATGTCTCAAGCACAAATATCAAAGTAAATCCGAGGTATTTACAATTTTTCGCAGTTATAAATGAGTTCTTTGCAAAGTATATCTTAAATTACAATCCATCATTAACCATTGACAGTCTTAAAATGTCTGAAAAGAAAATGTTTTTTTCTTCTGATAAGTCAAAAAAGAAACTTCATTATAGACCAAGAAATATAAAAAATGCTATAAAAGATGCAGTTAACTGGACAAAATCTAATTTTTTAAATAATATCATAAATAAATGAAAGCATTAGAAAAAAATAAGTCATTAAGGATAGTTTTAGCTCAACCAAGAGGGTTCTGTGCTGGCGTTGAAAGAGCGATAGAAATAGTTGAACGTGCTCTAAAAATTTATGGCCCACCAGTCTATGTAAGGCACGAAATTGTTCACAACAAAAGAGTTGTAAATAACTTGAGTTCTAAAGGTGCCATCTTTGTTCAAGAGCTTGATCAGATCCCCGAAGGGGCTGTTACAGTTTTTAGCGCACATGGCGTAGCAAAGAAAATCGAAGATACAGCTAAAAATGTCAGAAATCTTCCTGTGCTGGATGCTACCTGTCCACTAGTTGCTAAAGTACATAAAGAAGGACAACGATATTCACAGGGTGGTTTTGAGGTGATATTAATTGGTCATGAGGGTCACCCAGAAGTTGAAGGTACGATGGGGAGAATCTCAGGTCCAGTTTATCTTGTATCAAATACCGATGATGTAAAAAAATTAAAGGTTAAAAATCCTGATAAACTTTCATATGTCAGTCAAACAACCTTGTCAGTTGATGATACAAAAGATGTTATTAATGCACTGCAAAATAGATTTCCAAATATTATTGGACCAGATGTAAAAGATATTTGTTATGCCACACAAAATCGTCAATCAGCAGTTAGAGATTTAGTTAAAGAAGTTGAATTATTGTTAGTTGTTGGTGCTAGAAACAGTTCAAATTCAAATAGACTTAAGGACATTGGGGCAGAGTCTGGAGTTAATACTTATCTAATTGAAACTGCAGATGACATGTCTTTAGATTGGTTTGAGAATGTTGAATCAGTCGGCATTACATCTGGAGCTTCAACACCCGATGAATTAGTAAAAGAAGTTATTGATAAGATTTCTACATTCTCTTCTATTCAAATAGAAAANCTATCTGGTAAGGAAGAAAATGTTGTTTTTAAACTTCCAAAAGAGTTATTAAACTATGAAATGGCAAATTAACAATAATATTGATGGGTAAATAGTTTATGGGAATTCCAATAATTCAACAAGTTAGAGTTGGGGCTTACATAATGAAGCAGAAACTTTTGGGTAGAGATAAATACCCTCTTGTCTTAATGTTAGAGCCATTGTTCAGGTGTAATTTGGCCTGTGCGGGATGTGGAAAGATNGATTATCCAAAAGAAATACTNGANCAAAGATTGTCNGTAGANCAATGNGTAGAAGCTGCAGAGGAGTGTGGGGCACCAATTATTTCAATCCCGGGTGGTGAACCCTTGATTCATCGGGAAATGCCAATTATTGTTGAGGAGCTTATTAAAAGAAAGAAGTTCGTTTACCTTTGTACCAATGCAATGCTTATGGAAAAGAAAATGGACGATTACAAACCTAGCCCGTATTTCACTTGGTCAGTGCATTTAGACGGAATGAAGGAAGAACATGATAAATCTGTTTGCCAAGATGGAGTTTTTGATAGATGNGTTTCTGCAATAAAGAAAGCTAAATCTCTTGGATTTAGATGTAACATAAATTGCACCATTTTTGATAATGTGAANGAAGATTCTTTAAGAGAATTTCTTGATTACGTTACAACTGAGCTCAAAGTTGATGGAATCACAATTTCCCCGGGATTTGCTTATGAAAGAGCACCTGATCAAGAACATTTCATAAAAAGATCAAATACAAAGAAATTTTTCAGAAATGTATTTAAGTCCAAGAATTTTAAAAAATGGGATTTTAGTCATTCCGGACTCTATTTAGACTTTCTTGCTGGTAACCAATCTTACAAATGTACACCATGGGGTAATCCAACCAGAAATATTTTTGGATGGCAAAAGCCTTGTTATCTTATTGGTGAAGGCTATGTTGATTCTTTTAGTGAACTTATGGAAACCACAGATTGGGACAAGTATGGAACTGGAAATTANGATAAATGCTCTGATTGTATGGCTCACTGTGGTTANGAAGCTTCTGCTGTTACAGATGTTTTTTCTAGTCCAATGAAAGCAATCAATGTNGCGCTAAATGGACCAAAAACTGAAGGACCTATGGCAGAAGAAATNGATCTTTCTAATTCTAGAGATCCAGAATTTGTTTTTGATTCTCATGTTCAAAAAATGCTAAACGAAATCCACAAAGAAAAAGAAAGTATGGGCTAACCATTAATATTNCTAAGAGCACGAGACACCTTTTTCAGATTTGTCTTGGCTATAAGATAATATTTGAACATGACAAACAAAGANCCAATNTTTTGTGGCTNTTTTAATATTCCTTTAATAAGCTTTTTGAAGATTACCTTTCCATCCTCGTCAATCGATTTACCAATAAACCTTGGGATATTAAAATTTAGGTCGTCAAAGATTACGCGTATACAACAAAATGGAATTTTTTTATTTCTTGATTCCTCAAGAATATAAAAAGACTCCATATCTACTGCTGAAACATTTTTAATTTTATTTGTTTTGTTTAAGGTATTTAGATTCTCTATTTTATTACTTGTGTAAAGACCTTGGTTAAAATTTTGCTGAATATTTAGGGTTGAAATAAACAATCTATTAAATTTTTCTGATGTAAACCTTTTTTTTTTTGGTGATTGACAATAAAACTTGGAATTATAATTTCGCCATTTTTTAAGTTCTTATCTATAGATCCAGCAAGTCCNAAACTTACAACNACATCAACGTCATTTTTTAAAACTTTTTTTGNAGCTCNAATCGCATTTTTATTATAACCAGCTTCAACAATTAAAAAATCTGTTTTATTGAGTAATTTCTTTTCTCTTTCTAATCCAACAATTATTCCTATTTTAATTTTTTTTTTATACACCAAAAGNAGGGTTTAATGAGTTTTTANTAAGTTGACTTTTAATTTTATAAATCGAAAGAAGAGGGAAATATTTTGCATACCCATGATATTTTAAATAGAATACTTTTGGGAAGCCAACTGCCGTGTAGAGTTCTTCATTCCAATCAAGATTAGATTTTAATAAATATTTGAGTCCTTTTTTAACTTCTGGGCAATTTAATTCTCCTGCAGAAATTAAACCCATTATGCCCCATGCGGTTTGTGAGGGAGTGCTTTTCTTAGCAAAATTTTCATATCCAGGATAATAAGACTTACCATCTTCTCCCCATCCTCCATCTTTTCTTTGCATTGATTTAAGATAATTCACTGCTTTCATTGTTACTTCTTTTTTTTCAGGAAAGTCTAAAAGATTCAAGGCACTTAAAACTGACCAGGTTCCATAAATATAATTTGTACCCCATCTTCCAAACCAACTACCATTTTTTTCCTGCTCTGAAATTAGATATCTTAATCCCTTTTTTATAGAATCTATNCTCCTAGAGTCATTCTGTTGTTTTAAGAAACTCAAACATCTAGCTGAAACATCCGCAGTTGGTGGATCAAGAAGAGCCCCATGATCTGCAAATGGGATGTTATTAAGATAATCAAAATTATTATCTATATCAAATGCNCCCCATCCACCATTTTTAGATTGCATTTCAATAATCCACGACCGTGTTCTTTCTAAACAATCNTTGATTTTCTTTTTTTTATGTTGNCTGTTGTATCTNTCAAGAAACATTCCAACAAGTGCTGTATCATCAACATCTGGATAATAGTCGTTATTAAATTGGAAAGCCCATCCCCCAGCTTTAGCTTTTTGATTGTTCATTGACCAATCCCCATTGATTTTAATTTCTTTTTTAAGAAACCAATCAACAATATCCTCAACATTTTGATTACTTTCAAGAAGAACGTGTGCCATCCATCCCGTATCCCAAATCGGTGAAACACAGGGTTGACAGTAAGCTTTATTTTTCTTTTCGACAATTAAATTATCAATTGCTTTTTTTGCGACTCTGATNTGATTTTTAAATCTTCCACTTTCATCAAGATTTAATGCTATAAGGGTATTTACCATAGCTGGAAATATTCCTCCTAAACCGTCTAAACCATTTAATCTTAATTCAATCCAGTTATAGATTTTTTTTATNCATTTATTTTTGAAGTTATTAGTAAAGATAATCGGAAAAATTATTCTTGAAATTTGATCAGCTTTTAANAAGAGTTTTGAAATNAATTTATCATTTTTGATTTCTGAAACTTTTATATNTTTTTTATTTGGATTTTTAAAAAGTTCATAGATGGAAACACCCTTTGGATTGTTGGCTAAAGGTTTNCTATGCATTATAATTAGTAGTGGAATAAGGACTGTACGTGACCANTATGAAATTTTATATATNTTAAAAGGGAACCACCTTGGGAAACTTATAATTTCGATTGGCATAAAAGGAACTGCTTTCCATGAAATTTGACCAAATAATGCTAAAGAAATTTTTGTAAAAACATTCACTTCTTCAGCTCCTCCAGATTTCAAGATNAAATTTCTAGCTTTTTTCATTATCGGATCTGAGGTTTTNAGTCCTGTAAGTTTTAATGCATAATAAGCTTTTACAGTTGCACTTAGATNTGATTCNCCATCAAAAAATAGTGGCCATCCTCCATCTTTGGATTGAAGATTAATTATATAATTTGCAATTTTTTTTTCTAAAGAAAAATTTATTTCACCCAAAAAATGCATAAGCATTATATATTCAGAAGGTATNGTGGTGTCTGCCTCAAGNTCATAAACATAGCACCCTTCATCAAGTTTAAAATTATTTTGAGATTTAAGTTTTTTGCTTATCTTTTCAGAATAAGGNCTTAATATTTCATTTATGTCATGCATTGCTTTTCAATATATTATTAAAAAAATTCAACTGCTTTTTTTCCTGAAAGAATAGAAGCTTCAATTGTACATGGTAAATTATATTGAGTCCAGTCTCCCGCTAATGACAAATTTTCTGGTATCTGTTTAATTGCTTTTATAATTTTTAGATTTTCAATTGATTGGTGATATGTAGCTTTTTTTTCTCTTACAACCTGAAAATTTTGAAACTTTATATTTTCATTAGTGTAAGAGCTTATTTCTCTCCAAATTGAATTTGCAATAGTATCTGAATCAGTTGAGTTAAAGGAATTTGCATTACTTACTGTCACAGAAATATGATTGTGTTTTATAAAAAGCCAATCAGAAATACTATTTATGAATCCAAGGATAGGCATTTTAAATACATCCAAATTTTGCTTGGATACTGTAAAATGAACGTTTAATATAGTGTTGTATTCTTTCGGCAAATAAATATCTGGCAACAACTTATTTACATTACTTGGAGGGAGTGANAATATAATTTTATCTCNNTCGTTTACATTGATCTCATTATCATTGAAAATCAACTTCGTGATTTTATTTTTNTTTATTATTACTTTTCTCAGTAAACAATTAAANTTAATTTCATTNCCTTTTTTTTCTATCAGATCAATTGATGGTTTTATCAAAGAATCATTCCAATTTATTTTTGGTTGAATGATCCAGCAATATTTTTCGCCTTTGAAAAAGGTTTTTTTTAGAACATTNGAAAGNACTTTGGCTGAAGCATTCCTNGGATCAGTATTTAAAACNCCAATAGTTAAGGGTTCCCAAAATGTTTTGTAAATCTCAGATTTACCAACTACATCAAAAACTGTGTTATTCTCTTTTACAAATAAAAACTTTAATATAGACAAGTAATCAACCAATTTTGAGTTAGGAATCATNCTTATTCTTCCAAAAAATAGATTCTTAATTAAATTTTTTCTTAAGCTTAAATTCCATTTTTCTTTTGATCTGTAATCGTAAAAATCAAAGCTTGGGGGTATAAATTTTAGAGAATTAAATGAATTTATGTCTTTGCAGAACTTTAAGAAATTATCATTAGCATTAAAAACCAGATGATTACCATTATCAATTTCTATATTAGTTTTTTTGTCAAAGAANGATCTACAACGNCCTCCAGCAAATTTNGCNGACTCAAATATTTCAAAATCAATATTTTCTTTTACAGCTGAGACTGCTGATGAAAGTCCCGAGAGACCTGCTCCAATAATATATAATTTCTTTTTGATAATATTTACCTCACTAAAAATTTTAGAAAAATTTGAAATTTATCTAAAAGATTTAATCTAACTTTTCTTGTTAAATCTACTTTTTTATTATACATTTTTTTATGTAATGCTTTGTAAAAAAACTTCATAATTTCCGAGGCTATGATTTGTTTTTCATTTAATTTTTTTGACAATTGATCAGATTTTTTAAAGTATCTAAGTGCTTCTTTNAGTACTTCTTGAAGAACATTTTGGAGCGATGGNTTCTTATTTATAACAGAAATTTCTTTTTTAATACCATATTTTTTTAAAATTTCAGATGGCAAATAACATCTTTCTATTTCTAAATCTTCACTAAAATCTCTTACAATATTTGTTAACTGAAAAGCCATTCCAAGTGAGAANGCATAGTCTTTGGAAAACTTTGAGTTTAAACCAAAAACTTTGATNGATAANAAACCTACAGAAACAGCTACTCTATAACAATATTTATTTAATTTTTTTTTAGATGGAAATTGAATCTTTTCTCTTACGTCCATTATCATCCCTTCAATTACCGAATATAAATCTTTTTTTTCTAAATTGTAGTTATCAATCGCAAACGATAGCTCTCTTAGTATACTCGTGCTTGGTGATTTATTTTGGTATAGGAGATTTATTTTTTTTTTCCAAATTTGAAGTTTCTTTTCTTTAAGTTTTTTTGGCCCTTCTTTATCAGCAATGTCGTCTACTTCTCTGCAGAATGCATAAATTGCAAACATCGCTCTTTTTTTATTTTTATCAAGAAGTTTCATTCCCCAATAAAAAGATGTACCTGAGTTCTTAACCTTATTTTCTACAAATAATTGATCGCTCAGTGACATTAGCTAGATAAAAAATTGAAGGTTATTCTTTTTAAGCTCTTTCTAGTGAGAATTTTGCTGGTGCAGCAATTCCAAGAGCTCCAAGAACATTTCTGACAATACTCTCTGAGTCAACACCACACTCAATATTTTGCTGGTCAGGTTTGCCGTGATTAATGAAGATATCAGGAAAGAATATAGGCCTGAACTTTAAACCTTTGTCTAATGCTCCGGACTTTGTCAGGAATGACATTACTTGAGCTGAAAAACCGCCAATAGAGCCCTCTTCAACACTAACAAGAACTTCATGATCTCTTGCTAATTGTGTAATGAGCAGTTGATCAATTGGTTTGGCAAATCGTGCATCAACGACTGTTGTTGATAGCCCATAAGATGCTAATATTTCTGAGGCCATCATTGAATCTTTTAATCTCGTTCCAAGAGAGAGAATGCATACTTTGCTCCCTTTTCTTATTATTTTTCCTTTTCCAATCTCCCATGGTTCAGGTTTTTCATTTATTTTTACACCAACACCTTCTCCCCTTGGGTACCTGAAAGCGCATGGTTTATCATTAATCTGAGTAGATGTAGCTATGCAGTTGCAAAGTTCATTTTCATCACTTGG
>PARN01000020.1 GCA_002711515.1 Rickettsiales bacterium | reverse complement strand
GATTTGGTATGATTGCTTTTGCTTCCTCGCTTGATCAGGCTGGACCATTAACCAAAAGTATCAATGATGCTGCATTAATGATACAAGCAATGAGTAGCAAAGACTCTAAAGATTCAACTAGTTCTGGAAAAGAAATCCCCGATTTTTCAAAATATAATTCAGTTGATGTAAAAAAATTAAAAATAGGACTACCAAAAGAATATTTAATTGACGGATTGAACTCTGAGGTAAAAGAATGTTTAGAAAAATCAATGAAATGGTTCAAGGAGTTAGGTGCAGACATAATTGACATAGAATTGCCTCATACTGAGTTTGCATTGCCAACTTATTATATCATAGCTCCAGCAGAGGCATCAGCTAATTTAGCAAGATATGACGGTATTAGGTATGGGTATCGTGAGCATAGTGACGATTTAGTTGATTTATATGAATTAACACGTGCCAAAGGTTTTGGAGAAGAAGTTAAAAGGAGACTTATGATTGGTACATATGTACTATCGGCTGGTTATTACGATGCTTATTATCTAAAAGCATTAAAAGTGAGAAAACTGATATATAATGATTTTGAAAATGCATTTAATAAATGCGATTTGATTCTAACACCAACCACACCAAACGTTGCATTTGGCATTGGTGAAAAACAAGATGATCCAATTGAAATGTACCTAAACGATGTTCTTACTGTTCCGGCAAGCCTGGCAGGGCTTCCTGCAATCTCGGTACCTGGTGGAGTCAATGAAAACAATCTCCCAATTGGTCTTCAACTTATAGGAAAACCTTTTGATGAGTTGAGTGTTTTAGCTGGTGGAAAAGTGATTGAGGATTTTAGAGGTTTTTAGATGTCTTATTTAGTCGAAGGAAAAACAAATAAATGGGAAGTAATTTTGGGTTTAGAAGTGCACGCACAAATTAAGTCAAATTCCAAATTATTTTCAAAGGCATCCACAGATTGGGGAGCTGAACCAAATTCACAGGTAGAATTGGTTGATTCTGGAATGCCAGGTGCTCTTCCTGTTATAAACGAATATTGTATTGATCAAGCAATTTTAACAGGTTTAAGTCTTAATGCCGAAATTAATAACTTTTCAATCTTTGATAGAAAAAACTACTTTTATCCTGATTTACCTCAAGGTTATCAAATTTCTCAATTTGAGAAACCAATCGTTGGAAAAGGTTTCTTGATGATTGAAACTAATGATGGACAGAAAAAGGTTGGGATTACAAGATTACATTTAGAACAAGATGCTGGAAAAAGTATACATGATCAAGATTCTAAAAATTCTTTCATTGATTTGAACCGTTCAGGATGTGCACTTATGGAAATAGTTTCCGAACCAGATTTAAGGAGCCCAGAGGAGGTAGCAGAATATATAAAAAAACTGAGGTCAATTCTCAGGTATGTTGGTAGTTGTGATGGTAATATGGAAAAGGGAAATATGAGAGCGGATGTTAATGTTTCAGTGAGAAAAATTGGCGAGGAATTAGGAACAAGATGTGAGATAAAAAATGTAAATTCTATCAAATTCATTCAGCAGGCAATAGAATACGAATCTCATAGGCAAGTAGAATTACTTGAAAAAGGTCTTTCCATTACACAGGAAACAAGGCTTTTTGATCCAAATATTGGTGAAACTAGAACAATGAGGGGTAAAGAAGAATCTCATGACTATAGATATTTTCCTGATCCTGATCTTCCTCCACTTATAATTTCGGATGAAAAAATCAAAAAACTTAAAGGCATGATGCCAGAGTTGCCAGATAAAAAAAAATCTAGATTCGTAGAAAAGTATGGTATGAAAAATTATGATGCTGAAATATTAGTTAGTGATAAATTCATTGCAAACTATTTTGAAGAATTAGTTAAATCAAGACAAACAAAATTAGTTATTAGCTGGTTAACAGGTGAATTATTTTCTTATCTTAAAAAGAAAAATATCGAATTGTCTGAATCAGGTATATCAACAGGTAAAATTGGAGAGCTTTTAGATTTAATAGAAAATGGAAGTATTTCAAATAGACAAGGTAAAGAAATTTTTGAAGAGTATTTGGAAACAAAAAAAACTGCAAAAGATTTTTTAAAAGAAAAGGGCATTGAGCAAATTACAAATGCAAATGAAATTGAAGAATTAGTGAAGTCTGTTTTGAATAAAAACTCAAAAATGGTTGTTGATTATCAATCTGGAAAAGACAAACTTTTTGGATTTTTTGTTGGACAGGTTATGAAAGAATCAAAAGGACAAGCTAACCCAAAAATGGTCAATGATTTATTGAGGAAAAATCTTGTTAAATAAACTGGGAGAGGTGGCCGAGTGGCTGAAGGCGACGGTTTGCTAAACCGTTATAGGTGGTAACACCTATCGAGGGTTCGAATCCCTTCCTCTCCGCCAAAATGTAGTAGAATTGTGGTATTTTATGAATATTTCAGCTTAATAAAATAATAAAGCATTTGAAATAAGTGGAAGATGATACCCAAGCATGAAAGATAAATCGAATAGAGCGTAAGCTTCATCCCCTTCACTCTCATGTCTAAATCCTCATCAACGTTGGAAATAGCATCAGAATGAATTTTTCTACCAACTAATAATAAAATAACTGAGGGAAAGGCAAAAAATAGATAATTATGAAAATAGAGAAATAGGGATAAAATAATTGAGATAGGAGCAGTTTCACAAAAATTTGCGTGAGCTCTAATTGCTCGTTCTAATTTCCCCCTTGTTGATCCAATTGATTGCTTATTTTCTCTCCTAAGCTTTACAACATTCCTAAACAAATGTATGTAATGTTTAACTAATAAAAGTATTGAAACAAGATAAAATACTTCTAAGATCGTTCTTAATGTTGAAATCATTTTTATTAACTCCAAATAATACTTATCAATTTTATAATAACATTTGAAACTATTATTTATGAAGGAAAAAATCTGTATACATTGGTTTAGAAGAGACCTAAGATTGAACGATAACCCTTCTATCAATTTTTTATCACAATTTAATTACCCCATATTATTCATCTACATTAATGACGAAAATCATAAAAAAAGAAGGATTGGCTCTGCCAGCAGAGTTTGGCTTCACCATTCTATTAAATATCTAAATGTNCAATTGTCTGGAAAACTCAATCTATTCAGTGACAAAGCTTTAGATATATTCAAAAANTTAATACAAGAATTTGACATTCANGCAGTATCCTGGAATAGGTGTTATGAATCTGAAGAAATTAAAAGAGATAGCTTAATTAAAGATTTTCTGAAAAAATCAATAAGTAACGTAAAATCCTTCAATGGATCTTTGTTATGGGAGCCTTGGGAAGTTTTAAAAAATGACGGGACTCCATACAAGGTTTTCACCCCTTTTTACAANAGGGGATGTTTATNANGCTCTCCCCCTCGAAAACCGTTAACGGAAAAAATTAATAGAATATCAGACAGAAAGTCTGAATGTNCTATTGACTCACTTAAGTTGTTACCAGATAAAAATTGGAAATCTAAACCTGAATCCTACTGGAAAATTGGAGAAGAATTTGCAGAAGAAATTCTTGACAATTTTATGCTTAAAGGAATCAACGGCTATCAAGAAGGAAGAAACTACCCTTCCAAAAATAACGTCTCTAAATTATCACCTTATATACATTGGGGGCAAATATCTCCCAATACAATATGGTACAATGTTGACAAAAATAAAGCAAAAGACTTAAGTCTCGAAGATGTAGANGTATTCAAAAGTGAGTTAGGATGGAGAGAGTTTTCTTATTATCTTCTTTATCATTTTCCTCAAATNACAGAAAAAAATTTGCAATCTAAATTCGATAAATTTAAATGGGAAAATAATCCTGAATATTTAGAAAAATGGTCCTCAGGAAGAACTGGGTATCCAATAATTGATGCTGGCATGAGGGAATTATGGAAAACTGGGTACATGCATAATAGGGTGAGAATGATTGTGGGATCATTTTTAGTTAAAAATTTACTAAATCACTGGAAAAATGGTGAAAGCTGGTTTTGGGATTGCCTATTTGATGCTGATTCTGCAAGTAATTCTGCAAGTTGGCAGTGGGTAGCTGGTACAGGTGCAGATGCAGCTCCATATTTCAGAATCTTTAATCCAGTTACTCAAGGACAACGATTCGATCCAAACGGGGATTATGTAAAAGAATATATTCCTGAGATTAAAAATTTGCCTATTAAATTTCTTCACTGTCCATGGGAGATACCAGAGGAATTATCACAAAAAGTAAATTTTAAACTAGGAATTGATTACCCATTTCCTATAGTCAACATAAAAGAATCAAGAGAAAAAGCATTAGATATCTTTGCTTTATTAAAAAAGGATAAATAGAATGACAAAAAAATTATTTGTAATCCTTGGAAACCAATTATTTGACATAAAACATTTACAAAAATTCAAGAAGGATCATATTTTTTTTATCTGTGAGGATATTGGACTATGTACATATGAAAAACATCATAAACATAAAATTCTCTTTTTCCTATCAGCAATGCGCTCATTTTACGATGAGTTAGTATCACATTCTTTTGAGGTGGTTTATAAAAAGATTGATGAAGACGACGCTACTACTGAATATATGGACAAGATTTTAGATGAAGTCAAAATTAGAAATATAAAAGAAGTTTCGGTTTTCGAGATAGAAGATAAACCTTTTGAAAGTAAATTTATTGAGAAATTGGAAAAATCAGTGAGTATAAATTTCATTAAATCCCCGATGTTTTTATCATCTAGGGAGGAATTTAAGATTTATCTATCGGAAGTAAAAAAACCTTTTATGGCAAGTTTTTATAAAAGACAAAGGATTAAATATAAAATTTTGGTTGATTCAGATGATAAGCCAGTTGGAGGTAAATGGAGTTTTGATGAAGAAAATAGAAAGAAACTCCCTAAAGAAATCGAACTACCAAAGCAATATTTATTCAAACAGACTTCTCATACAAAAGAATTAAAAGTTATCATTGAAAATAAATTTAAAGATCACCCGGGTGATTTAGATACCTTTTGGATTGGTACCACAAGAAAATGTGCTCAATTATGTTTAAAGAATTTTGTAGACAAAAAACTTGTTTTATTCGGAGATTATGAGGATGCTGTTGATAAGAGAGATCATATTCTTTTTCATTCTGCTTTAAGTCCTTTTATAAATTCGGGTTTGATAACACCAAATGAGATATTGTCGTTAGTTGAAAAAAAACAAAATAAAGTCAAATTAAATTCATTAGAGGGATATGTTCGTCAAATTATTGGTTGGAGAGAATTTATGAGGGGTATTTATCAAAACTATGAGAAAGATCTTTCTGATAAAAATTTTTTTAATCATCAAAGAAATTTAAAATCTTCATGGTATGAAGGCACCACTGGCTTAGAACCTCTTGATTTTTCAATAAAAAATTCAATAAAATATGGATGGACTCATCACATTGAAAGATTAATGATCCTTGCAAATATAATGAATCTATGTGAGATTCATCCAAAATTTGTTTACACATGGTTTATGGAAATGTTTATAGATTCTTCAGAATGGGTTATGGTTCCTAATGTTTATGGTATGGGTTTGTTTAGTGATGGAGGTATTTTTTCAACAAAACCATACATATGTGGTTCTGCCTACTTTCTAAAAATGATGGATTTTAAAAAGGGGGCATGGTGCGATGTTATGGATGGTCTTTATTGGCAATTTATTAAAAAAAACAAAAAATTTTTTCTATCAAACCCAAGACTAAGTATGATGGTAAGAATTTTGGATAAAATGAAAGAAGATAGAAAAGAAAAAATTTTTGCAGCCGCTAATAACTTTATAGAAAAAAATACCAATGACAATTAAAGTATTTTTCAATAACTCTTGTAGCATTTGTCGAGCAGAGATAAATCATTATAAAAAACAATCTGACTCTAGGATCGAATGGATTGATATTACAAATAATCTTGAAGCTCAAAAATTGACGTCAAAATCTTATGAACAATTAATAAAAAAGATTCACGTTGTTGAGGGTAAAAGAATTATTGAAGGAGCGGAAGCATTCTTAATAATCTGGAAGAACCTTCCTCGTTATAGATTTTTAGAAAAAATTATAAAGCAACCTATAATTTTTTTCTTCTTTAAAAAATTCTATACAGTAGCTTCGAAAATTCTATTTAAAAAAAATAAAAAACAATTAGAAAATGAAAAAAAGCTTCCTTCCCTCTAAAGTATGTTTTACTTGTCAAAAAGAGTTTAACTGGAGAAAAAAATGGAAAAATAACTGGGATAAGGTGAAATATTGTTCTAAGAAATGTTCTAAATCTATTAGTCAANCTTAGTATATCTGAGGTAAGGTTTAACTTTTCNTATATCTCCAAAAAGTTCCTTAGCCTCATCATCTGAAACNGCAGGAATAACAATTACCTCGTCNTTTTGCTTCCAATTAGCGGGGGTTGCAACTTTTTGTTTTGTTGTTAATTGNACAGAATCCAAGACNCTAATTATTTCATCAAAATTTCTACCTGTAGTCATTGGATAGGTAAGNGTCATTCTGATTTTTTTATCAGGNTCAATTAAAAAAATTGATCTGACTGTTGCATTTGTCATTGCAGTTCTTTGACCATCATTAGTTTCTCCGGCTGGGAGCATGTTAAAGAGTTTAGCAATAGATAAGTCTTCATCTGAAATCATTGGGTAATTAACCTTNGCACCTTGGGTTTCTTCGATATCTTTGGCCCATAAATGGTGATCTTCAAGTGAATCNAAGCTTAATCCAATTATTTTACAATTCCTTTTTTTAAATTCTTCTTCTATTTTNGCCATATATCCTAATTCTGTTGTACAAACAGGTGTAAAATTTTTTGGATGAGAAAAAAGAACACACCATGAGTTTTCAAGCCAATCATAGAAATTTATTTTTCCTTGCGTTGTTTCAGCATCAAAGTTGGGCGTTAAATCATTTATTCTAAGCATTTATTGATTATAAGTTTTTTTTTAAAAAAAAGAATTATTAAATTCAAAAATTTTTTAGTAATGTGATTNTTTACTTTCAAATTTCTGTTGTATGAAAAATCTAAAACAAATTAATTTAAAANAAGTAAAAGATTCTTTCTATTTGTTCAGACCACAAGTTCTCAGGAAAAAAGTCAAATATTTTNTTAACAACTTCAAAGGGAAGATCATTTATTCTACTAAATGTAATTCCTCAAAATTCCTTTTAGAACTGCTTTATGAGTTAGGAATTAACTCTTTTGATGCTTCATCAATTGATGAAATTAAATTATTAAGAAATTTGTTTCCAGATTCAAAAATATTCTTTATGAACCCTATCAAACCTAGATATGCTATTTCCAGAGCCTATTTCAAATATAATGTAAAACACTTCGTCGTTGATAATGAAGTTGAATTAAAGAAAATTAATCAAGAAACTTTTTTTGCAGATGATCTGGTTTTATTTCTTAGATTAGCAATACCCAATAGCTTTTCTAAAATTCCACTTAACAAAAAATACGGAGTCANTGACTCAGAAGCTATTAAGCTTTTGAAACAAATGAAAAAATTTTCAAAAAATTTAGGTATAACTTTTCATCCAGGTTCTCAGTGTACTAATCCGAAAGCTTATGAGTTAGGTTTTAAAAAATATTCTGAATTAACCAAAAAATGTGACATTAAAATAAAGTTTTTGAGTATTGGTGGAGGTTTTCCCTCAAATTATTCAGGCATGAATCCCCCATCCTTAAAGAATTATTTTGATATTATAAATACCAGATTTCGAGAAATATCTAATACAGATAAAAATCTTAAGTTGGTGGCCGAGCCGGGTAGGGCAATCGTCTCAGACTGCATGTCACTAGTTGTAAGGGTAGATTTAAGAAAAGGGCGAAAGCTTTTTATTAATGATGGAATATATGGTTCGTTGAATAATGCAGGATACTATGGTTTTAGATATCCCGTTAAGCTTCTACGAGAGGTTAACAAAACATCAAAATTATTACCATTTAGTTTTTTTGGTCCTACTTGTGCTTCAGATGATTTCATGAAAGGCCCTTTCTTTCTTCCAAGCTGTATTCAGGAAGGAGATTTAATTGAAATATTCGAGGTGGGTGCTTACTCAAAGATGTTAAATACAAACTTCAATGGTTTTAATCAGAATACTAAAGTTTTTCTTGACCAAAGAAATTGAAATAGGAATCAAATTTGAAAGATTACAAATGTCACACCAGTGGTAAGAAGAAAAACTCCAAAAATTTTCTGTAATGTAATTGGTTCATTGAAAAATAAGTTTCCAATAATTACAGACGAAAATTGACCTACTGACCTTTTAATAGACTCCATTATTGGGACATAGTTAAAGATAATTGCATATAATTGTAATATTGTCGCCATGGTTCCAACCATTATAGTAATCGAAATTAATTTGATTTCTTTTTTCTTTAGTTTTGTGAGACCTTTTTTAAATGTTCTTCCTAATATTAATAGTAAAAGAATAGATGTACCGAGCGATTGCAAAAAACCGTGTATATTTATTGTACTATACTGAAGACAAATTTTATCTAACACAGGTGTTATGCTCCACATAAGAGAAACACCTAACATTAATCTGGCACTAGAATCATTTATTATAATCAAAATACTTGATAAAAAAGAATTAACTGTCAGTTCTTTTGCATAAAGTGAAAGTGTACCAATAAAAATAAATATAACCCCAATATACTGAATATGACTTAGTCTTTCACCTAAAAATAAAAAAGCAAAAATTGAACTAAATACTGGCGAAAATGACAGAAGAGGTATTGTCAAACTAAGTTGAGAATCATTTATTGCTTTTAGAAATAAAATTGAAGAAAAAATCCCAACTGCAATCAAAATAGTCCCAGGAAGATAATAATTAGGAAGATTAATTGAAAAGTCAGATGTAAGTATCCACGTCGTAAAAACAATTAACTGGACTGTTGAAAATAACAGCAATAATATTTTTGGATTAATGAATTTTAAGGAAAGTTTTCTTGTTAGATCAAAGGTAGCCCAACAAAAAGCCGATAGAATGCAAATGAAAATATACATAAATGATAAACCTAATTAAAATTTTTATAATTTTAATCTCAATTTCTTCTTGTGCGTCTGGTGAAAAAAGAAAAAGTAAGATCGCAAAAATGAATGAAAAAGGTGAGTATGTCAACAATTACCTTAGTGAAAACAAACCAGGAACTGGTGATTATTTAAGTTTTTTTTTTAATAGTGTTTTTTTACCTCCAAAAAAGAAAAATTTTTCTGTTCTGCATATAAATAAAATAATTTATGAAGAGTCCAGAACAACTTTAACATGGTTAGGGCACTCATCTTTTTTTTACCAAAACCAAGATCTAAATATTTTAATAGATCCTCATTTTACAGAACGTGCTTCACCTTTATCCTTTCTTGGGCCAAAAAGATATGTTCCTTCAATATTTAATAGAGAAAATCTTCCAAAGATAGATGTCGTTGCTATAAGCCATAACCATTACGACCATTTAGATATTAAGTCTTTGAAATTTATCGAAGATAAGAACCCAAGTGTATTTTTTTTGGTTCCGTTGGGTGACAAGCATTATTTAAGACAATATGGTATACAGAATGTTAAAGAATTTGACTGGTGGGAATCAATAGAAATAAAAAAAACAAAGGTTTATTTTACACCAGTAAAACATTGGTCTAAAAGAACTTTATTTGATAGAAACAAATCTCTTTGGGGTGGTTGGTGGTTTGAGTCTAAAGATAGGAAATTTCTTCATTTGGGAGATACAGGTTACACAAAAGATTTTTTAGATATTAAAAATAAACTTGGTTCGCCTGATATTGTAGCTATTCCAATTGGTGCTTATGAGCCAAGGAAAATAATGAAAAATAACCATTTAAACCCAGAAGAAGCAGTACAAACTTTTTTAGATTTAGAGGCAGGGCTTGGTGTCGCAATGCATTGGGGAACTTTTATTCTTAGTTATGAACCAGTTGACGATCCACCAAAAAAACTAAAAAAATTTCTTAAGAAATATAATGTTGATAGCAATTCATTTAAAATACTCAAACATGGTGAATCATTGATTTTTGATTAAAGGCCAGGCATTCTCATCATACTAGTACCAGCAGCGTCTAACTCCTCTGTCATTTGAATCATTTTAACATGCATTTCAAACTTTCTCATTTGATCAATAGTATTTACCATCTCTTCAATTGCATTTACATTACTTTTCTCAAGAAACCCTGACATTAATTTAGCCTGTTGATTTGGTTCGATCGGAATAATTTCTTCAATACCTTCTTCATTGACAATTGTTTCATATCTAATATGGCCATCTAAGGTTTTTTTTAATTTAGCTCCTTCTTCTGGCACCAATGTGCCTATTNCTCCAANATTTACTGGAAGTTCACCAGGTTCCGCACCAAGTGCNTCAATCAAAATTTCACCTTGAGAAGNTATATTTATATNTCTAAATGCAGGAATNNNAATNGGTTGNAAACCGGCATCNAGGACNNNATTNCCAGCTCCATCAAGCAANTNNCCGTTTTCATTAACCTGAAAATCCCCTCTACGTGATAATGCAGGGTTGCCTCCGTTTTTTGGTTGAATGACGAAATAACCATTATTGTTAATTGCTACGTCCATTGGGTTCTGTGTGCTATCAAGTGCACCTTGTTCAACACTGAATTTCCCGACCTCTCTAGCTGTAACAATTCTAGGTTCTAAACCATTTTCTCTATTCATATAAATAGAACTAAAGTCAGTAATCACATCTTGTCTGAACCCAGGGGTATTCAAATTAGCTAAATTGTGTGCAGTAGCTATTTGATTCTCCATTAGCATTTTCATACTATTCAGTGCTGTTTGTGACATCCTATCCATTATAAACTCCTTTGATCTTCATCGACTACATTCTGATGTTTACAATAGCTTGAGTTGTTGCTGCTGTTGTTTCAATTGATTTTGCATTTGCTTGAAAGTTTCTTTGAGCTGTAATTAAGTTTACCAGTTCCTCTGTAATATCAACATTTGATCTTTCAAGTGAACCTGAAAGTACAGTTCCAAAACCCTCTGCGCCTGCTTCTCCAACTGTTGCAGTACCTGAAACAGCTGTTTCAACATAAGTAGAGTTACCAATTTGTTTCAGACCATTTTGGTTATTAAAGTTTGCTAAAACAATCTTACCTAAAGGATTATTCTGCCCATTTGTGTAGTTAGCTCGAACTGTTCCAGAAGAATCAATTTCTAGACCATCTAACCTTCCAGATGTAAAACCATCCTGGTTTACTGTATTAACTGAGAATGGCTGAGCTAACTGTGTAGATTTTGTGAAGTCGATATCAAGATCGATACTAAATCCAGCTTCTTGCTTTTCATAATGAACACCTTGTTTTGGGCTCACAATTCTTCCAGATTTATCAAAGGTCAGTTCTCCTTCATCAATAAAGAGTGGAAAATAACCATCAACATCGTTAGCAGGAGGTGTGGTTACTTTATTGCCATTTGCGTCAACAAATAAAGCTAATCCTTCTGAGTTAGTTGCTTGTGTTAAGTTAAAAATCTGTGGAACTGTTCCTACACCCAGNTCAACATTGTCTAAGCCAAACTTACCTGCGCCACGAACTTTAATTGTGGAGTCTCTTCCAGTTGTTCCGTTTGTAAAAGTGAAATTGTTAGTAGATGAATTGTAAGAAACNGTAATTCCACCACCTACAACACCAGTATCACCCTCAATTTGGTTCATTCTTTCTTGNAGAGCCTCTGCTAGTGTNGTTCCCACATAAAAACCTTGAGGAATTTCAATAATNCCTGGTACACCATTAACTGAGACGTTAAAAATATTTTCGTTGTTTTGGTTACTAAGCCTAAATACTTGAGTTAAATCTTCAGTAGCAGAAGCTCCAACTGCTATTGCTGGGAGTGCAGCTAGACCTTTCGCTTCTGTCTTTACTGCATTAGTTTTTGTTTTTCCAACTCCAAGAAGACCATTATCTCCTCCAAAAAAATCTGTTGCATCAGTTANAGAACCATCTGTTGCTGAAAGAAGGTAGCGACCTACAGCAATATCTGATGCTGTCTGTGCAGTNGTTACTCCAATTGCTCCATTAGCAGCGATAGTTTCTCCTGTTGTTCCACTACTAAATTCAAATGATTTTAATTCACTATTATAATTAACTTTAATTCCAAAACGCTTATCGTTTAACTGAATTTCAGCTCCGTCAGCTACAAAAGTTGCAGCTGAAAATTTCTCTCCACCTCTAATCANTGTTTCGGTAGTATCGTCAGACGTTGGGATACCTAAATTATTTGTAGCCGTTGCAGTGGATGCTCCAAAAATTTTAAAACTATTAAAGTTACTATTTGTACCCGTTCCTAAAATATTTCTATCAATTTCAAACTGAAGTCTTTGATTTAAAACATCGTATGAAACTTCAATTGGGGGATCTTGNACATCGACCCAGTTGGTTGCCATATTATCTGACCCAGTGATTGTTGAATCTAATGAAGCTGCATCAGATCCAAGTCCTAAAACTTGACTCGTATTTATCGCAAAAGCAGAACCNTTAATATCGAATTCTGCACTATGAATTCCAAAGATTGGATCTCCAACACTAACANTAGCATGTGCTCTTGCAACACCTGAATCATCAACCATTTTATTTGTATATGTATGCTTGTTGGCAGTTCCTATTTCTCTTAGAACCACTTTTTTATTGCTAAAGTTTACATCCGCACCCTTGAATACATTACTGGCACCCTGAAAAGAAGCTTCAACACTTGTTGAGAGTTCACTATAAATTTTACCCTCGTTCCCAGTTGCACCAATATTAAAGTCTGCATCAGGGAAATTCATACCAGAAGTGCTACACTCAACAAAGTACTGATTGCCTGAATCTTGGGCAGCTCTAATCACAGTAAATTCTCTACCATTAAAAAAAGCAGAATTTGTTGTATCAGTTGCTGAATTATCAAACAAACCTATAGCCCTTATTTTCTCATTGACTGTTAAGCCAGGGTCACTTGCTCCAAAATAAAATTTAACTGTATTTTCTGATTGATCATATTCAATCATATTTCCAGAAGTACCATCATCCATTGTATCGGCTTCATCATAAACATGAAGTTGTGGGCTTTTACCAAAGTACGAATGAGTTAAAAATTTCTCTTCATCTGTAATTGCAGTAATTGCTCCATTTGCATCGGTAGTTGCATTTGCTCTTGTAATTTTAAAAGCCTGGTTATGCTCCAAAATACCGGTCATAGTTCCACCAGTATATTCAGCAAATAAACTGTTTTGAACACCAATTGAAGCTGCATTACTTACAACATCTGTAGACGCAGTTACTGCATAATTATTCAATGCATCGTTCAATCTTGCTTGGGTATGAGCTAAAAATTGATCTCTTGTAAAGTCAGGTGATGCACCTGTAAGTGTAATACCCTCAAGAGTAGAAACATATGAATCAGTCAAAAGATCAACACTTATAGGAGTTGTAAGTCCTGTTGAAGTTCCATCGGCATTGAGTTTGAGCAAGTCGATTGTGAGTGTATCATCTACATTCTGAACAACTTGAATTTTTTTATCATCACCATACGCAGCATTTATTGCTCTTTGAATTTCTGTTGAGAGTTGTGCTGCATTATAAGAACCAGGACGAATATCAATATTTACTGGTTGGTCACCATTATCAACATTCACNGTCATAAANTTGGTNCCCCAAAAAATACCTGAACCNGTNTTNCCACTTTCNACAGTNGATTTNAATTGNACTGGGTCNGTAACGATNGTNACNGTTTTNTCGCCTTCCTCACCAAAATCAAANCCACTAGATTCACCNGTTACNTTTGCTGGTGTNGANTCAACNAAAGTCTNCAAGATCATCTTGCTTNAANAAAGNNGANCCTTTTCCTTCCAAGAAATAGTTATCATCNGGAACTTTNGTNGTTTGNTGACCAAANCGNTCAATAAAAATTGGTTGTTTTGTNTCATTAACNGCTTTAACAAGATCAGGTTCNATNACTGTATCATTNATAACNAATCGTGTTTCAAATTTNTTNGTAGGGTCNGCTGCAGATGCTGCNTGAGTTCNTATAAAAAATATTGTTGCAATAGTTGGATTACCCAAATCATCAAAGATTGTAATTGATGTTGAGTTNTTAAAAGTAGTGGGGTCGTTAGGATTAAAAACGTAACCACTTGCAAATTGCGGATTGTCCGTAATAACATCACTTGTTGCGGAAACATTCACTCCCAAATCAATTTGTGTTGTTGCTTTNGGCGTTCCCGAAGTAACTGGAAGTTGTAGNGGAATCGCACTAGTTAAATCTTTTGCCGTAACAGATCCATCGGCGTTAACTGGAAATGTTAACAGAAACTGACCAGATGAATCGGTAACATATCTATCATTGTTTACATTAAATGAACCATTTCGTGTGTAAACAGTTTGTCCTGATGTTAGCGAGGGTTTTAGCGAGAAGAAACCTTGCCCTGAAATAGCTAAATCTAAAACGTTTAGAGAGGAGGTGATGTTACCCTGAGTAAACTGCTGTTTTACACTTTTAAGAATTGTACCTGAACCAATAGAGGAAGATGCATTCTGTAATGGTGAAGTAGCAAAGATATCACCNAATTCTGCTCTCGATCTTTTAAAACCGGTCGTGTTAACGTTCGCAATATTGTTGGACGTTGCGGAAATATCAGATTGAGCTCCGTTTAATCCAGTTAGTGCTGTGTAAAATGACATATTATTTCTCCTCTATTGTTAATTAATCATTTGATTTAAATTTAATTGCTTCAGATGCTGAAATTTCGCCATAATCTCGCGTNTCTAAAATNACATCTTCACTATGTTTTGGTGCAGATGCTGCAATTACTTTGTTGTAAACCGCTGTTGTAAGACCATCGCTTGCCTCACCATTTCCGGCATANGCTTGGATAGTTAATCTTGTTTTNTTTTTTTTGATTTCGTCTGGAATATCTTCCCAGCTGAATCCTACTAAACCNTTTTCTTGTGTTCCTAGATTTATTGAGTGAACAATTTCACCGCTTTGGTTNGTAAATGTCAGACCCACATCATTTGAAAAGTTTGGNAGATCAACAACGCCATGAATTTCACCCTTATCATCGGGACTGGCAACAACTCCAGGAACCAAAACAGAATGACCAAGGAATTGAGCAGCAGTTGCAACTCTGTTTGGTTCAAGCTTNGAACCAAGAGTTGATAAATTATTATTAATTTCTTTAATTCCAGTAACTGTTGAAAATTGAGCCATTTGAGCAATAAAATCACCATTATCCATTGGAGCAAATGGATCTTGATTTTGAAGTTGTGTTGTCATCAATTTAAGAAAGTCTTCCTGACCAAGATTATTTTTATTAGTCGGTTTTTGTGCTTGGTCTTGAGTTTTTACTCCAAGTTTATTTAGAATATTATTTAATGATTGTTCAGATGATTTTGATATTTCTGTCATGTTTGCTCCAAATTATTTTCCTAGGTTAGCTGTTTTAAGCATTAATGCTTTAATTGTAGAAAGCATTTCTACGTTGTTTTGGTATTGTCTNGACGCTTCCAACATATCGACATACTCTTCTTCGATATTTACTGGAGCTCNGTAAATAAAACCGTTTTCGTCTGCCATTGGGTGTCCTGGTTTGAAAACTTTTATTGGATCAATATCCATTCTTTCAACGGTTACTGCATCAACTGTTGAAATTCCTTTTTTTCTTATTAGATCAAAATATTTTGTTTCAAAAACAGGTTTGATTGGTTTGTAGGCATCTTTCGGATTGCTAGCAATATTGTCNGCATTAGCCAAGTTACTTGCTACTGCATTTAATCTCACCATTTGTGCACCCATAGCTCTTTGAGCAATATGATAAATATTCTTAATATCCATTATTCACCTCTAATAGCACTCATTAATCCAGATAGTTTTGAATTAATAAAATTTAATGTTGTTTGATACCTTATTGAATTCTCTGCGAATTCCATTTGTTCAACAGATAGTTCTACTGTATTTCCGTCCATAGAAGGATTTAATGATTGCCTATATTGAATCTTGTTTGGTAGATTTTTGTGGGCAACTGCCATGTGACCTTCACTGGAAGTTTTTAAAGGACCAACCTTAAGAGCTCTAGCCAATTCAACTTCAAAATTCACATCTCTAGCCTTAAAGTTCGGTGTTGCAGCATTAGCAATATTTGAAGCTAAGATTTCATTTCTNTTNTTTCTAAGGCCTAANGCGTTGCTGTAAACTTCAAATTGTTGTTTAATACTATCTGTCATTTTTTTTATTTTTTAATGTTTTTGGTTTAGAATTTGCAAATTGAATGCCAAAAGAAAGGTATTGTNTTATGGACGATAAAAATACATTNAATACGGAGTTGGATCCTGAAGNTATAAAGGNAAGAGATAAGATNATAGATAAGATTGGAGATAAATCTCTAGACGAAGTTAATACAGTTATAAAAAAGTTACTTAATGAACAAATGGATGAGATTACNAGACTTGGCGCACTGGCAGCTCGAGTAAAGATAATAAGATCGAAGATAGAACTTTTGTATGAAAGCAAGGTAAAAATAAAAAAAGATAACAAGCCTAAAATCAAANAAGAGGAAAAAATACCTGAAAAAAATGAGAAAAACGAAGACAAATGGATAAGAGTCAAAATGATTGAAACTGGAGAGGTAAATGGAAAACAGATNGATAAAGGGGTTATACTGGATGTAAAGGAAAGTGACGGTCAAAAACTTGTTGAAGTAAAAAAGGCTGAGATAGTTGAGGAAAATATCGATGGTGCTGCTCCAATAGATAAAAAAGAAAATTCTGAGCCAATAAAGAAGGAAACAAGTGATGATAACACTGATAAAAAAGACTTAGAAAAAAGTGAAGAAACTAAATCAAATGATTCAAAATCTGAAATAGANNCCAAAGAAGAAGAAAATAAAGTTGAAAAAACAAGTTCTGGTTCCGAAAAAAGTAAAATCGAAGAATCTGAGCCTATTAAAGCCGAAATTAAAAAAGATTTAGAAGCTNCTGAAAATAAAGAANGCNAAAAAGTNAAGGATTCTNAGTCAGACGAAAATTTAAATTCTAAAAAAACAGACTTAGATTCAGANAACGTTCAAAAAGACGANAACAANTCGGAAAATAAAGGAGATATTAANNAAACTCAAAACAACNATACTAATGATGAGGAAAATAATCAGNATGCTAAAGTTGAGTTAACTGAAGAAAATAAAGCAGAAACTACAAAACAAAGTGACGAAACCAATAATGAATCGGAATCAAAGGATGGTGAGAAAGAAAAAAAAGATTTACTCGAATTACATAAAGAGAAAGTAGGCGAGGGTGATCAATAAAAATTACTTTTTAAAACTATCTTTGTTTTTATTTATTTTATCATGTGATAACCTTTTTACGCGATTCAAATATGAAACCTATGAGTGTGGTAAAAACCAACTTAAGTTAAAGCAAATATTTATTAAAAATTACAAACCTGGTGAGTTAGTTGATATAGAGATTAATGATGGAGCTTTTAAAATGGAAATAATTGAGAATAGTGACGAATATATGACAATTCAAAGAAGTGACCCAAATATTTTTGTAAAAATCGACAAAAAAACAAGTATTCTTGAAGTAAATTTAAATAATATAATATCCAAAGTAAAGTGTGAGAATTTTACATTCAAAATGTAATTTATTTTCCATGAAACTTTATTATTGGCTCAATTTCTTCTTTTGTCATCCCAGTTAATTCAGATATTTCAGAAAGAGAGCGTCCTTCGTTTGCCATTCTAATGGCGTTAGTAATGTTTGATTCACCTTTAGATGAATCAGCTAACCTTGATATTTCTTGGTCTAATCGTTCAAGCGTATACTTATAATCCTGTAAAATTTTTTTTTGTTCTGACAATGATAGCTCATTTGATCTAAACTCTTCAATCAAATCTTTTATGGCTCTTTCAAGAATATTTAATTTTCTTTCATTTTTTTTATTTCTTGAAAAGTCATAATAAAAAGAAAAGCAAATAGCTAATACTGAAATTATAAAAAAGAAAATTATGATATAGCTAAGATTCTGGTAAAGATTATCTTCCAAAAGATTGCTCAGGAAATTCATATTTTTATTCTAGGGTTATATATGTTTTTCCACAACTTTAATTAATTTTTCTATTTTCTAAAAATTTTTTAAAATCCAAAAAAGTTTTTTGTCGTTTTTCATTATTATCAGAAATAATTTCAATCAATTTTGATAATTTGCTTAGTTTGTCCTGACTGAAAGTCAATTTATCTTCTTTCGCTTTTGAGAGATTTGAAACAATATTTTGTGATAGAGTCTTAATTTTTATTTCTAGATTTGCAATTTTTTCAGCATCGTCTGTTTTTGAGACTTCATTAAGAAGTTCAATCATAGAATCAATCTCATTTTCCATTAACCGATTATTAAATTAATCTTTCATTTCTTTGTATGCGTCAAATAAGGCATCTGCAATTTTATCAAGATCTATTGGGTAAGAGCCATTGGCAATAGCATTTTTTATCCTAGAGGTTGACTCTTGGTCAATGGGTGGCTCTTTTGACATTTCTTTAATTCTCTCCTTACTAACGAACTGAGTTACTCTGCCTTTATCAATGTCAACTTCGGGTTTTGAAAGACCAACTTTGTCAACTTTGACATTAGGTTTCTTAGATACAGCTCTCTCTGCATTATTCCCTGAACTGCTAAGATTATTTAATTTATTTTTAATTTGGTCAATCATAATATTTTCCTTACTTTATATATATAACGTCCTTGATTCAAAATTGTTTAGTTTTTAAAACAACTTTTTTTTCATTTTTAACAAAACCTTGGATAATCTTACCACTTTTGAGATTTTTTACTTGGATTTTTTCTCTGAAATCAGCATTTTCTAAAGCGATACCTTCTTCTTTAATTACTATATTTCCTATAACATTTTCTATAATAATATTACTATTTTTCTCAATTAACCAGTCTTTTTGAATGTTTGAGTAATGAAGCGGTCTATTAGACGACATAGAGTTTTTTAATTTTTTTCCAATGATGTCCTTTTTTTCTACTATTAGATCAGATTTATTACCGATCTTTTTCTTAATTATTATTATGTCATCTTCTCTAATGATACTTCCACTTTTCTTAGAACTTTTTAGTACAAGTACCTTGGATTCATTATTATTAGCAGACAACTCTTTCTTGATATTCTTTTTATTCCTAGTTATGAAACTCCATTTATTTTCCCCAGTACATGTAACTTTAATTAGTTTAAATGTTCCTGAAATATCAGAAAATAGAAGATTATCATCATTACAAAAAGGATATTTTAATTCAGAAAGAATTTTAATATGTGGTTTTTGATTTTTGTTTATGAGCCAATCAGAGACTTTTTGTTCTAACTCGGCTCCATTTATGGACTTTGAATTTAAATGCCCAAAAAAGAGTAAAGAGATAATGAATATTAAGGGAATTTTCATTTTCTAGTTTCCATAAAAATATATGTGACCACTTCTACCGGTATTTACCCGACTAGTGCTAGATTTGTTCATAACTAAGTTTTTTATTTCATTGATAGATGGTATTTTTAATTTTTTTCCTGCATATAGAAAGTTTGGGTTTTTTCTAACGAATGCATGTCGATTTATTTCAATAAGTGATACCTCAACAATCCTCATATTAAGTCCTGTTTTTCCATAATACTTATTTATAATTCCGCTCAGAGATTCACCAGACTTAACTTTATGAGAAGTTGAATAATTTCTATTTTTTAGAAATTTGTTATTACTATTAAATTTTTCTCCCGAATCTTGGAGACTTTTAGCTTGATATTCAAGAACCACAAATGGTTCATTAGATTCTAAAAAATTAAATTTCCCAAGTGTTAAAATACATATTAAAAAAATTATTTTCATTTTTCACCTAATTCATAAATCTTATTATTTTACCGTTTATATCCTCTTTTTTATTTAATGGGTTTAAAATTTCAAGAGTAGAGGAATTTTTTTTTGCATCACTGACTGTAACTACAACCCAGTCATTCATTGAAACATTAGGGTTACTATTAGAAATAAATCCTACTCTTCCACTCTTCAAACCTTGATCAGAACCAAGTGGTACTGTTAATTGATCATTAATCAATGCTATTTCAGCTTCTAGAGGATAACATTTAAGTTGGTCCATAACTCTAAACTGCAATTTTGAAAGACTTTTCGAAATGAAGTTGGTAATTTTATCATAAGGGACGTTGTAAAATGCATCAATATTCTTATAACCTGTATCGTTTCCTAAAAAAATTGAAAAGGAATAGTTCATTGAATCAACAAGTTTATAATTTGATCCATCATAAATTTTTAAAACCATATCAACAACTAATTCCTTGGAGAATCTTGTTAACCTTCCGTTNCCTGAACTGATGTCAATAAGTGTATGTAAACCAAACTCTCCATNTCTCAGTACATCAGCTTTCCCTTCGACTAAAGCCTCGTAATCAAGGCCTATTGGTTTTGCAAATAATGATTCTGGATCAAACTGTGTTCCCGTCATATCTCTGACATTGAGACCCTCAAAATTCTGTAGGTTTTGAAAAATATTTTGAGAAATAACAAAAGGAAGTTTTTGNCTGTANGGGGGTAATTTACTAGAAACAATGAAATTAGGTCTATAATAACCTAAATTTATTACCTCTCTTTGATTGCAATTCATCATATCATTAATACTAACCAAAAAGGCTTTAATTTTTACAACGAAGTGTGTTTTAACTTTCTTTTGTTCAAGAATTACAAAATCTTTTATTGTTGATGCAGTTCTAACAAGTAAATTTTCATTCAGAGAAGTATTTTGAGCCACATTAGAATATCCATCTACTTTAGCACCAGCTTGAAGGCTTGCAAGATATAAGGCATCATCCAGAGCTCTTTTTTTGGCTAAACTCTCATCACCGTCAATGATAACGGCTCTACCTTCTGTAATAACTGTCTTGTGAGAAAATTCCTCTGCAAGCAGTAATGTTGATCCAAATAAAAGGAACAATAAAGTTACGAAAAAGACTATTAATTCTTTAACTAAAAGATCAACCTTACTGTAAATNATTCTTTTCAATTTTATCCTGCCAGCTTATAAAGTTTGAGCTTGTCTAAATAGATATGCAACCATATCTTGATCAATTTCAAGAACCGTTTCGTAGGTGTCAGAACCAGTTGGATTAATTCTTACCGTTCTTGCACCTCTAATTACNCCAGAAACAATACCTCTGAAAGTATCATTTTGNACCATAAGATCTATNACAGTGGTGTTACTGTCAACCTTNAGACCGTGAATTTGTTCTGCAAGTTCTCTCATTGCAGACATTCTAGCTGCTCTTATAGCCATTAACCTTTTTTGTTCAGTACTTTGCCCTGGTTGTNTTGATACAACAGCATAACCNGTTGCTGTCAGTGTNGGGAATGTAATTGATGCACCATCAAGAAGTTCTTTAGTTTTGTTAAGTTGATTAGTTGGTGCGGAATAGTCCTCAGTATTTTCTGAAAATTTTGATTGATTAAATGTCTCCATAAGATTACTAGCACAAGACTGAGTAAGTAAAATTATAAAAGTAAGTAATATTTTGTTCATAGTCTTTTCCTGTTTCAAAAAATTAAAATTATATATTTTGTGATTCATACTGCATAATTTATGCCATATTTATATACCCAGTTAAACCGCATGTTATAACAATGGCATAGCCCTTGCATCTAAATAGACATGAGTATTTTTATTTTGAAATCGCTTGTTTTAGCTAGTTTCGGCAGTCAAAAATCTGACAAATTGAGGATGATGCTATGGAACTAGCCTTAAAATATTTTCAAAAAAAAAGTTTTTTTGATTTTGTAAGAACATTTAGCATTCCAATTGGAATTATGGTCCTGATTGCCATGATGGTGATCCCATTAAGTCCATGGATGCTTGATATACTATTCACTTCTAATTTATTAGTATCTCTTTTGGTTCTAATGGTTGCATTACAGACATTCAGACCTTTAGATTTCTCTAGTTTCCCCACAGTCTTATTATTTGCAACTGTTTTAAGACTAGGGCTTAATGTTGCATCCACCAGAGTTATTCTAAAAAATGGACATCAAGGTTCAGATGCAGCAGGTAGTATAATCGAAGCTTTTGGTGAATTTGTAATGTCTGGCAGTTATGCGGTAGGCCTATTTGTTTTTGCAATTCTTGTGATCATTAACCTAATCGTTATTACAAAGGGTGCCGGTAGAGTTTCAGAAGTAGCTGCAAGATTTACATTAGATGCGATGCCAGGAAAACAAATGGCAATTGATGCTGATTTGAATGCTGGAATTCTGAGTAGCGAAGAGGCGAAAGAAAGAAGAAAAGAGATAGCTAAGGAGGGGGAATTTTATGGCTCAATGGATGGTGCAGCAAAATTTGTTAAAGGCGATGCCATAGCAGGTATTTTGATATTAGTAATTAATATTATTGGTGGTTTAATAATTGGCTCAGTCAATCATGATCTTTCCTTAGGGGAATCTGCTGAAACTTACATAATTTTGACGGTTGGTGATGGATTAGTTGCTCAAATTCCCTCATTATTGTTGGCTATGGCTACTGCCACAATTGTTACACGAATTTCTTCGGATAATGATGATTTAGCTGGACAAATTTCAAATCAGATGGGGTTATCAAAAGCCTGGGTTCCTGTATCCGCAGTTCTTCTCCTTTTTGGACTTGTACCGGGGATGCCCAATACACTATTCATAAGTGGGGCTATTTTTTCAGCTATTATTGCTTGGTACACTTCAAAAAATTCAACAGATGAGGAAAAAAAAGACAATATTAAAATAGAGGACGAAGAGGAGAACCCAGGAAAAATTGATATAGATGAAGTTTCAGACAATGCTTCTATATCCTTAGATCTCGGATATGGTTTAATATCGATGGTAGATTCGAATGAAAAAAAATCAGCTGGTCCATTGATTTCGAAAATAACTGGTATTAGAAAACAAGTTTCAAAAGATCTTGGTTTCATAATTCCCAATGTTAGAGTAAGAGATGATTTGTCACTAGATGCCAATGCTTATCAAATTAAAATTGGCCATACCATTGTAGCAGAGGATAAAATATATGCGGATAGAAAACTTGCAATGCCAGGCGAAGAAACTCAATTAAAAATTCAAGGGATTCAAGTTAAAGATCCGTCTTTTGGTTTAGACGCATTTTGGATTGAAAAGCATCTTGTTGCTAAAGCAGAATCAAATCATTACATGGTTGTAGATCCTGAAGCAGTTATAGGTACACACCTAAATCAAATTCTTTTAAAATATGCGGGAGATTTACTAAGTCAGGACGATGTTCAATCATTATTAGATAATTTATCAAAAATTAATCCCCAATTAGTTCAATCAGTTATACCAAAATTAGTTCCATTACATCATTTAACAATTATTCTGAGAAATTTGTTAGTTGAAAGAGTTCCGATTAATGATTTAAAAAAAATTCTAGAGGCATTATCTAACTTATCTGACAAAAAATTAAGTCCTGACGAACTTTCGGAAGCTGTGAGACCGGCTATTTCTTCATTATTAATTCAGAAAATTTCAAATGTTAATGAGCCATTGGGTATTGTTACATTTAACCCAGAATTTGAGCAAATGCTNATTACGATGTCAAAAAAGAGTTCATCAGAAGGTCTGCTTATTGACCCCTCTTTGGCAAAAGAGATGATAAAATCAATTATCGAAATAGGAGATAAATCATCATCAGAAGATAAAGCGTTAGTGATTGTCACATCACCTATCATTAGAAAAGATCTTTCAATATTGTTAAGACAACATATCGAAGACGTTGTGGTACTTTCTTTTACGGAGTTACCTGAAAATAAAAGAGTAAAAGTTGTTGCAACTGTTGGAGAAAAAATAACAACCCAAGAAAAGGAGACAAANAATGAAAACACAAATGTTTAAAGCAAAGGATGTCAAATCAGCNATAAATCTTGTTAACGAGGAATTTGGTGATAAAGCAATTATATTATCAACAAAGAAAAATAATGGGGTTGTAGAAGTTGAGGCCTCTGATAATGATGAAATTATAGAAAATCATAAAAGAAAAATTAGTCAGAAAAAAACTTTTTCAAATGTATTTTTAAAACAAATGAATGGNGAAGAAACTAAGAGAGATAAAAATATTTCTTACATCAAGAACCCATCAAAAAACTATGANCAAGAGGATCACAAACAAAAAAGAATGTTTGAGCAAATAAATCAAAANCTTGAATCTATTAAGAAAGAAATAAATAATGTNATTATTACAGATCAATCAGGAATCTCAGATCANCTTTCTTATTTTACACCNGTTAAATTAAGACAAGAAAGATTTTCACCTGAAATNATAAANAAATTAAATTATTCTTTTATCGGNAAATCACTTGAAGANGGAAGAATATCTTTTTTTAGAGAGTTAGCAAAAAAGCTTTCNTCNAACGATTTTTCAAGAATGTTAAGTTCTAGAAATATATTTGTTTTTGGAAATTCAGGATCAGGAAAGTCAACATTATCTGCTAAAATTGCTTCATTCTTATCAGATAAGAAACAAACAAAAAATATAAATTTTATTGATGTATCTAATACCAGCACCGGGCATTCAGATGTACTGAGATCTTACAGCAGGATGTTAGGTTTTAGCATAAGTGACTACAAATCGTTTAATTTTAACTCAAATGATTCGAATGATACTAAGATAAATGTATTTGATTTTTCGGGAGACATAAACTTTAGCATTCAAAAAATCAATGAGATTAAAAATTCATTTCCGTCATTTGAATTTTGTTCTATATTGACTGTACAAAGTGGTTCAAATACAGATATGATAAATGGAGTTTGCAAAAAAGCTGGGAATATTAGACCAATGATTGCCGTGACAAAGCTTGATGAATGCTGGGTTGGAGCAGAAGAATTTTCATCACTGGCTTTAAATAATGCAAGAATTGGATTAGTTACTGGCACTAAAGTGATTATAGATTCCATAATGGAAGCTAATGAAAACTCTTTAACTAAATACATGAAAGAGAATTTTAATAATGTCTGATTCAATTGCTGTAACTAGTGGTAAGGGCGGTGTTGGAAAAACTACCGTTTCAGTAAACTTATCTATTGCTTTAAAAAAAATTGCATCCAATATTTTTTTACTAGATACAGACCTCGGGATGGCAAACTCTCATGTACTTTTGGGTGTAAATCCAGAATTAACAATTGCAGAGGTAATATCTGGTGAAAAAAAAATCGAGGAAGTTGTTATTCCAACCAATAGCGGAATAAATCTGATTTCAGGTGGGACTGCTGAAAGTAACCTCTTAAATGTTGATAATAATAAACGATATTCAATTTTGAATGAAATTGATAATCATTTAGAAAAAAGGAATGATGTAAAATTAGTAGTTGATATTGCTGCAGGTGCTGAAGATAATGCTCTTGTTTTTGCGATGGCTTGTGACAGAATTATTTTAGTGATAGTTGGTGAACCAACAAGTTTTATTGATTCTTATGCACTTATGAAAGCAATTAATTCCAAGTCTGGCTTTAAAAACTTTTGTATTGTTGTCAATCAAGTTGAATCGGATGAACAAGGTAAAGAATTATTTGAAAAGTTCAGGGCAATTACCTCTAAATTTCTTGATGTATCCTTGCATTTTGTAGGTTCAATTAAAAACTCTTCTAAGATTAAAAAGTCTATAATTAATAGAGTTCCAATTTTGACTAAAGAACCTAAATCAGAAATTTCTCAAAGTTTTTTAAAAATTGCGAAAAACATCTATAATACACCTGTTAATGAATGGGGAGGGCTAACTTTTTTATCTAAGTTTAAAAAAAGAGCCTAATTCTTAAATGGCTAATTACTACTCTGAAAAATCAAAAAATTCTATTGATGAGTTAATCGAAAAAAATCTAGATCTCGTAAAAAAAATTGCATGGCAGATTTTTGGGAGAGTACAAAAAGTTGTAGAAATTGAGGATTTGATTCAACAGGGTATGGAAGGCTTAGTCTTTGCTGCACAAAAATATTCTCCAAAAGACGGGGTAAATTTTCAACAATATGCTCATTTAAGGATAAGAGGGTCTATAATTGATTTTCTAAGAAAGAATTCAAATTTATGTAGAACAACTATAAAAAAAAAACAAGAATTTGATAAATCTCGATTTGATTTACAAAAACGTCTTGGAAGAGAACCAACAAATGACGAATTAATAAAGAATTTAAAACTTACATACGATGAGTTTAATTACTGGGAAAAAGCATTTGAGGCTAATAATATGCAAAGCCTGGATCAAGCATATGATGAGTATTCAATTCTTTATGCAAGCCAGAAAAAAGACCCAGAAATTGAACTTCAAGATAAGGAGCTTAAAAATCAAATTAAAGAAGCTCTAAAAGTACTAAATCAGAGAGAAGCGATGGTGGCACAGTTATACTATGTAGAAGAACTTAATGTTTATGAAATTTCCGAAATACTTGAAATAAGCACTGGTAGAATTTCTCAAATCAAGAAATCTATAATAGAAAAACTTAGAAATGAAGTCAGTAAATAAACAAAATATTGAATGGAGAAAAATAAAACAAGTTTCTCTTACGGTTAACTCCGTAAACTTGGAGCTTATAGATGTGCAAAAAATAATATTGGATTGCAGTTTTGAGAATATCTCAAAAGGCCGGTGTAAATTAGAGATATCTGAGGAAAAAAAAAAAAAGGATTTCTTACGCGTTTACACAGATAAGCCACTAATGGAAGTAAATATTTTTAAAAGTGCAACATATCTAAAAAAAATATTAGGTTTTTTTGATTTAAATCAAAATAATAATAAAAAAATTCAGGTTTCACTGAATATCTCTGATAGTTTAATGGTTAGTGATAAAGGTTATTTATATGTAAAGGATGATTTACAAATAATTGTAAACTCTATTTCATGGAAAATTCCCATTATCTAGCAGATAGTTTTTTTGTAATATCAATTTCAGACTGAAGAATCTTAGAACAACCATTAAAAGCCCTTTGTGTTCGCAGCATTGTTACAATTTCATCAGTTATATCTGTATTTGAGGTTTCAATGAACCCAACCTGTAATTTCCCTAATGTTCCTTCTTTTGGTGCATCAAATGTTGGTTCACCACTTTCTTTTGTTTGTTCAAATCTAGAGTTTCCCAAATTTTGTAGTCCATGCTCATTTACAAAGTCGGCGAGTTGAATTTTTGCTAAAAGTTTGGTGTCGTCCAATCCATAGGTAGCAAGAATACTACCATCATCCTTTATTATAATTTCCGATAACAATGCCTCACCATCTTTAAAAGGTATATTAAGTGGTGTTTGTCCTTCCCCTAATA
>PARN01000019.1 GCA_002711515.1 Rickettsiales bacterium | reverse complement strand
TAATTTCATTTGTTGTAAGTCAGCCTGCATCAAAGTCTGGTAGAGGGAAAATTAAAACTGATTCTCCTGTAACCAAGTGGGCAAAGGAAAAGGAAATTNATGTTTTGACTCCNAAAAGTTGTAAAGAANANGAATTCAGGGAGTTTTTAAAAAGTAAAGAAATTGATTTTATAATTATAGTTGCATATGGAAAATTAGTNGATAATTTTATATTAAGCTTGCCCAAATATTTTGCAATNAACGTTCATGCATCGTTACTTCCAAGATGGAGGGGGGCAGCACCAATTCAAAGAGCGATTTTAGAAAATGATGAGGAAACCGGAGTATGTATTATGAAAGTTGAGGAAAAATTAGATTCNGGTCCAGTGATGGCAAAGACAAGAATTCCAATAACTCCAGCTGATAACTCTGGAACAATCTTTAATAAGGTATCAGATCTTGGTTCAAAACTTATGATCCATGCTATCACTAATATTCTCGAGAATAAATATGACTTAAAAATTCAAAATGAAGATGAAGCAACTTATGCAAATAAAATATTAAAAAAAGAAACACGAATAAAGTGGAACAGTAAAGTAAGTTATATTTTTTCTCAGGTTAGAGCATTCTCGCCAAAACCAGGAGCATGGACTGTGATCCAAGAGACAAAAAAAAGAGTAAAAATTTTAAAAGTAGAATTAATAAGTAAACAGAATTTAGATATCAAACCTGGTTTTGTTGACAAGTCATTAATAGTTAAATGTGGAGATGGTTTTTTGAAAATTAAAGAACTTCAGCCAGAAGGAAAAAAANAAAATGNCTGCAGGTCAGTTTATTAATGGATTGCAAAAAGAATTCTTTTTTTTTGAGTAATGCGGAGGGTNAAATTATTAATTGAATATGTTGGTNGTGANTACGTTGGATGGCAAAGTCAGGAAAACGGGAAATCAATTCAAGAACAAATTGAACTTGCATTATTTCAGATATATAAAAAAAANATAAGACTTTTTGTCTCNGGAAGGACAGATGNTGGAGTTCATGCACTGGGACAAGTTGCACATTTCGACTTGGACGACGATAGGCTTGAAGAAAAAAAAATATGCTATGCAATAAATTATTTTTTAAAAAAGAATAACGATACTATTGTAATTATTGATTCGGAATTTGTTGAAACAACATTTCATGCAAGGTTTTCNGTTAAGAAAAAAANTTATCTATACAAAATTTTCAACAGGAAANTACCCTCATTCTTTCTTGAAGACAGAGCATGGTTTATCCCAGTAAATTTAAACCTTNAAAAAATTTCTAAAGCNGCAAAGTATTTGATTGGAANGCATGATTTCAACTCATTTAGATCATCNGATTGTCAAGCAAAATCATCTGTCAGGACAATTGAAAATATATCGATTTCAAAATTTGAGAATGTGATTAAAATCAGAGTTTTTGGAAAATCTTTTATGCACAATCAAGTAAGAATAATTGTTGGAACACTAGTAAATGTTGGTAAAGGTGTTTTTGATGTAGAAATTATACCAGACATTATAAAACAAAAAGATCGTAAAAAAGCTGGGCCAACCGCACCTCCATCAGGCCTGTATTTAGAAAAAATTGAATATTAATTATTTGGTTGAAAAAATATTTTTTAAGAATTCAAAATATATTTGCGATAAATTCTCAATATCTCGAATACTTGAGTTTTCATTTGCCTGATGCATTGTTTTACCAACAAGTCCAAATTCAATTACAGGGCATAGTTCTGAAATAAATCTTGCATCGGAAGTTCCTCCATTGGTACTTAGCTGAGGATCTTTATTCTCTATTTTTTTTATAGAGGTAATTAGTGCTTGAGTAAGTTTATCTGCGTTATTTATAAATGATTCTCCTGATACTTTGAAGGAGACTTCATAATCTGAAATCTTGGAGCTTATTCTTTTTTCAATGATTTTTTTAATTTCTTTTGAGTTAAAATTATCATTAAACCTTACATTGAACTGAATTTTTGCCTCACTAGGTATTATGTTAGATATTTTATTACCTACATCAATGGAGGTAATAACCAAGTTACTTGGCTGGAAGTATTCTGTGCCTTTGTCGAATGGAACTTGTAACTCATTACAAACTTTTATAACACCATCAATAGGATTTGTTGCTTTNTCTGGGTATGCAACATGACCTTGAACACCCCTNATTAAAATTTCTCCGTTAATGCTTCCTCTTCTTCCAATTTTGACCATTTCTCCTAAAAAATTTGGGTTTGTTGGTTCACCAACAATACAGAAATCTAAATTGCGGTTATTTTTTTTTAACCATTCAACAACTTTTTTTGTACCAAAATCTGCATCGCCCTCCTCGTCGGCTGTAATAATAAGAGACAGTTTGCCTTGAAACTTTTCTTTTGAATATTTAATGAATTTCAAAACTGAAAAAATATATGAGGCTATTGCAGATTTCATATCGCATACGCCCCTTCCATAAATATAACCATTCTTTAAAAATGGATTAAAGGGATCAGAATTCCAGTTTTCTAAATTTCCAGGAGGTACAACGTCGGTATGACCGGCAAAGCAAACATTTGGACCAGAACCATTNGTAAATTCNGCATACAAGTTCATAATTTTATTTTCTCCAAATTCTAATAAATGGCATTCGAATGCATTTTTACTCAATATATTTGACAGAAATTCGATTGAACCGGCACTATTTGGTGAGATACTCTTGAATTTTACCANGTTTTTACATAAGTCTAATAAATTCATCAGGATCTTAACAGCTCATTGATAGAGGTTTTTGATCTTGTTTTTTCATCTACAGTTTTTACGATAACTGCACAGTAAAGATTCACATCTATTTTATTTGAGGCTTTTGAACCTTTCATTGATCCAGGAACTACAACTGAATATGGTGGAACTTCTCCATAGTAAATTTTTCCACTTTCTCTATCAACTATTTTTGTAGAAGCGCCTATAAAAACTCCCATTGAAATAACGCTACCTTTCTTTACTATAACCCCTTCAGCAACCTCTGATCTGGCTCCTATAAAACAATCATCTTCAATTATTACTGGATTTGCTTGAAGTGGTTCTAAAACGCCTCCAATTCCTGCTCCTCCAGAAATATGTACATTTTTTCCTATTTGAGCACAAGACCCAACAGTTGCCCAGGTGTCAACCATAGTCCCTTTATCAACAAATGCTCCCAAATTAACAAAACAGGGCATTAAAACTACGTTTTCAGCAATATGAGCTGAATATCTGACAATAGACCCTGGAACTGACCGAAAGTTTCTTTTTGTCCATTCATCCTCGACCCAACCAGAAGTCTTTAAATTAACTTTATCAAACCANGTGTACTGTCCTCTTCTTAAATTTGACATTCCACTTGAAAATATAGAATTATCATTAATCCTAAATGAAAGTAAAATTGCCTTTTTTATCCATTGATTTGTAATCCACTTATTTTTGTTTCTCTCACAAACACGGATCTGACCTCTATCGAGTAGATCCAAAACTTTTTTAATTTTTTCAGAGTTTTNTTCATTTGTAAGATCTACAGAATCCTTATTATCCCATAACTCTTCAACAATTTTTTTTAATTCTAAATCCGACATTTTCTCAACTTTTTATGGAATTATTTATCATATCTAAGGCTTGATTTATAGTTTTAAATCTAAAATCAATGAAAGGTTTTTTTATTAAATCACTGTTAGTAGGGTTTATATGAACAGTTGTTATACCAATTTCAGAAGCTGACTTGAGATTTTGTTCCAAGTCTTCGAAATATACACAATTAATTGGTTTTATTTTTATTTGTTTTAAAAAATTTTCAAATGGCTTGATTTTTGGTTTAGGGATAAAGTTAGATTTTTTTATATCAAAAATATTATGAAATAAATTATCAATTCCCAATGCCTTTAAAACTCTTTTTGCATAATCTATGTCNCCATTTGTATAAATAATCTTATTACCAGGAAGAGATTGAATATTCTCAAAAAGATTAGGGTCTTTTTTTAGATTACTGAGATCAATATCATGAACAAATTCTAGAAACTCGTTTGGTTTAAGGTTATANTTTTTCATTAGGCCAAAAAGAGTTGTTCCGTATGTTTTATAAAATTTTTTTTGTAAGCTGAATGCTTTATCTTGAGATATATGGAGTTTCTGTGAAATAAAAAGTTTCATTCGGTTATCAATTTGTTCGAAGATCCCTTTTTTTGGCGAGTAAACCGTGTTATCTAAATCGAAAACCCAGGTATTTTTTTTTTTAAAATTAATTTGTTTGTTTATCTTGTAATTAATGTGCCGACTCCATGATCAGTAAAAATCTCAAGCAATATTGAATGAGGCAATCTTCCATCTAATATAACTGCNGCATCCACACCTTTTTTCACAGCTTCGACACAAGTTTGTACTTTTGGTATCATTCCTTCAGAGATTGTTCCATCAGATATTAATTTTTTTATATCAGATATTTCTATTTGAGTAAGAAGGTTTCCTTTTTTATCTAATACTCCTTTAACATCAGTAAGTAAAATCAATCTTTTGGATGAAATAGAAGAAGCAATACTTCCAGCCATCGTATCAGCATTTATATTGTAAGTTTCAAATTTACTATNAAATCCTACAGGTGAAATTACTGGAACAAAATCTGACTCTAAACACCATTTCAAAAATTTACTATTAATAGTCTCAGGTATACCAACATAACCAAGATCAGAATCTGATTTTTTTCTNCTTAACTTTTTTGTTCTCGCTAGCAAGGCATCTTTTCCTGATAAACCTATTGCACTTCCTCCTTCTTTATTTATTTCCATNACAATATCTTTGTTAATTGAACCCGATAATACCATTTCAACTATGTTCATAGTTTCTTTATTAGTAACCCTTAAACCATTAACGAATTTACTCTGAACTTTTAATTTATCGAGCATTGTTTTTATTTTGGGTCCACCACCATGTATAACAATTGGATTAATTCCAACTTGCTTTAAGAGAACGATATCTTTTGCAAAACTTGAATAAAGTTGATTTACTCCCATTGCTGACCCTCCAAATTTGATTGTAAGATTTTTNCCAGAATATTTTTGCATGAATGGGAGTGCTTGAGAAAGAATAGAAGTCTTTTTCATCCAATCAATAGCTGAGTTTTTGGAAATTTTAGTCAAGTGCTACTCTTTAAAAGATTTAAATAGAAATTTTTTTAATACTATTAAACCATTCACATCATTAATACTAGTATGAAAAATTTTTTTATAAATTTGTCTGTTTTTAAAATGTATAACCTGATTTTTTCTTTCTGATGATTTTAATTTATCTTGCTTTGTAAAAATTATATTTATNTTTTTATNAGTTTTAACTATTAGGCTNTCTGAGATTGATTCATCAATAGGTTTTATACCATGACGTGAATCTATAAGAAGAAAGAGTTCTTTATAGTTAGTTCTTTTTGTAAGATATATATTTATAAGATGATCTAAGTCTTCTTCTTTTTTTTTACTTATTTTTGAAAATCCATAACCTGGAAAATCTACTATTCTAAATTCTTTTTTATACTGAAAAAAAACCAATGATCTTGTTCTGCCNGGTGTTTTTGAGGTTTTAGCAATTTTTTTCTTTGTCAATAAATTTATCAAGGATGATTTCCCAACGTTTGATCTTCCCCAAAAAACAAACTCTGGTATTGAGTCATCAGGAAGTTGGTCTGGCGAATGAACATCTTTAAAAAATCTCCAAAATTCTTCCATTATTCAACCATGGAAATCATATTTTTTCTTTTTTTTGTTTTTTTAGAAGAATGTATTGCTGTCCTATTGATAAAACATTGTTTACGGTCCAGTAGACAACCATTCCAGATGGAAAAGTAGCTAAAAGAAAAGTAAAAATAAATGGAAGCATTAAAAAAATTTTTGCTTGAATTGGATCAGGAGGTGGTGGGTTAAGTTTTTGTTGAAGATACATTGTTAACCCCATCAAGATTGGCCAAATACCAATAGTTAGAAATAAAGGAGGATCCCAAGGTATAAGACCAAACATATTAAAAATACTTGTTGGATCAGGTGCAGATAAATCCTTAATCCAGCCAAAGAAAGGTGCATGCCTCATCTCAATTGAAACAAACAAAACTTTGTAAAGAGCAAAAAAGATTGGAATTTGTATAAGAATGGGTAAGCATCCTGAAGCTGGGTTAATTTTTTTGTTTCGATAAAGTGCAAACATTTCTTGATTCATTTTGTTTCTATCGTCTTTATACCTTTCCCTAATTCTTTGAATTTCTGGTGTAAGAATTCTCATTGCATTCATTGATTTAAATGATTTATTTGCTAAAGGAAAAAGTATTANTCTTATAAAAATAGTCAGGATTATTATTCCAATACCAAAATTTTTTGCCAACGATGATAAGAAGTGTAGAGCATAAAAAAGTGGTTTTGTAAGAAAATAAAACCAACCAAAGTCTACCGACAAATCCAATTTATTTACTTTTAAAGTTTTTATATAATTATCAATCAGNGGNACCTCTTTNGCTCCNGCAAAAACATAAGACTTTATCTTAAGTTTTTTACCAGATTCTAATTTCTTTATATTTTCGTTAATGAAATCTATCTGAATTGAATCTTTAAACTTTTTAAGATTTCTGAACCGTGCTTTGAATGGNTCTTGAGTATCAGGAAAAATTGCAACTTGCCAATAATGATCNGTATATCCTATCCATCCGTTTTTTGAAGATTCTACAATTTCTGTTTCCTCNATGTCGTCATATGATATTTCTTTTAATGTATCATTGAATACTCCCAATGGTCCTTCATGAAGAATGAAAAATTTATTTTGAGGTCTGTGATTTTTCCTTCTTATATAAGAAAAATTAGTTAGTTCTACAGCTTTCCCTGAGTTATTTATTACTTCATCTTCAACAGTTATCATGAAATTATCGTCAAAAGAAATTATTCTTATGAACTCAAGTCCGTTTTTGTTTTTCCATCTAAGATTTATTTTTTCACCTTCTGAATATTTTTTTTTTGAGGCGCTCCATAATGAATCTTTGTTAGGTAAATTTATTGATTTGTCAGTGGAAGCCCAGCCCATTCTCAAAAAATATGGTGAATTTGAGTTTTCTTGTTCTAAAACTCTTACGTTTTTTTCACGTTTAATTGTTTGAAAATAGTCTTTCAATATAAGATCGTCCAGAGTTGCTCCATAAAGATTAACACTTCCTTCAATCCTTTTTGCTGAAAATGTTAGCCTATCTTGTTTGATTTCTTTTCCTATTTTAGGCCTATCAATTGATTTGGTAATGGTAGGTAAATCACTATCTAGGGCTTCAGAAGATTCAGAAATGTTTTCCTGATTTTGTTCTTCAATATTTTTTTGAGGATTAAAAAAAAAATCAAATACGACTAGTACAACTATTGAGAAAATGACTGCTAATAGTAAATTCTTTTGGTTATCCATGTTGTAAGCTCAATTTTTAATGTTTATGACTTTTTAATAAATTATAAATTCATTTTCTTCAATATATTATTAAAATCATCATTAATAAATTTAAAATCTAGATCAATAAAACCTTTTTTTGGAATTATCTCTAGTTCTATATCTTTTTCTAATTTCTTCCAATTATTTCTGACTACTGCTCTAATGACCCTTTTTACATAGTTTCTTTTTACTGCATTACCAATCTTCTTGGATACAGTTATTCCAAATCTTGTGTTTCCTTTTTTTTTCGAAAAGTTTATGATTACTGAACTACCTTTAACGCTTAAACAATTTTTCCTTAAGTTAAGGAAATCCGATCTTTTTTTTAAAATGTTTAATTTACTAGGCAGACAAGGTTTTTCTTCCTTTTTGCCTTCTATTGTTAAGTATTTTTTTTCCACCATTTGATGACATTCTGGATCTGAAGCCATGNCTACTTTTTCTAACTTTATTGCTTGGTTGAAATGTTCGTTTCATATTAATTAATCCAGACTNTCTTATATCAAATACTAGATAATTGTAAATTAGAAATTATTTTCCTTTTGCAGTACCATCTCTTCTGAAATCTGCAATACCATTAAATCCATTTTCAGTATTTTCAATTATTGCAAGTCCACTTGTCAAATTCCTAATTTTGGAGACTTGTTTGAGATTTTTCTTTAAGTCTTCATTTTCAACAAAAGTTTTATCTCTAATTTTTATATAATTAGGTTTTCTTATAGATGAAGCCGAATCTATTTGATTATAAAAAATATCAATTAATACTCTTGCTACATATGATATTATTGCTTTTCCTCCTGGAGAACCAATTGTAAGAATAAAATCATTGTTTTTATCAAAAATTATAAGTGGTGCCATTGAACTTAAAGGTCTTTTCCCTGACTCCGGTCTATTTTTGATAAGTTCTCCATTTTGATCTTTTGTTTTAAATGAAAAGTCAGTCAATTGATTATTTAATATAAAACCATTTACAATAATTTTTGAACCAAATGAGCTTTCAATGCTTGAGGTAAGTGATAGGATGTTTCCATATTTATCCACTAAGCTAAAATGACTGGTAGAGTTGAATATTTGATCAAAATTCTCAATCTCTTTTGATGACCTCTCTTCTTTATATAATTGAAATTCAGTCTTGAGGAAATTTAATGACAGCAACTTTTTTAAATTAATTTTTTCATATTCATCATCTGCGAGTTGTTTATCTCTAACGTAATAAACGAAATTAATAATTTCTAGAATATCACCCAGTTCAATATTTTTGTTTTTTAGATCTTCGTACAATTGTAATATTTGCAAAATACATATTGTTCCAGAAGAAGGTAAGTTAGGACCACAAACTTTATATCCACTCTCTAACTTCATACAAAGTGCTTGTTGTTTTTTTGGTTTATAATCTTTAAGATCTTTCAAAGAAAGCTTACCAGGATTTTCAGAGTTTCTTACTTCTACCACAATATTTTTAGCAATTTCTCCACTGTAAAAATCTTCGTAGTTCTTTGAAATAGTTTTTAACGATTCAGCATAATCGTTGTTTACAAATTTAGTATTAGGGTTTTCCAGTATTTTCTTAAATGAAGAATTGGAATTTTTTTTTAGAAAAAACTTATCTTTCTTTAAAGCATTTAAAAGTCTTCTAGGGGGTAAGAAACCATCCTCAGTAAACTTAATAACTGGATCTATAAGCTTTTCCCATTCAAGCAAACCATATTCTTCATGCATTTGTTTTAGAGTTTTAAGTGTCGACGGCACTCCCACAGACAACCCTCCAACGACTGCATCGAAAAATTTTTTTGGTTTTCCATTGTCTTCCAAAAAAATACTTGAGTTTATATCTTTTGGTGCTGTTTCTCTCCCCTCAAAGCTAAAAGTTTTCCTAGAGGATGCATCATAATATGTTGCAAACATACCTCCCCCTAACCCAGATGATTGAGGTTCAACCAGTCCTAGAGTTAATTGAATTGTAACCGCAGCATCGATTACTGACCCTCCAAGTTCTAGAATTTTAAACCCAAGTTCAGTGGCATAGTTGTTAGCAGTAACTACAACAAAATCATCACCATATGCATTTTTCCTATCAGAATCTGAAAATACTGAAGATGGCTCAGGTTCAATTGATTGATTTAATTTATCAGCAAGCAAATCATTGGAAATCAGAATTAANACAATAAAAAAATTTATTTTTTTAATCATATAAAAAGTATAGTAAGTTTATTTTCTAATAACATGGAAATTTTANAGTTAAGAATTTGAAAATAAATAAAGAAAAAATTATTCAAAAATATAAAAAAAAACAGCCTATTGTCTGTTTAACCTCATATACAGAACCTATGGCAAAACTTGCCGACAAGTTTGCTGATATAATCTTGGTTGGTGACTCAGTAGGTCCAGTATTATACGGGTTAAAAACTACAAGAGAAGTCGATCTCGAAATGATGGTTAATCATTCTCTTGCTGTTTCTAAAGCTATCAAAAGATCTTTTTTAGTGATTGATATGCCATTTGGAACTTATGAAACTTCAAAACATGAAGCACTTAAAAATGCTAAACTTCTTTTATCTAAAGCAAAAGCTGATGCTGTAAAACTTGAAGGTGGTGAGAAAATTAAAGATATAGTTGAGTTTCTTACCAAAAATAATATCAATGTATTTGGTCATATCGGAATGCAGCCGCAAACTTTGAAGGGAAGTTATAGAGTATTTGGAAGAAAACAATCAGAGAAGCTGCAAATTATTAAAGATCTAAAATATCTAGAGGAGGCTGGGGCAATGGCAATTATTTTGGAATGTACTATTGAGCCATTGGTAAAAAAAATATTACATAGATCAAATGTACCAATCATTGGAATTGGAGCCACGGTAGAATGTGATGGACAGATTTTAGTTTCAGAGGATTTATTGGGTTTAACAGATTTTAAGTCTAAATTTCTGAAAAAGTATATAAGTTTAAAAAAAATAATAAATGATACTTTTTCAGAATATTCAAAAGACGTAAAGTGTAGAAAATTTCCTCAAAAAAAAAATTACTATAATTAATATGATTGTAAAGAATATCGTAAGTTTAAGAAAAATTATTGAGGATATAAATTTTAAAAAAAAGATTTGTTTTATTCCTACTTTAGGTAATTTACATAAGGGACACTTAAGTCTTGTTGAAAATGCAAAGAAAAAAAAAGATTTTGTAGTAGTAAGTATTTTTATAAATCCTTTACAATTTGAAAAAAAAAGAGATTTTGAATCTTATCCTAGGACTCTAAAAGATGATCTAGATATACTTAAAAAAAATAAAGTTGACTTGATTTTTTTACCCCCAAAAAACTTTGTTAGTTCAAATTTATCAATTGTAAAAGTTAATAAAATCTCTGAGAAACTCTGTGGCATTGACAGGACTGGACATTTTGAAGGAGTTGCAACAATTATTTTAAAGTTTTTAAGATTAATTAAACCAAATAAAATAATTCTTGGTGAGAAAGATTTCCAACAAATTCTAATCATCAAGCAAGTAATTAAAGACTTTTTTCTTTCAACTAAGGTCATAGTTTTACCAACAATTAGAGATATGGATGGCCTGGCTTTATCTTCTAGAAATTCTTTAATGAGTAATAATAAAAGAAAACTTGCATCGATTTTATACGAATCTTTAAAAAAAATTTGTGAGGAAATAATTAATGCTGGCATTATTCCTAATCGAATTGATTATTACAAAATTAAAATCCTAAAGGCTGGATTTGAAAAAGTAAATTATTTAGAAATACTTAAAGATAAGGATCTTTCGACATTAGATGAAAAACCAAGCAATGCCAGAATATTTATATCTGCTGATATTAGTGGCATTCGATTGATAGACAATTTGAAGATAAAAAGAAAAATTGGAATTGTTAAAGGAATAATTAGTTAAATCGCTAATTTTTGAGGTAGATATGAACTTCTTCAGCTCTGGCTGATGAACTGTTGGAGGAGGTAAGAGATAGGCGTTCCGACGGAACTCCCATTTCGATGATTTTATTAAAAACCTCAGAAGCTCTGATTCGAGCTTGATCAGAAAANGTTGCTCCTCCTGACGGGCTAACNGCAACAACTTCAAAACTGGCGGATGGCATTTGNTCTAAAGCACCAGAAATTGATTCAAATANAGCGGTTGAANAATCAAAGTTNGTGTCATCAAACTTTATAACTAAGATNGCGTTATCATAGTTTAAAGGNGCAACTTTGGGTTTTTCTGGCTGGGAAGNGGAACTGGCTTCTGANGTTTTCTTNGAACCAGTAGGCGGTGCNGTTACTCGACCNCCAAATTTTCCAACCTCAACATCTTCAGCAAGCTGCTTCATGTATTCTCTTTCATCATTNAGAATTACGATTTCNCTAGATATTTTTTGTTCCAGTTCATCCATTAATCTTTGATACAAAACAGCAGTTCTNTGNACNTCNTCGTTTAGAACCTTGAGTTGATTNTGGTCTTCGTCAATTGCACCNGATATGAAAAAGCTTGAATCGATTGCATTTTTTAAGTGAGTAATTAATGCGGCATCTGCAGTTACTCTGTTATTAACAATCTGAAGGTTGTTAACATTGTTTTGAATATCTTCAAGTGCCCTTTGAGCATCGTTCCATTGGCCAACAAGAATTGGGTTTCCAGGAGTTGTTCCAATCTGTAGTCTAGATCTAATCGCACTCGACAAACCTTGATAAACAGAAGTTTGCTCATCGACTAGGTCTTTAAACCTAAGGAAGTCATTATTGTGAGAGGATATTGCATTTTGGATGCTTGAAAGGTCGGCACGAAATTGATTTATTTTACCACCAACAAATGTACCAGTAGGTCCTGTATCATATGCAACTTCAGGTTGAGCTATTGGAGGAGGGGCATACTGAGAAGGTGGGATTTCTTGACTTAAATTTTGATCCTGTTGAACAGTTTCAATTGTCTGTGGAACTTCTTCAAGTGCTGGAGGAGCGACAACTTCTTCATCCGAAAGAGATGGAAATACATATTCTTGAACTCCAGTACATGAGAAAGTTGAAAAAGAGAGAGAGAGTACTATATATTTGATATATCTGTTTTTCATTATAATTACACTACGCAATGATTAATATTATTGTTAACAATTCGAATTTTAATAATAATTACATATAACCTATTAAAAATCCAAAATAAATAAAAAAAAATTAATATCTAAATTTTAAATTGTAAATTTTTTTTTTTTTAATTCTTGTATAATATTAATAAAAGTAAAAAATTGTGCCCGTAGCTTAATTGGATAGAGCATCTGACTACGAATCAGAAGGTTGGGAGTTCGACTCTCTCCGGGCACGCCAAAATCTTTTAACACAAGTTGTTGACATTAAATTGACTTTTATTACTATATATTGTGTTTTAAATTAATTATATTAAGGGTAGGAAATTATTATGACATCATCAAGTTCCACATTAAATGTGCTATCACTAGAGTCTAAAAAGCAAAAAATAACTAAAACTAAAAAAGAACCCCTAAGTTTTAAACCGGAATACAATAGAGATAAAAACCTTACCGAGTTTGGGAAGGCCACCCTTATTGATCGTTATTTACTTCCTGGAGAAAAATTTCAGGATATGTTTATGCGAGTAGCCAAATCTTATGCTGATGATTCAAATCATGCATTGAGAATTTATGATTATATTTCAAAACTTTGGTTTATGCCTGCTACACCAGTTCTCTCGAATGGTGGAGCAAAAAGAGGTTTGCCGATATCATGTTTTCTAAACACAGTTCACGACAGTCTTGAAGGTATTCTTTCAACATGGAGCGAAAACGTTTGGTTAGCATCGAACGGTGGCGGGATTGGTACATACTGGGGTGAGGTAAGATCCATTGGCGAAACTGTAAAAAAATCAGGTCAAACTTCTGGGATCATTCCATTTGTGAGAGTAATGGATTCACTTACTCTTGCAATTTCTCAGGGATCCTTGAGAAGAGGCTCTGCTGCTTGCTATCTTGATATTCATCATCCTGAGATTGAAGAATTTTTAGAAATACGAAAGCCTTCAGGAGATTTCAATAGGAAAAGCTTAAATCTTCACCATGGGATAAATATTACAGATGAATTTATGGAATGTGTAAAAAACAATAAAGAATTTTCATTAAGAAGTCCTAAGACTAATGAAACTCTTCGAAAAGTAAATGCAAGAGATCTGTGGCAAAAAATTCTCGAGACTAGAATGCAGACAGGTGAACCATACCTTGTCTTCATAGATACCGTTAATAAAAATATGGCTAAACACCAACAAAAGAAAGGTTTGAAAGTGAAGACCTCAAACCTTTGTAGCGAAATTATGCTACATACAGGATTAGACCATCATGGAAAGGAAAGAACAGCAGTTTGTTGTTTATCATCAGTGAATTTAGAAAAATGGGATGAGTGGTCAAAAGACAAAAATTTCATTCAAGATGTGATGAGATTTTTAGATAATGTGCTTGAAGATTTTATTTCCAATGCTCCAGAATCAATGAAAAATGCTGCCTATGCCGCAAAAATGGAAAGATCAGTAGGTCTTGGTGCCATGGGGTTTCATAGCTTCCTTCAAAAAAAGGGTATTCCATTTGAAAGTGCGCTAGCAAAAAGTTGGAATGTAAAATTCTTCAAACATTTAAAGCAAGAGGCAGATAAAGCTTCAGTTATTTTGGCTATGGAAAAGGGTGAGTGCCCAGATGCAAAAGAACTTGGTGTTAAAGCCAGGTTCAGTCATAAGCTTGCTATAGCACCTACTGCCTCAATTAGTATTATTTGTGGAGGTACCAGCGCATGTATCGAGCCAATTCCAGCAAATATTTATACCCATAAAACATTGTCAGGTTCTTTTACAGTTAAAAATAAATACTTGGAAGAGCTTTTAGAATCTAAGGGAATTAATAATGATCAAATTTGGCAAAGTGTTTTAGAAAATGATGGGTCAGTAGCTCATCTTAAAGAATTATCTGAAGACGAAAGGTTACGATTTAAAACCGCTTTTGAAATAGATCAAAGGTGGATTGTTGAAATGGCGGCTGACAGAACTCCATTTATTTGTCAGAGCCAGTCGGTTAATTTATATTTATCAGCCGATATTGATAAATGGGATCTTATGATGCTTCATTGGAAAGCCTGGGAAATGGGCATAAAGAGTCTCTACTACTGTAGATCAAAATCAATACAAAGAGCCAGTTATGCAGGTGTTGAAGCAGATAATACCAAGAATTGGCCGGAGAAAAAAATTGAAAATAACAAAACAGATTACGAAGAATGTCTATCATGTCAGTAATTAAATAAGAAAGAGAGGAACAATGGACAGCTTTAATAAAATAAAACAAAAACCCGGGTTACTTACCCCATCACACTCTTACAAACCTTTCAGATATCCGTGGGCACATGACTTTTGGAAAAGACAACAACAAGTACACTGGATGCCTGAAGAAGTTCCAATGGGCGAGGATTGCAAAGATTGGGTAACCAAATTGAACGATAACGAAAGAAATCTTTTGACTCAAATTTTCAGATTTTTCACTCAGTCAGATGTTGAGGTAAATGATAATTACATGGAAAGGTATTCTCAAGTCTTTAAACCAACAGAAATTAAAATGATGATGGCCGCTTTTTCAAACATTGAAACTGTTCATATTGCTGCTTACGCATTACTACTAGAAACAATAGGTATGCCCGATACTGAGTTTTCAGCTTTTCTAGAATATAAAGAAATGGCTGACAAACATGACTATATGCAACAGTTCACCGTAGACTCACATCATGAAATAGCAAAAACAGTAGCTATGTTTGGAGGTTTTACAGAAGGTCTTCAATTATTTGCAAGTTTTGCAATGCTCTTAAATTTCCCTAGATTTAATAAAATGCGGGGGATGGGTCAAATAGTAACATGGTCAGTTAGAGATGAATCCCTTCACTGTGAGGGAATGATAAAATTATTTCATGAATTTGTGAAAGAGACAAATTGTATGACTCCCAAACTTAAAAAAGAAATTATTGAGTGCTGCGAAACTGTAGTTAAATTAGAGGATAATTTTATTGATTTAGCTTTTTCTTTAGGACCGGTTGAAGGAATGGAAGCTAAAGATATAAAAAATTATATTAGATACATTGCTGATTGGAGGCTCAAACAACTAAATTTTGATCCAATGTTTGGTATAAAAGAACACCCCCTTCCTTGGTTAACTGAGATTCTCAATGGTGTGGAACATGCTAACTTCTTTGAGGCTCGAGCTACAGAATACTCAAAAGTTGCTACATCAGGAACATGGGACGGTAAAGAGGGAGTATGGGCATCTTTTGACAAGAAAATGGCAAGTTTTTAAATAAGCACTAACTTTTTTCAACATATATAGATTGAGATGGAAAGGCAAATGAAGCTTTTCTCTTCTCAACTATTTGTTTAATTTTTATAGCTAAGTCATTTTTTATCTCTAAAAGCTGTCCATAATCTTTGGTATTTGCAAAACATCTAACAAGAATGTCAATCGAGCTTGGTCCAAATTCATTAACTTTCACAATAGCAGGAGTTGATTCGGTAACATAAAAGTCTTTTTTATTATCCTTGATTACTTTTTCTATATCCTCACAAATATATTTTAACTGTTTTGTAGTACTCTTGTATTCAACTCCAATAATCCAGTTTATTCTTCTATTAGAGATCTTTGTTATATTTGTAACAGCGTTTTCTGCAAATTGAAAATTTGGGATAAAACACAAAGACTTATCAAATCTTCTTATTGCGGTTGATCTAAATCCAATTTTTTCAACAGTCCCTTCAATTATATTCTCAATTGAAACAACATCTCCTTTTTTAAATCTTTTTTCTATTAAAACTAAGATACCGGATATTAAATTTTTGAATAAATCTTGAGCTCCTAGGGCTACTGCAACTCCAAATAACCCGAGGCCAGCAATTATTGGAGCCACTCTGATTCCCCAAAGTTCAAGTACTGTTGTTAAACCTAGTAAGAAAATAATAATTTTAATTGCGTTTACGATCCAGTCGAGTAAATCAAAAGATAGTACTTTTTCTATATCTTTAATTTTAAAGAAAAGGGGTTGTACGATTTGACTTAAAAATAAAAAAAGAAAGATTGTAAATAATGAAAAGTTGATTTTTTTTATAAAATCTTGGATATTTTCAGAGCTTTCTAAAATTGAGGTTGAGAGAAAAAATCCAATAAAAATTACAAACAGACTTAATGATTTTTTTATTTTTTTATAAAGTTCATCATTATTTTTATATTTAAAAAAAAATGAAATTTTTTTAAAAATTATCTTTGCAAAGAAAAAACGCAAAAAATAAAATGAAAAGAAAATCACTAATGTCATCATTACATTGAGCATATTGACACCAAAGAAAATATATTTATTTGCGTCGATGGTTAGATCTAAAATATAATTATACATCATCAACCTTTATGTTGTTTTTAAGAAAATTAACTGAGTCACTATAGCCGAAACCTTGATTTGTGAATTTTTTTAAAACTTTTTTGAAAATTTCGGTTTTACATGAAGAGGATTTGATAATACATGACACCCTAGATTTAGATAAAAAATTTTTCATTAATCTTATGTTAGCATTTTTATCTTGAGACATTTTTGATATTTTATTTTCTATAAGGATATCTTCAAAGTAATCTTGTTTGAGAGCTATTCTAATTTTTTTTAGAGAGAAACCTTTCTTAACTAAATTCTCAATTTTTAAATCAACCAGTTTTTTTTCATCAAAAAACCCCATCGCTTCATAATATTTTAGAACTTGAAAGATTTCATCAAGATATTTTCTTTTGTCATTTTCCGTTATTTTTTTTTGTAAGAAATCTTTAGCTACTTTATTTTTTAACTTATATTCAAATTTTCCTTTTGTTACCCAATATTTTGAGAGATAGTAGGAGGCATAATTTTGAAAGTATTTCGAGACCATTGATTTTTAAATAGAATATTTTTTTATTCATCTATATATAAACAATATGCAAAAAATTAGAAACTTTAAAGGATTTAATTGGATTGGCTTTTATTCTTTATACTTAAAAGAAGTCAATAGATTTTTAAATGTCTTTGCTCAAACTGTTTTGGCTCCGGCGATAACCACACTTTTATTTTACATAATTTTTACTATTTCAATTGATAGAGAATATAGTATCACTAGTGATTATTCATTCTCTGAGTTCTTAGCACCTGGACTTATTTGTATGGGTATTATGCAAAATGCTTTCGCAAATACTTCTTCTTCAATTTTAATATCGAAGGTTCAAGGTAATATTGTTGACGTGCTTATGCCACCAATATCTGAATATGAATTAACATTTTCATATGCTCTTGGGGGTATAACAAGAGGGTTACTGGTGGGGTTTGCGGTTTCGTTAATTATTTATATAGTTGTGCCACTTAAAATTCACAATTTATCTATTATTTTTTATTTTGCATTTTCTTCATCTTTGTTACTATCTCTTCTCGGAATTCTTTGTGGCATTTGGGCAAAAAAATTCGATCATATGGCCTCGATTACAAATTTTATAATTCTGCCATTAACTTTTTTGTCTGGAACTTTTTATTCCATTGATAGATTACCTGAGCTTTGGCATTTTATAGCTTTATGGAATCCGTTTTTTTACATGATAGATGGTTTTCGATATGGTTTTTTAGGAGAAGGAGATAGCAATCTTATGATAGGCATTATAATATTAACTCTAGCTAATCTCTTTTTTTTATTATTAACAATATATATTTTTAAAAAAGGTTTTGGTTTAAGAACATAAGGATGAGTGTTTTAGGCGTTTATAACCCATTGAATATCGAGTTAGACCACGGTGATGGAGTCTACTTGTATTCAACAGATGGAACAAGGTATCTTGACTTTACAAGTGGTATTGGAGTTACTAGTCTTGGTCATAGTCATCCTTCCCTTGTTAATGCTCTGAAGACACAAGGTGAGAAAATTTGGCATTGTTCAAATCTATTCAAGATTACTGGCCAAGAAATGGCTGCAAAAAAAATAGTTAAAAATTCTTTTGCATCTAATGTTTTCTTCTGCAATTCAGGCGCAGAAGCCGTTGAAGCAGGTGTGAAGGTTGTAAGGAAATATTTCAATTCGCAAAATTTAAGCAAATATAAGATTATATGTGCGAAAAATTCTTTTCATGGTAGAACATATGCAGCGATATCTTCCAGCGGTAAATCAAAACTAACAGAGGGATTTGAACCAATCTTAGGTGGTTTCCAGCAAGTAGAGTTTAATGATATTGATGATTTAAAAAAAAAAATTGACAACGAAACTGCAGCCATAATGATAGAAACCGTTCAAGGTGAAGGCGGTATCGTTCCTGCAGAAAAACCTTATCTTAGAGAACTTCAAAAGCTTGCTAAAAAAAATGAACTTCTTTTATTCTTTGATGAAGTTCAATGTGGTGTGGGTAGAACAGGAAAATTTTTAGCTACGGAATGGGTTAAAGAATTAAAACCAAATATTGTATCTATTGCAAAAGGTATTGGGGGCGGATTTCCTCTTGGGGCACTTTTATTAGATAAAAAAACTTCAAAGGTTATGACTCGTGGAGCTCATGGATCAACCTTTGGCGGAAATCCGCTAGGAATGGCGGTTGCTAATGAAGTGTTGAATTATGTTATGGATGAGGACTTTCTGGATAATATAAGAGAGGTTGGCTATAATTTGAGACAATTAATAAAATCAGAGTTAGTTAACAGATTTCCAAATGTTATTTCAGGTGTAAGGGGTATTGGCCTGATGATTGGTATTGAATGTGTAATGAATAATGAACTCTTGATAAGATCTTTGATAAATGAAAGATTACTGACAGTTAAAGCAGGACAAAATATTATAAGAATTCTCCCTCCTTTGATTTTAGAAATGAAACAT
>PARN01000018.1 GCA_002711515.1 Rickettsiales bacterium | reverse complement strand
ATTATTCTGATGAGGATTTTACAAAACCAAGACTTAAAATGGCATTTTTACCTTCAAAGGCCAAATTAATCGATAATCCCGTAAGCATTGCTCCAGGATTTGCAGTAGAAAATGTTTATGTGTTTCCTGGAGTGCCAAAGATAATGGAGGTAATGTTTGTTGAATTTTTAAAAACAATGAAGGTTGAGGAGAAGATCTACAAAAAAAATATAACCACGCAGTTATCTGAAGGTTTGATTGGAGAATATTTAGAATTAGTACAAAATAAATTTAAAGATCTAGAGATTGGAAGTTACCCATATTTTAAAAATAATTCATTTGGGGTATCCCTACTAATTTGTGGGGATAAAAAAAATAGAGTTGATAGTGCAAGCAAACTAATTTTTGATTATCTTTTAATAAAAAAAGGAAAACCAAGATTATTTTAGTTTCTCTGCTAAAAGTTTTTTGGATTCAATAGATAACTCGTTTTCAAGTATTTTTTTAAGTTCTTTACTTATCCAGAAATTTATTTTTTTTTTAAAAAGTAATAAATATTCGTCGGTTTCTTTTTTTAAGTTATCTGTTTCTTTAAATTTTAGTAAGTTTGTATAATTGCTAAATTTAATATTTTCCCAACTTCTATTTACGTTAGTTTTTTTTTGCAAATCTATCGTTTCTTCATTAATCGATATATCATCATTCACAAATTTTTTAGGAGAAACGGAATTTATCTCAGAGGGAAATTTTGACTTATTCTCCTCATTATTAGCTTCAGTAATAAGGTTATTTATTGAAAATAATATGTCTTCTATTTTTTTTTCTTTGCCCATTAAAACTTATTTTAAAATTATGATAAGTTATAATTGAATTAATTTATTATTATGTCAAATATATCTTATCAAATAGTTCCTTTCGCATTTTTGTTTATATTATTATTACTTTACACAGGGATGAAAAATAAAAAAACAAAGATTTCAAAGGTTTCTAAAACAGCGGAAAAACCAAATCTTAAGGAATATGAAATATTTTTGTTAAATTCGGAAAAGAAACTAATAGCCCTCCGAGAGCTATATCGGCAAGACTTAATTGACTTAAATGTATATGTTTCTAAAACAAAGACTGTTGCAAATTCGATTGCTAAAACAATTGGTAAAGACATTACAGCGCTTTCAGGAAATCTAAATATTGAAATTCATAAGCAATTAAGAAATAATATCAGAGTTAAAGCAAAATCAATATCTACAAAAGATTCTGAAAAAAATATTGATAACTTAATTAATGCTGTTGATAAAAGAATAGAATCAGGTTTAAAGTATGACTAAAGACAACAAAGAACTAATTGAACAAGTAAAAAATTTAGTCACACAAAAAAAAAAGGTTCACGAAAAAAAAGTAAATGTTGATCAAAAAGATGTGTCTAATGATTTAGTAAAAGAGTCTATTGAAAGTTGGATAAATGAGAATGCAGAAAAAATTGCTAAAGAAATTATTAGAGAAAATCTTAAAAAAATATTAAAATAATAGGTGTAGTTATTTTTAAATTTCTATTTTTGAAAAGGCCAAAAACATTCTATAAATTAATCCTATTTATTTATGCGAGCGTGCTGAAATTGGTAAACAGACAGGACTTAAAATCCTGCGGGTGGTAACACCCTTGTGGGTTCAAGTCCCACCGCTCGCACCATCTTCACTTCTCCGCAATTACTGTCCATGAATATTTATGTCTATGAACCAATTGAATTTTTTTAAAACCAGATTTTTCCATTAAATATTCGACTTCTTGTTTTTTGAAATATTTGGCAAAAGATGGGTTTAATTGATCAAAAATCATTAGATTTCTTTTTTTATAGGAACATTTTTTAAAAATCTTCAACATATAATCTTTCATTGGTAAAGGTAAGAACTTACACAAAAATATATATAAGTAACAATTTATATTTAGAATATGACAAATAATTCTTAGAATTGGGTCTGGAATTAAAATAGTAATTCTTCTTAGGTTATTGAAAATTAATAGGTACATCTCGTTTCCTTCTTTGCCGTATAACCAACAAACAAATTTACCTTTTTTCTTTAATGATTTATAAATATTTTCACAAACAATTTCGTAGTTTGGTATGTGGTGTATTACGCCTAGTGAAAAAACAAAATCAAATTTACTCTTATATTTTATGTCTTCACCTTTGATATTAACAAAATCAATCTTTTTAGACTTATTATTATTTTTAGCAATATAAATACTTTTTGCTGGATCTACAGCAACTATTTTTTTTGGCTTAAATTTAAGTAAATGTTTTAACACTCTCCCATTTCCGACACCAACTTCCATAATTGTTTTTTCTTTTATTACTCTTGGTTGAAAAGGATATAATTGGTCTAGAAAAATCTCCATACCACCCCAATAATCATTTACATCTATCTGATCATAATATGTAAATTGATTACCAAATTCTTCAAAAGACTCTTTATGGTTAATTTTCATAATTTGCTATTGCAGCTGTAAATTTAAAACCTGGTTTTATTTAAAAAATTATTATAAATTATTACCATTATTACCATATTTAAAATTATTTAAGGATTTTTTATGATAAAAATTAGAACTTTGTTTTTTTGTTTGTCCATAGTTTTGTTTTCTGGAATTCTCTCAGCCCAAAGTCTCGAAGATAAGATAAAAGATTATATAATAAAAAACCCAGAGGTGATTTTAAAGTCACTGGAAAACTATGAAAAAAAAAAAGAGGAAAATGATAAAATCAAGAATAAAAAAAATGTTGAATTTAATAAAAGCCAACTATTAGATTCATCTAATGGACTTTTCAGTGGTAATAAGGATGGACAAAAAATTTTAGTAGAATTTTTTGATTACAACTGTACATATTGTAAGAAAGCTCATAAAGATATAAAAAAATTAATCAGTAATGATGAAAATATCAAAGTAATATACAAAAACTTTCCAATTCTGTCCGAAGAATCATTGAAATTATCAAAAATAGCTATATTTTTAGGAAAAAAAAGTAATCTAGATTTCAAAAAATTTCATAATGAGATTATTGAGCATAAAGGCTTTGTGAGTGATAAAAAGCTCAGAATGATAATTAAAAATATTGGTTATGATCCAGATTTGTTATTTTCTGAGTTAAATAAGGATTATTTAGTTAATGAAGTTAAAAAAGACGTTGAATTAGCAAAAATATTAAATTTAAGAGGAACCCCAGTTTTTATCGCAAACAATGAACTTGTCTTCGGTTATGTGGGTTTCGATGAACTAAATACAATGTTAAATACTCAGCAATAAAGTGTATTTTTTTCCTGAGTTTTAAATTTTGCTGCAAAACCGTTACTGTAGAGAATTTTTTTTCCATACTGGCTCAAAAAAATATTGTGTTTTACAAGAGCATCCATTTCTCTAAGATGTTTCTTGGTTTTTATTTCATATTCTACAAAAAATTCTTGATCATCTTGAAGAACGTGAATTAATTCATGTAAAAGTATCCCTCTATCACATACATTAGTCATTGGTTTAAGTTTATCAGACAAGAAAATTGTATATTTTGGGGTAGTTGGTGTATACGCTAGAATTTCACATTCTCTTCCACAAGCAATTTGAGATAATTCTGATTGTTCCAAAAATTTAATCTGAGGAAACTGTTCAGGATCTTTATAATCCGTATTACTTGTTATCCATAGAAGTAATGCTAATATTAACTCACGTAGTGATTCATATTTTTCCATTTATTTAACTTAATGTATTAAAATGAAAAGTAAATTGTTTAAACATATGATGTTACCTGAGATGTACAGTCTTGATGTTGGAGAAGGTAACAAAATTCATGTAGAGGTTAGTGGTAAAAAAGGTGGGGTCCCTATTATTTTTCTTCACGGAGGCCCTGGTGGCCACTGTAGAAGTGAACATCATTGCTTATTTGACCCAGAAATTTTCCAATCAATAATTTTTGATCAACGCGGTTGTGGAAAAAGCACCCCTTATAGATCATTGAATGGAAACGATACAGAACATCTTATCAATGATATTGAACAAATTAGAAGATTCTTGAATTTTGAAAAATTTATAATTGTTGGAGGTTCCTGGGGTGCAACACTTGCATTAAAATATTCACTNAAATATCCAGATAATGTGCTTGGTATCCTCCTNAGGTCAGTTTTTTTAGGAACAATGAAGGAAATCGAATGGGCTTTTATTGATGGGCCAAAAATATTCGCACCAAACTTNTATGATTTTTTTTCTTCGCTATCTAAACCCAAAACTAGTTTGATTGAATCATATTATGAAGAGGTTTGTGAGAATGAATCGAAGTTACATTCTTGGGTATGGCATGACTATGAAAGGATATTATCTCAAATTAACCCACAATATTACGAATTTGAGGATNAAAATAAAATAATGAGTCGTGAAGGNCTTCCAAACTCTCCCTNTATGGAACTTCATTATATAAAAAATAATTTTTTNATGGAAGAGGATTATATTGTGAATAAGATTTCAGAGATTTCTCACATACCTGGGTTTATTGTGCAAGGACGATATGATTTGATTTGTCCACCTTCTAATGCATACAAATTACATAAAAATTGGGAGTCATCAAATTTGATAATTGTCAATACTGCTGGTCATTCATCGTCAGATGAGGGAATAATGGACAATATGCTCGAATGCTTAAAGAAACTTGTTAATCATATCTAATTCAAACAGAACATATTTGTTTCTTTCGTTTTTTTTTATTTTTTCAAATACTTTATTTTTTTTATTTTTTAAGAGTTGACTTAATGACCAAACACAAGCACCTCTAATTATTGGATTCTCATTNAAAGCAAGTTTTTTTAGATCCTNGATTAGTAATTCATTCTCGCTATTTCCTGCTGCATTAATTATATTTCTCATAAAGCTTACCCATCCAATTCTTTTAATTGGTGAATGACTGTAATATTTTTCAAATTTATTTTTATCAAATTTTAAAAAAAAACTAAGTTCTTTGTTATTTTTTGAGGATAATAAATCTCTATTATATGTTGGTTTAGAGAACTTATTCCATGGACAAATGGACAGACAATCATCACAACCATATATTTTGTTTCCTATTTTTTTCCTAAGACTCATTGGTATTGGTCCTTTATATTCAATNGTGAGGTAGGAGATACATTTTTTTGCATTAATCTTGTAATCATCAATAATTGCACTTGTAGGACATATTTCTAGGCATTTAGAACATTCTCCACAATTATTTTTTGATATTTCATCTTTTTCTAAATTTATTGGAAGAAAAATTTCAGAAAGAAATAACCATGAACCAAAATCTTTTGACACAATATTTGTATGTTTACCTTGCCAACCAATCCCAGTTTTTTTTGCATAATATTTCTCAAGAATTGGAGATGAGTCAACAAAAATTTTTGATTCTAAATTTAGTTCATCTCGAAACCAACTAACAAAAAGGTCTAACTTTGATTTTATTATATTATGATAATCTTTATTATTGGCGTATATGCTTGCGTTTGCATTTTTTTTTGATTTATTTTTCAAAATGGGGTTAACCTTTGGGCCATAATTGAGTCCTAAAACAATAACAGTCTCAACTTCATTCCAAATCATTTTTGGATTTATTTTTTTTTGATAATGTCTTTCTAACCATTTCATTTCTCCATGATAATTTCTTTTTAAGAATTTTTTAAATTGCCTTTTAGTTTGATTATCAACATTTGGTTTTGTAAAACCAATAGAATCAAAACCTAGTTCACGGGATTTTTGTTTTATTTTTTCTTTTAAATCATGCATTATTTCTATGGTAAATATTATATAAGTATAATGAAAAAAAAAATAAAAAAAGCTTTAGTTCTTCTTAGTGGTGGTTTGGACTCAACCGTTGTGTTATCTATCTGCAAAGATTTAGGTTTGAAGANATATTGTGTTTCATTTGATTACGGACAAAGACACAAAATTGAATTAGAATATGCGAAATGGCAATCAAATTTTTTTAAATGTATATCGCACAAAATATTCAAAATTGATTCTTTTGGTGGTTCTGCATTGACTGATGATATTGANGTTCCTTCCAATCAGAACGTTAAAGATATACCTAAAGAAATTCCAGTGACTTATGTGCCTGGAAGAAATATAATTTTTTTATCCTATGCTGTTGGCTATGCTGAATTTCTAGATATTGACGATATATACATTGGAGTTAATGCTATTGATTATTCAGGTTATCCAGACTGTAGNGAGGAATTTACAAAGGGTTTTGAAAAGTTAGNCAANATTTCAACAAAAAAAGCATTAGAGGGAANGAAATTTAAAATTAACACTCCATTAATTAATCTATCAAAAAGAGATATTATTTTAATCGGCATGAAGAATAANGTAGATTTTTCAAAAACATCAAGTTGTTATAATCCACAAAAAAATANTAATTGTAATGTTTGTGATGCATGCTTGTTAAGAAATAAGGGTTTTGAAGAAGCAAAAGAATACTTGAAAAAGCCTGGAGTAGTAAATGTATAAAGTAAAAGAAATATTTAGGTCAATACAGGGTGAAGGCTTTTTTACAGGAAAAGAAGCAATCTTTTTGAGATTCTCAGGTTGTAATCTTTGGAATGGACTGATTGAAAGTAGAACAAACTCACTTTGCAATTTCTGTGATACTGACTTCAGAGGAACCAATGGTAAAAATGGAGGTAGCTATTCTTTAAATGATTTATTAGAAATACTAGAAAAAATTTGGAAATCTCGATTCTCTTTAAGCAAAAAATTTATCATATTGACAGGTGGTGAGCCACTCCTTCAGGTTGATCAGAAATTAGTTAAAGCACTAAAAGATTGTCAATATTATGTTGCTGTAGAAACTAACGGAACAATTAAAACAGGTCTAGATTTTGATTGGATCTCAGTGAGTCCGAAGGAAAATGCTAGGTGGAATCAGAAAACTGGCGATGAGTTAAAAATTGTTTATCCTCAAAATAAATTTGATCTTAAAAAAATCACTAACTTGAAATTCAAATATTTTTTTTTACAACCTAAAGAAGATCATATAAGGAGGATTAATATTTCTAAAACAATTGAGTACTGCAAAAATCATAAGCCATGGTTTCCAAGTTTTCAAATTCACAAAATATTAGGAGTAAATTAACATGATTATTTATAAAAAATTTTTCTTTGATGCTGCTCATTATATGCCATCTTACCCAAAAGAACATAAATATGGGAGAATTCATGGACATACTTATGAGGTCATTATTAAAATTGAAGGTGATGTTGATAATAAAAACAATTGGGTAATTAATTATGAGGATTTAGATAGTTTTGTAGAACCATTATTGAAGGTTTTGGATCATAAAACTTTGAATGAAATTGAAGGGCTTGAAAAACCAACAAGTGAGAACTTAGCTAGATGGTTTTGGAACAAACTTAAGATTAATATTAGTAACCTCTATAGTGTAAAAATTAATAGACCAAGAATAGGTGGGTGTGAGTACAAAGGAGAAAATTAGAATCTCCCAGTATATGGCTTAATATCTACTTCTTTTATGAAAACGTTTTTAGGTTTTTTTCCATTCTCATAAAAAATATCAATTGGTATTCCACCTCTGGGATTCCAAAAACATGAGATTCTTAACCATTTGGGCTTTATAAAGTGCTCGATCTTCTTAGCAATAAGAATTGTACAATCCTCGTGAAATCCTCCGAAATTTCTAAATGAAAATAAAAATAACTTTAAAGATTTACTCTCAAGTATAAGTTTTTTGGGAATATAATCTAATACAATATATCCAAAATCTGGTTGAGATGTTATTGGGCATATACTAGTCAATTCAGGTGATGAAAACCTTACAACGTAGTCCTTATCTCTATGAGGGTTGTCAATCCCATCAAGTTTGAAGTTTTTTGGTGATTCAGGAACTTGAGACTTTGATCCAAGATAACTAGGTTTTTTGGTAATGCTCATGATATTCCAAATATTTTTCTTTTGTAGTGTTAAACGTTTTATTTATTATCGAGTCTCTTAATTCTTCCATCATTTTTTTATAAAAGGCAATGTTGTGTAAGCTTATTATCATCGATGATAGGATTTCATTACTTTTTGTCAAATGATGAATATATGATTTAGAAAAATTATTTGAAGCATAACAGTCAATATTTTCATCTAGAGGGTTTAGATCATATTTGTATTTTGAATTTCTAAGATTTATTTCACCAAGACTTGTAAAAGCTCTACCATTTCGCCCAAATCTTGTAGGTAAGACACAATCAAACATATCAATACCCCTCTCTACAGACTTTATTATATCAATTGGTCTTCCAACACCCATAAGGTATCGGGGTTTATCATCTTGAAGATAATCGACAGTACATTCAACTATATTTATCATTTTATTATGATTTTCTCCGACTGAAAGTCCACCAATTGCATAACCATCAAATTCTAAATTTTTAAGTTCTTTTGAGCANAAAATTCTAAGTTCTTCGTACATCCCTCCTTGAATTATCCCGAATAATCCATAGCCTTTTCTGACTTTAAATTTTTTTTTACTTCTTTCTGCCCATCTTATTGATAATTCCATAGAATCACGTGTTCGTTTAAAAGTAGCTGGATGCTCGGTACATTCATCTAGAACCATTGAAATAGTTGAATTTAATTTTTCTTGTATTTTAATTGAACTTTCAGGAGTGAGGTTATATTTTTTTCCATCAATATGAGAAGAAAAATCTATACCATTTTCGTTAATTTCTCTTAATTTTGCTAATGACCAAATTTGGAATCCTCCAGAGTCTGTGAGTATTGGTTTTCTCCAATTCATAAAGTTTTGTAATCCACCTACTTCTTGAATAAGTTGTTCACCTGGTCTAAGCATCAAGTGGTATGTATTAGCTAAAATTACTTCGATATTAATTTTAAGGAGGTCCCTTGGAAAAACAGCTTTTACTGAACCGACTGTGCCAACAGGCATAAAAACTGGAGTTTTAATAGACCCATGTGCTGTATTGATTATACCTGCTCTAGCCTGGCCAAACTTAGCATCTAGTGAAAATTTAAATTTTTTCATTCTCACTCCAGATTAGACTAGCATCACCATAAGAAAAGAATCTTAACTTATTTTTTATTGCAAAATTGTACAGTTCTTTGGTTTTTTTTTTACCAATGAGTGAGTAAATAAGAAGAAGAAGTGTTGACTTGGGCGTATGAAAGTTTGTAATTAAACCATCAATTGTATTAACTTTAGTTCCCGGCTTAATAAAGATATTTGTTTCACCTCTGAATGGTTTAATGCTACCATCTTTTTCTTTAGCTGATTCGAGAATTCTGAGAACAGTGGTTCCTACTGCGATAATTTTGCCGCCTCTTTTCTTTACAATATTTATTTCTTTGGATGATTTTTTTGAAATTATACCGTATTCCAAATGCATTTTATGATTCAAAATATTCTTCTCTTTTATTGGGAGAAATGTTCCGGCATTAGCATGTAAAGTTACATTTATGATTGAGATTTTTTTTTCTTTTAGACTTTTTATCAAATTATTTGAAAAATGAAGACTGGCTGTTGGAGAGGCTACAGCACCCTCTTTTCTTGCAAAAATAGTTTGGTAATTAAAGAAATCTGAATTATCAGTTTCTCTTCTTTTATTAATATAAGGTGGTATGGGCATGATACCAATAGAATTAAGCTTTTTCATAAAAGTTTTATAATTACACGAAAACTGAAGGTGAAAAATATCTGTTCCATAATTCTGGTCTATATAAGTCACTTTTGCTTTAAGAAATTTTGAAAAAAATATTTCATCTTTTAAAAAGGGTCTCTTTCTACACTTAATAAACGCACTCCANGTACAATTNTTTTTATCAATTATTTGATTTAAATTTATTTCAACTTTTTTATTGTTTAAAAAACCTTTGAGGCATGCACATATCACTTTAGTATCATTAAAAACAATTGCGTCATTTGGGGATAAATAATCAATTAGTTCTTTAAATTTTATAATTTTAAACTCTTTGTCAACTAAAACTAGTTTCGATTCATCTCTTGGTATTTTAGGATAAAGGGCAATTAATTCCCTGGGAATTTTATAATCCAACTCTTTAAGAAGCATTCTTAGTACAATGAATTAATAATTTTTGTTAAGAATTTTTTGCATTTATGTATTTGCTCTATTGTTATAAATTCGTTTGGCTTATGTGCCTGTTTTATACTTCCTGGACCACAAACCACTGTTTGAAAACTTACTTTATCAAATACACCTGCTTCTGTTCCAAAACTTACTGTTCCAAGATAGTTTGTTTTCAGGTTTCCCAAAACTAATTTTATAATTTCCNTATTTTCCTCTGTCNTAAGAGGTGGAAAATCATTATTTTTTTTTAATTTTACAGANCACGANTTATTTAATTTTTTCATTTTTTTTTCNATGTTNNTTAAAAAATTATTAATTTTTTTTAATAACTTGTCTANNTCGAGTTCAGGTGTATCTCTGATTTCAAATTCNATCATACAACTTTTTGGAACTATGTTNACTGCGATACCNCCTGAAATTTTACCGATATTCAAGGTTGGAAAGGGAGGNTCAAATCTTTTATTATTATTATCTTTTATTAAATCTTTTTGAAGGTTTTCAAGAAAAATTATGAATTGAGCACAATAATTTATTGCATTAACACCATTATAAGTTAACGATGAATGTGATTCTATTCCATTAAATGAGACAGTAAAATTTTTCTTTCCTTTGTGTTCATTTATTAATTTCATTTCAGTTGGTTCACCGACAATACAGAACTTAGGTTTAGGTTTAATTCTTTGTAGGAATGGAATTAATTTTTGAATTCCTACGCAACCTATTTCTTCATCATATGAGAAAATAAGATGAAGTGGTTTTTTCAAATCTTTAATTTTTATGTCAGGAATTATCGACAAAATTGTGGCAATAAAACCTTTCATATCACAACTTCCTCTACCATAAAGCCTATTATTTTTTTTGGTAAGCTTGAACGGATTTGTTATCCATTTTTGTCCGGTTGTTGGGACAACGTCTGTATGACCTGAGAGGATTATACCTCCNTCATTCCTTGGCCCTATCCTACAGTGTAAATTAAATTGACCATTATTACCTTCAAAAGTTTCGGATATATGACCATATTTTAATAAATAACTTTTTATAAAATTAGTCATATCTTTGTTACTAGTTTCACTAATGGTTGGAAATGAAATTAGTTTGGCGAGGATGTCTTCATAGTTCATAGTTTAGTTATTAAATTGTTCATTTATAATTCTTTCTTCGAGATCGTGCCCAGGATCAAACAGCAGATTCATATAGCAGGTTTTGTCTAATTTGATCTCGAGTTTCACAATATTACTAAATTCTAAGAAATCTGCTTCAGCTCTGACAGGTCTCCTCTTAGGATCTAGCGATGATAGTGAAATACTTACATTATTATTTAACAATGCTCCTCTCCATCTTCTAGGCCTGTATGGACTGATTGGTGTTAGAGCTAATACTTGAGCTCCTACAGGAATCACTGGTCCCCTCAAGGATAAATTATAAGCTGAGCTACCTGCTGGTGTAGAAATCAAGCATCCATCTCCTAAAAATTCATTTATTCTTATTTTATCATTTATTTCAATTTTGATTTTAGCTATTTTTGAGCTATTCCTTATCATTGATACATCATTAAATGCTAATCCCTCTTTTATTCTCCCGGAAATATCATAGCTTTTAATTTTTAATGGATAAAGTTTATAAGGAATAGCATTTTTAATTCTTTTCTCTAAGTTTTTTTCTGTGTACCGATTCATCAAAAAACCCACAAGCCCTCTATTCATTCCATAAATAGGTATTTTTTTTTCTAAAAATTTATGCAAACATTTTAAAACTGTTCCGTCCCCACCTAATGCCACGATGACATCTGCTTTTTCTGGAGAGACACTGTTATATAAGCTCTGTAATTTTTGTAAAGATTCTTTTGCTTCAGGTTTGTTTGATGAAACAAATCCAATTTTTTTTATCATCTCAACCACCAGTTGTATTCATAAATCTTTCTTTTATGTATCCCTTTTCATTAATCTTAAAAAAATGTTTTTCTGGCTTTTTGAAGATTGAATTCATAATGACTCTTTTTAGTGCGAACTCGTTTTTATTTGATAGATAGGGCTTAAGATCAATTGATCCATTGTTACCAAGACATGGATAAAGAACTCCATTACTAGTTATTCTTATTCTGTTACATGTGGCACAAAAATGGTCTGAGATTGGAGAAATAAACCCTAGAGTATTCTTAAATTTATTAGTTTGAAAATATCTAGAAGGTCCATTAGTTTTTAAGTCAGTTTCAAATAAACCAAATTTATTTTTGATTAATTTTTTTGCAAAAGAGATAGGGAGAAACTGACTTTTCCTACTTGTTTGAATTTCTCCAATTGGCATAACTTCAATAAAAGATTGTTTAAAATTATTTGATGCACACCATTTAACCATATTTAAAATTTCATCTTCATTAAAATTTTTTAATAAGACTGTATTTATTTTTACCTCAATATTATTTTTTTTTGCTTCGAAAATTCCTTCAATAACTTTTTCTAAACTTCCTCCATTAGTGATGAAATTAAATTTTTGAGGAATTAGTGTATCTAAAGAAACGTTAATTCTTTTTATTCCAAGTTTTGAAATAATTTTGGCGTATTTTTTTAACTGAGTGCCATTTGTACTTAGAAGAATCTCTTCAATTTTTCCTTTTGTTTTTTCTTTGTACAAAAATGACAAATATTCAATTATATCTTTTCTTATTAATGGTTCTCCACCTGTTATTCTTATTTTCTTTATACCTAAATTAAATAACACATTAGATATTTCCTCAAGTTGATTTTTGGATAAAAACTCATCTTTCTTTAGAAATTTATCATTTTTCACAGGCATGCAGTATTTACACCTCAAGTCACATCTGTCTGTCACTGAGATTCTGACATAATTAACAATTCTTCCAAAATTATCTTTCATACTTAACTTTTACTAGTTTTATTTTTATTATTAAAGCATAAATTAAGAAACAACTTCATATAAATAAAAAAATGAAAATCAAACCAAATATTGATAACAAGAATCTCACAAGAAAAGTCTTTAGTTTTAATGAAGAGAAGAAAAAAATTAAGATTGACGTCATTGAGGAAAAACCTCTTACTCTTTTTTTAAATGATCAAGAAATCGTAACTATGATGACGATCAATGATTATCCCAAGTACTTAGCTGTAGGTTATTTATTTAATCAGAACATGATCTCTAATAAAACAAAAATACAATCAATTGAATATGATGCCGATCTCAGCGTTGTTATTGTAAGAACAAAGTCAAAAACTGATTACCAAAAGAAACTAAAAAAAAAAATCTTAACCTCTGGTTGTGCTCAGGGAACAGTTTTTGGTGATATAATGGAAAGTTTTAAAAAAATAAAATTTAGTAGAATATCAGTTCTCAGAAAATCATGGATCTATGAGCTGTCAAAAAAAATAAATCATGTTCCCAGTCTTTATCTTAAGGCTGGAGCAATTCATGGTTGTGTTTTATGTAAAAAAAATAATCCTCTAATTTATATGGAAGATGTTGGTAGACATAATGCTATTGACAAAATAGCTGGATATATGATGATTAATAAAATCTCATCCTCGGACAAAATTTTTTATACAACAGGTCGTCTTACCAGCGAAATGGTAATAAAAGCTGTAAAGATGAAAATACCAATTGTTATTACAAGATCTGGTTTCACTGCATGGGCAATAGAGCTTGCTAGGAAAGCAAATTTAACTTTAGTCGGCAGGGCTAAGGGTAAAAAGTTCTTTATACTTTCCGGAGTTGAAAGAGTTGATGAAAATAAATAAACAAGCTTTTGGTGTAATACTTTCTGGAGGTCTTTCAAGGAGAATGGGTTCTGACAAATCAAAAATGAAGATACAAAATCATACCCTAATAGAATTAGTGATTGAAAAAGCAAAAAAGCAACTACGAACATTAGCCATTAACTCTAATAAGCCAAACGATTTAGCAGACAACAAATATAATTTAGACATTTTTGAAGATTCCATTAAAGGAAATTTAGGTCCATTAGCAGGAATTTTAAGTGGAATGGAGTGGGCGAGGGAAAAGGATAAACAATGTAAATGGGTAGTTTTTTTTCCAGTTGATTCTCCGTTTTTTCCTGATAATTTAGTCGAAAAATTTTTTGAGGGGTTAGTAAATGAAAAAATAGTCGTAGCCAAAAGTGGAGAAAGAATTCATCCAGTTTTCTCAATGTGGAATATAGAGTTGATTGATTCACTTAGACAGTCCTTAAAAAATAATGAAAGAAAAATTGATAATTTTACAAAAAAAATAAACAGTAGGCTGGTAAAATTTCCTATTATTAGCTATGATCCTTTTTTTAATGTTAATTATCCAAGTGATTTAATAAAAGCAAATGAGATATTTGAATTACAGAATTCAATAGGAGATAAATTGCAATGAGTTTCTATGACACGCTACACAAGAAAAATATAGTCGCTAAACCAGGATTCAATAGGTGGCTGGTTCCGCCCGCTTCTATTGCAATTCACCTTTGTATTGGTTCTGTTTATGCGTGGAGTATGTTTAACCCAGCACTTGTTAAGATTCTTGGAGTCGTTACNTCATCAGGGGATGACTGGAGTTTAGGACAAGTGGTATGGATTTTTTCTGTTGCAATTGTATCTCTTGGACTTTCCGCTGCATATGCTGGAAAATGGCTTGAAGAGGTGGGGCCAAGGATGGTTGGTTTTGTTGCTGCATGCTGTTGGGGTGGGGGATTCTTGATTGGGTCACTTGGAATTTATTTACAAGAAATCGGGGTTCAAATTTCTCTTTCTTTACCGATGTTTAGCTCTGAACCTATTGTGTTGAGACTGGGTTTATATTTACTTTACCTAGGTTATGGAATCATTGGTGGAATTGGTTTAGGACTTGGTTATGTTTCTCCNGTTTCTACATTAATNAGATGGTTCCCGGATAGGCGTGGTATGGCAACAGGAATGGCAATAATGGGCTTCGGGGGTGGAGCCATGATCGCTAAAGTCACAATTGATAGGTTATTAGCTAAATTTTATAAAGCCCCTGAATATTTAGGTTCATTAGAGTCAGTAAAACTTGTAACTGAGGGTGGTAGGAGATTTGTTGATATTGCTGGNAATTTAACAGAAGTTGTAATTGTGACAGCAAATGACATTGCTAAGATGATTGTACCTGGAGATACNGGTGTATACATTGTTGGAACTGGATCCAGTGGAGCTACCCAGACTTTTTTATTTTTAGGTATTGTTTATTTTTTAATTATGACANTAGCTGCTTTCTCTTACAGGGTTCCTGCAGANGGTTGGAAGCCTGAGGGTTGGACTCCCCCAAAGGATTCAAAAAAAACAAGGTTNATTACCAAAAATAATGTGCATATTGATCAAGCACTAAAAACACCTCAGTTTTACTTTCTTTGGATTGTTTTGTGTTTCAATGTAACAGCTGGAATTGGTGTAATTGGTGTTGCTAAAACAATGATGATTGAAATATTTGAACCAAGCCTTCCAGCGATTGTAACGGCTGGTTTTGCTGGAACCTACGTTTTAATGATTAGTGTCTTCAACATGATTGGAAGAATTTTTTGGGCATCAATGTCAGATTTTATAGGAAGAAAAACTACTTATTTTATATTTTTTTCACTCGGAATTTTTCTGTATTTGTCAATACCTTTCACAGCGAAAGCTATGAGTATCGACCCCATAGTTACATATTTAATTCTATTTTATGCAGCTTCTATGATAATTTTTACCATGTATGGCGGGGGATTCGCAACAATTCCAGCTTATTTGGCTGATATTTTTGGGACTAGATACGTTGGCGGTATTCATGGGAGACTTTTGACNGCTTGGTCTACTGCGGGAGTTCTNGGNCCTGTAGCTATNACTCAACTNAGGCAGCAATCTGTTGATAATGCAATTGAAGATTTAGTGTCTAAAATCTCNCCNGATAAATTNCAAGAGATCTANGGAACNTCNNTAGANAATTTATCACTTCTTGTCCAGCAAAAGACAGTCACAATCTCAAATTTGATGCCGCATATGCCCGATGGAACAATTAACCCCTCTACAACTTTATATAACTCAACAATGTTTGCAATGGCAGGCTTGTTAGCAATAGCATTTATTTCAAACCTACTAATTGGTCCGGTTCATAAAAAACATCACATGAAGGAATAAATTTTAAATTCAGGCACTAATTTTTTCTATTTTAGCAGCACAATATTTTAACTCAGGGATTTTTCCATCTGGATCCAAAGCTTGGTTGGTTAATAAGTTAGCTGGTGCATTTTCAAAACAGAATGGAAGAAAAACCATACCTTCGGGAATCATTTTATCAAACCTGACTTTAACTTTTACTTTCCCTCTTCTTGTTGAAAGCTCAACGGTTTCATCTTGAGAAAAATTATTTTTCTTCATGTCACTTTTTGAAATATGAACATATGGCTGAGGTTCGAGTGTATTTAAAACTTTTGACCTAGAAGTCATAGAGCCTGTATGCCAATGCTCTAGTAATCTTCCAGTTGTTAATACTAGAGGAAAGCTTGCATCAGGGGTCTCGTCAGGAGATATAATCTTCGCTGGCACCAATCTTCCTTTCTTGTTATCAGTTGGAAACCCTTCTCCAAATATCACTTCATTGCCTGGTTTATCTTTGTCATCACAGGGATAAGTTACAGCACCTTCATTAACCAATCGTTCCCAGGAAATGTTTTGCATTGACTCCATACATCCGCTTAATTCGTCATATACTTCGTCCGGGCCTGAATAATTCCAGTTAAGTCCTAATCTTTTTGCAAGCTCTTGAATGATCCAAAGATCTTGTTTAGCATCCCCAGGTGGGTTAACAGCTTTTCTTGCAAGTTGAACTCTCCTATCTGTATTGGTAAAAGTTCCAGTTTTCTCCGGAAATGCAGAGGCAGGAAAAACTACGTCTGCTAAATATGCTGTCTCAGTAAGAAAAATATCTTGTACTACTAGTACATCCAATTTTGCTAAAGCCTCTCTTGCATGATTTGCATTAGGATCGGACATTGCAGGATTTTCACCCATGACGTAAAGACCTTTTATCTCCTTATTATAAATAGCTTCCATTATTTCAACTACAGTGAGTCCTGGGTTCGGATTAATCTCACAGTCCCAATAATTTTCGAAAAACTTGACATTTTGCTTGTCTGCAATAGGAAGGTAATTAGGTAAAACCATTGGGATAAGGCCTACATCAGATGCACCCTGAACATTATTTTGACCCCTTAATGGATGAAGCCCAGTACCATTTCGTCCAACATTTCCCGTTATCAAAGCTAATGAGATAAGGCATCTTGAGTTATCAGTACCGTGAATATGTTGAGAAATACCCATTCCCCAAAAAATCATTGCTGATTTAGCATTAGCGAAAAGTCTAGCAGTTTCTTTGATTTCGTCAGCAGGAATACCGCAAATTTTTGTCATTTCTTCAGGTGTAAAATCTTTTACATGTTCTTTCAACTCCTTATACCCATCAGTGTTTTTCTCAATGTATTGTCTATCAACCAAACCCTCTTCAATAATAGTGTTAATCATTGCATTAAGTAAAGCCACATCGGCACCTGGTTTAAATTGCAAACTTTTTTCAGCAATCCTTGAAAGATCTTGTTTTCTGGGATCCATTATAATTAATTTAAGATTGTTTTCTTTTACTGCATTTTTTATGAAAGTTGCTGCAACAGGATGATTCTGTGTTGGTCTAGCACCAATAACAATTGCAACATCTGCATTTTTTATTTCGGCAACAGGTGCTGTAACTGCCCCTGTTCCAATAGATTCCATTAATGCTGCAACTGAGGATGCATGACACATTCTTGTACAATGATCAACATTATTATTTTTAAAACCGATTCTAACTAATTTCTGAAAAAGATATGCTTCTTCGTTTGATCCTTTTGCACAGCCAAATCCTGCTAGTGCTTTTGCACCGTCTTTTGAATCCCTAATTTTAATTAATTTTTTAGCTGCAAAATCAAGTGCTTCTTCCCAGGATACTTCCCTAAAGTGGGTCAAGGGGTTAAGCGAATCTAATTTCTCTTTAGGATTCTTTGGAGCGTCTTTTCTTCTTATCAAGGGTTTTGTTATTCTTTCAGGGTTATGAATATAATCAAATCCAAACCTCCCTTTGACGCAAAGTCTATTGTTGTTCGCTGGACCATCTCTACCATCGACAGAAACTATTTTTTCATCTTTTATATTGTAGGTCAGTTGGCATCCAACTCCGCAATATGGACACAGTGAATCAACTTTTCTATCAGGTTTGATAACTTTTTTTCCCTTTTGATCTAAGAGGTTGGACTCCATTAAAGCACCGGTGGGGCAAGCCTGCACACATTCTCCACAACTTACGCATGTTGAATCTCCCATTGGATCGTTGAAGTCAAAAATAACTTTTGAGGTATGACCTCTATTTCCCATTCCAATAACATCATTAACTTGAACCTCTCGGCATGCCCTAACACATAAGTTACAGTTTATACAGGCATCTAGGTTGACCGACATGGCTACGTGTGAATTGTCAGATTCAGGAATAATTTCAGGGTCTCTTTTGTCAAATCTACTTTTTTTAATATCTACTTCATCAGCCATTTTCCAAAAATGAGAATCTGGATCATGAGAAATTTCTTTTTTGGGTTGATCTGTTACAAGTAGTTCCATTACCATTTTTCTGGATTTTTCAGAGCGCTCGTCATTTGTAAAAACCTTCATACCATCACTTGGTTGTCTAATACATGATGCTGCTAGTACTCTTTCACCTTCAATAGAAACCATACACGCTCTACAGTTTCCATCAGCCCTATACCCTGGTTTGTCTGCATAACATAAGTGAGGCAATAAGGTTCCATATCTTTTTGCAACTTTCCAGATGGATTCCCCTGGAAGAGCTTCAACCAGCTTGTTATCAATATAAAAATTAATTTTTTTTGTCATGAGATATCATTTCCAAAGTATTTGAGAGCACATTTTATTGGGTTTCCAGCAGCTTGACCTAATCCACAAATTGATGCATCCCCCATTATTTGAATAAGCTCCTCAAGTAAATTTTTATCCCAATTATTTTTTTCAAGAAGTTTGACAGCTTTTTCGGTACCTACTCTGCAAGGGGTACACTGACCACAACTTTCATCTTCAAAGAATTTAAGAAGATTCAATACAACTTTTGTAATATCATCTTTATCAGAAAAAACAACTATGGCACCGGAACCAATAAAACATCCATACTCTTCTAGGGTTCCAAAATCAAGAGGTATGTCCGCCATTGAGCTTGGTAATAAACCGCCTGAAGCACCACCAGGAAGATACCCATAGAATTTATGACCATCTTCCATTCCACCACAATACTCATAGAGTAATTCATTCATTGTTGTTCCTGCAGGAGCAAGTTTAACACCAGGATTTTTTACTCTACCAGAAACCGAATAGCTGTGTGGACCTTTACTACCTTTTTTCCCTTGAGAAGAATACCACTCTGAACCTTTTTCAATTATATCTCTTACCCAAAAAACAGTTTCTATATTATGATTTAAAGTTGGTTTACCAAACAAACCCACTTTAGAAATGAAGGGAGGTTTATGTCTGGGGAGACCTTTTTTTCCTTCTATCGATTCAATCATTGCTGACTCCTCGCCACAAATATATGCACCAGCACCTCTTCTAAGGTGAATTACAGTTTCAGGATCAACTATATTCATTTTCTTTACTTTACCTAGTTCTCTGAGAATTTTTTCTCTTATGCCTGGGTATTCATCTCTTAAATAAATATAAATATCTTTCGCCTCCACAGCCCAAGCCGCGATTAACATACCCTCAATGAATTTGTGAAGGTTTTGTTC
>PARN01000017.1 GCA_002711515.1 Rickettsiales bacterium | reverse complement strand
GACTCCATTGTCTAAGGAGTAGTCCATCTGTTGGAATCCTTCTTCCTCGGTATTTTGTTCTCCCCAAGTCATTGTTCCCAAACAAATCAAACTTACTTTCAGATTTGTATTTCCCAGATTTCTATATTCCATACACTTTAAAATTCTCTTGATTTAAAAAAAATGTAACATATTTTAAATATTAATTAATAGTAGTATATTATATTAACATTATAACATTTTTAATAGGAGTTAAAAAATGGCATATGACTACGACAGAAATGTAAGATCAAGTGCAGCTAGTTCCGAAATAGATCTTGGTCTTAAAGCGTACATGAATAAAGTTTATTCATTCATGGCCGTTGGTTTGGCTTTAACAGGTGTGATTGCTCATTTAACATCGAGCCTAGCATTTGATTTTTCCACAAATACTTACACTGCATTTGGAGCAGCAATTTATGCTTCCCCACTTGCATTCATAATTATGCTTTCACCGCTTGCGTTTATAATCGCTTTAAACATGGGTATTGCAAAAATGAAAGAAAGTACAGTCCAAGTTCTTTTTTGGGCATTTGCAGCAGTAATGGGCTTATCATTATCTTCAATTTTTATTCAATATACCGGTGAGTCAGTAGCAAGAGTATTTTTCATTTCTGCTGGTGCATTTGGAGCTTTAAGTATCTATGGCTACACAACAAAAAAAGATTTAAGTGGCTGGGGATCGTTTTTATTTATAGGTTTGATTGGAATTTTATTAGCATCTATAGTTAATATATTCTTAGCGAGCACCGGGCTTCAATTCGCAATTTCTGTAATTGGTGTCCTGGTATTCGCAGGATTGACGGCCTACGACACTCAAAGAATAAAAGCCATGTATTTTGATGGTACGGGTAATGAAGGTAAAAAAGCTATTATGGGCTCCTTAACATTATACCTAGATTTCATCAATCTATTTATCATGCTCATACAGCTATTTGGTCAAAGAAGATAATTTATTTGGTTATGTGGTCGAGAAAATGACCACATAACTTCCAATGATGCTCTCTAGATTTTTTTTTATTTTATCAGTTTGCATTGGCGTAAACGTGAACTCAAACCCTATTGAGATTAACGATAAAATCAAGTTCAACGTATATAGAAACGAATCAAAAATTGGTTTCCACAATGTTGAACTCTATGCAAAAGATTCATCAATCACCGCTATTATAAAAATAAAATTTCAAGTAACTTTCTTGGGTTTCGTAGTCTACGACTATGTGCACAATAATCAAGAAGAATGGATAAATGGTAAACTTGTATCTTTGAAGACAACAACCAATAAGAACGGTGATAATTTATTTTGTAGTCTTGAAAAAAAATCAGGACTGATTTCCATTATCGGGACAAATGGAAAATATAAAATAACCGAAGAATTAATGCCCACAAGTTATTGGGACTTCCGGCTTGTTAATAATGTAACTACGCGGAAGGTTATAAACACACAAGACTGTAGTTACATCGATTTTAATATTACTAATTTAGGGAAAGAATCAATCTACAATAATAAAATTGACTCATACCATTACAAGCTTGAAGGTTTTGAATCCACCGGCGAAAAAATCGATATTGATATATGGTATGATGATAAAAAGAATTGGGTTAANATGATCTTTCTTAAGGATGGAAGTAANATAGAGTACTTTTTAGATGANTATGACACCAATTAAAAACANAAANATTGCTTGGNTTACAGGNGGAGGNACNGGTATTGGAANAGACTTAGCNGTANGTTTATCCAAAAANGGTTNCTTNGTGATTGTAAGTGGTAGAAGNATTCAGATGTTATCTAAANCNTCAAGGTTGAATCCAAAAAANATNATACCGATGAAACTNGANGTAAGTAANCCCGATGATTGCCTNAAAATTTCAAAAAAAATTTATAATAAGTTTGGTTTTATTGACNTNGTTATTCTTAATGCAGCAACTTACAGTCCGGGTGAAATAACTAAAATTATTCCAAAAGAAATATCACCAGTAATTAACATTAATCTAATGGGGCCTTTAAATTGTCTTTCATATGTTCTAGAGAGAATGAAAAAAGAAAAGTCTGGACAAATAGTTTTCATCTCNTCACCAGCAGGTTTTAGAGGATTGCCTGGTGGNGGAATTTATGGAGTTACAAAATCAGCACTTACTTTTCTGGCAGAAACTTTAAAAACTGAACTCTGCTCATTTAATATAAAAGTTCAAGTAGTTCATCCTGGATTTATCAAAACTCCAATGACTGATAAGAATNAGTTTCACATGCCTTTCTTAATGACTACAAAAGAAGCAGCAAAAAGAATAATCTGTAAGCTTTCAGATAATGATTTTGAAATTTCTTTTCCAAAGAGACTTATTTATCCTATGAAAATACTTGCTATGCTCCCAAATAAGATCTATTTTTTTTTGGTNCAGAAATTTATAAAACCACCAGAATGCTAACCATCACAAAAAAATATATTAAAAGTTTTGAAGAACTCTCNCCAAAAAACATAAAAAATCTTTNAGAGTGTNTAAGTAAAAATTTTGTTTTTGTTGATCCTTTTCAAACAATTAATGGTAAAAGTGAATTTGAAACTCTTTTAAAAAATATGTTTAAAAGACTGAAAAACCCAAAATTTAATGTTGTTGATGTTTCCGAAAAAAAATCAACCGTATATTTAAAATGGAGATTTGAATGTATTATCTTTAAAAAGCTAATAAAATTTCACGGAATAAGTGAAATTTACATAAANAACAATTTAGTTACTAAACATTTAGATTANTGGGATACCGGAAGGAATTTTTATTCTCACTTACCNTTCATTGGTAANGTCTTCAAAAAAATTCACANGTAATTAATTTATTTTAAGGAATGTAATTGTAACTACGCCAATATTAATACCCCACTTCTTAACTTCAGCACGGTTTATTAGAATATTTCTATCTTGCAAAAACATCCAGTCATCAAAATCAACAAGGACTGTAGAATCTTTTACTTTTAAATTTAGTTTGTACTTCCAATTGAGTGCGTTTCCATTGGAAACACCAAAAGCTGTACCAACAACGTCATCAGCTTTTCCAGAGTATTTGTTATTTTCTAATATTTCGATTCTCCACACTCTTGAATCTTTTTCTCCATCGTCATATAAAAACTTTTCGTCTAGTGTAAGAGTATTACCTGAAATCGTACCTAAGATATCAACTTTAAAAGTTCTTTTTAAATTTCCAAATCTATCATGAAACAATCCCCATGCCTCTGTTTTTCCATTAAAATATTCTTCGAGTTTTAGCTCTGGCTTTGTGTTATTGAATTTCGCGATATTCATGTCGTTAGAGCAACCGTTTATTAAAATGGTAAAGATCAATATTAAAAATTTCATAGATATTCATCTCAATTTAATTAAAAAAATTCAACCATAAATTTTTTTTTGTATCTTTTTAATTTCAGATTCGTTTGAACTTACTTTTTTGAGTAAGTATATAGCGAATAACTTAAGTAAGATAGGAAATAAAGAATAAGATATCAATATAAAATTCTTGCTACTTTTATTTACCTCTTCGTTTGGTTGAAAATCAAGAATTCCCAATATTCCAAAAACAAACAAGCTTGCAATTGCAAATGAAAATTTATTGATGAAAGTTATCATTGAGAATAAAATACCAGAGATATCCTCTTTGAATCTTGCTAAATGAATATCCGTAATATCAGCTTGGATTGATGGTGGCAAAATGAGATCAGCTCCAAGACAAAACCCCGTGACACAGGAAATGAAAATAAATAATACAAAATCACCCTGATTTAAAAATAAAACTCCTGCAAAAAATAATGCGGAGAAAAATAAAGAGATAGACCAAGTTTTTGTTTTCCCAAGTTTTTTGCTTAGTATAGTCCAGAAAGGAACCCCTAAAACTGAAAATAGGAAGTAATAGAACAAGACTTCTTGACGTCTTGAGTCATCACCTCCTAAAAAATACGTAATAAAAAATGCAAACAGTATCATTGGCAAAACATTTGCTAAACTGTTTATAAACCAAATAGAAATAATCTTTAAGAGTTGCCTGTTTTTTCTTATATTATCAAAAAGTTTTCTAAAAATTATTGTTTTTTTGACTAGCTTTCTTTCTGGAATAAAAGTTACAAGCAAAAATAAACCTACAAGACCAGAAATGAAAGCCACATACACTAGATATCTTAGAAGTATTTCATTTGTAAAATCAAAAATCATTGGTAACCCTAACGAAAAAAACAATCCCAAAAGGATGAAAAACTCTCTTGCTGCACTCAATTTTGTTCTAGAGAAATAATTCCTTTCAATTTCATAACCAAGTGATAGATAAGGAATTTGAAACATTGTCCATCCAATGTATAAGACTGAGATCCATACAAATAAGTAGCTTTCATAGGGTATTTCAGATAAAAGAAACAATTTGTAAAGAGCTAATCCTGAAAGGATTGCGCCAGCAAACAATAATATTTTTTTTGAAAAAAAACCTCTGTCATTTATCCATCCCATTATAGGATCTGAGATAATATCAAGAAGCTTAGCTAAGAAAAGATACATCCCTATTTTTGAGACAGAATAATCATGTACTTCTGAGAAAAAGGCAGGCAACATGATCATAACGGGAAATGTTGGGATGGCAAAAGCAAAAGCTGGAGATGAATAAAATATATTCCTCAAAAAAGTATTTCTCAAATTAAACCTTCTTTATGAGAAATTGACCAACGTTAATGTTACCAGACTTGAATCCACCTTCACAATAACTTAAATAATATTGCCACATTCTTTTAAATGTATCATTGAAGCCTAAAGTTTTTATTTTTTCCCATGAACCTTCAAATGACCTCGACCAAAATGCCAAAGTCTTGGCATAATCTAAACCAAACATATTTTTATTTTCTATTACTAAGCCTTTTGAGCTCACAACCCTATTCATTTCCTCAATTGATGGCAACATCCCGCCAGGGAAAATATAGGTTTGGATGAAATCAGGAAATTTTCTATATTTTGCGAAGAACTTATTTTCAATTGTTATAGTTTGCAAACCAATAGACCCATTTGGTTTAAGATTTTTCTTTAGAACATCAAAGTACTTCGACCAATACTTTTCTCCAACAGCTTCAAACATTTCTATTGAAACAATTTTATCGAAGGTTCCGTTTATCTGTCTGTAATCGGTCAGTTGAACGTCGACTTTTTCTGTAAGATTTTCTTTATAAATTTTTTCTTTTACTTTCTCGTATTGTTTTCTGGATATTGTAATTGCTTTAACTTGTACATTGAATTTCTTAGCCAAAAAACATGAATAACCTCCCCAACCACAACCAATTTCTAGAATCTTATCGCCACTACTTATTCCTATCAGTTCTGTAAGACTGAAATATTTATTCATTTGTGCTTCGAATAAATTATCATTCTCTTTTTTAAAGATAGCCGAAGAATAGGTCATCGACTTATCTAGCCAATGTTCATAGAAATTATTACCTAAATCATAGTGAAAAGAAATATTCTTTTTTGAACCAGATTGGCTGTTACCATTGAGGTGATGTTTAAGTCTTAGGAATAAAATCATAAACCATTTGCCTCTTATATATTTTGAGAATTCATGAAAGTTTCGCGCTCCCCATTCCAAAAAATCACTTAAATTATTTGTTTCCCAGTTCTTATCAATGTAGCTTTCAGCCCAGCCTAAATCACCTTTTAAAAAAAAATCATCGAGACACTTTTTATCTATTAGAGTTATGTCAGCGTTTGGACCAGGAAGCTTTCCAGAATGNGAAAAAACTTGCTCTTTATCAACGGATACCTTTATAGATCCATATTTGCTTTGAGATAAAACCCCAAAAAAAAGNTTAAGTTTCTTAAGGTAGTCAGAATTCATAGTTTTATGATTTGGTTATAAAATGTTTGGGTTTTTTTGGTATTTTAGTATATGTTGCACCTTTGAATAACAGTTTCAAGGCTTCTAAATAAATTCCGCCAGTTGCCTTGATATTTTGGAAAAAATTTTTAAAAAAAAGTTTGGTAAGGTTAAGCTCATTCATTTTTTTTGATTTACCTTTAAAAGATGCTTCAAAGACTTTCTGGTTTTTAATTTTATAAAGAATAAACAAGTTTACAAAATCTCTGTCAATACTAAATTTTATTTTGTATGAGCCTTCTACTTTGAAAAATGGAGAAACATAGAAATTTTTTTTAAGGCTAAATACATTTGTTTTTTTAATTTTACACAAATATGAATGCCTTTGATTAAAGGTATTACTCACCTCAAAAACAATAGCTTTAGCNATTAGTTTATTATCATAACAAACCAAGATTGATATGGGATTAAAAACATATCCTAGGATTCTTGGCAGACATAATATTTTTATTTGAGAAATATTAAATATTTTATTCTTAACAAGTTTCTTATGAAAATATTTAAAGAGATCGATAGTTTTTTTTTCAACTGGTCCATGATCTTTATGAAGGAAAGAAAATAACGAAAATTTATTGATTTTAAATGTTATTTTTTTTGTTCTTTTTGAAATATCAAACCAGAAATAAGTTATTTTATATTTAAATGAGTGATTAAATGGTTGGGTTCTTGAGTGTGTTACTAATCCTTCATACAGAAAATCTTCTGGACAATTAATATTAGACATTTTTTGTTTGTTCTAATATTTTTTTTGCGGTACTCAATCCTGACCTTATTCCATCTTCATGGAAACCATACCCTAAGTATGCACCACAATACCAGATATTTCTTTGTCCCTGATATTTTACTATTTTTTTTTGGTTAACAAATGTATTTTGATCAAAAATAGGATGCTCATAATTTATAATTTTAAATATTTTGTTTGATTCAGGGGGGGTTGAGGGATTTAGAGAGACAAATATGTTAGTTTTTGTCTTTAGACTTTGTAAGTTATTCATCCAGTAAGTGACTGTCAAACTTCCAGCCTCTTCTCCATCATCTAGATAATTCCAACTCGACCATACTTTTTTTATTTTTGGCATCAAACTATTGTCGGAGTGTAAGTAGACTNTATTTTTTGTATATTTAATTGAGTCAAAAGTTTTCTTCTGATTAGTCGGAAGTTTAATTATGTCNTTTACTTGATCAGCATGCACAGCTAGGACTAGATGGTCATATATTTTTTTTTTACCTTTTACATTCAAAAAAATTTTATTATTCATGTTCCTAATATTTACTTTTACATTGGAATGGGCGTTTATATCTTTTAATTTTAAAACTTTTTTGACATAAGTTTGGCCCCCATCCACAACAGTTTTCCACTTAGGTCTATTAAAAACTTTTAACAAACCATGATTAGAAAAAAAATCAACGAATTTCGAAAAAGGATATTTTTTTATATCATCCATATTTGATGACCAAATACTTGCTGCAACAGGGTATATATGATTCTTTTTAAAATAATCAGAGTAACCCTTCACATTTAAGTAATCATCTATAGTATAATTCGAAAATTCATTTTTATCTTTTTCTACATTTCTATTAAATTTGAGTATTTCAAAAAGCATTTTCCAAAAGTGTAGATTAAATATGTTTTTTTTCTGGGCAAAAAGGGTAAGAAAATTGGTGCCAGAATATTCCAAATTTTCTCTATTAATCGAAACACCAAATGACATATCGCTCTTATATGTATTTACTTTTAATGTTTTAAAAAAATTACATAAATTCGGATAATTTAAATTGTTAAAAACAATGAATCCTGTATCTACACTTATTTTCTTTCCCTGTATAATAATATTTTGTGTATTAGTATGACCTCCAAAATAAGAATTTTTTTCAAACAAATCTACATGGTGATGACCAGAAAGCTTCCATGCACATGACAAACCTGAAATTCCACTGCCAATAACAGCTATTTTTAATTTTCGCATAGCAAATAATGTAAAATTTATATAAAAAAATAAAATAAAAAAAATCTATATATAGTTTGACATATTAGAATGATAACTATATATTGTTATTGGGCTAGTATGATAATAACAAGAATTTGTGCAATAACATTCTCCTCAATATTTTTGTTACTACTGGTCTCAAGTCTATTTTAATTTCCTCCAATAAAACCCTGATTATTCAGGGTTTTATTGTTAGAGGTAACAATGTTTTAGTCAGATTTTAAATTAAAAAATATTATTGTTTTCTATATAAACTTATCCAATTAGACGATAATAAACTATATTCAACTAATGAGGATTCAGAGCTAGTTTCAAGNTCAGTATTACTATAATTATTAAGATTTCTTTTAAATGAAAAATCGCTGTTTTTTCTTATTCTATCAAAGCGGATATTATGAATAAGACTTAACATGAAATATTAAACGACTTATTAATAATTTGTTTAATTATTTTCTAAGATTATGTTTTCGAAACTCACAAACAGCAGAAAAGAACGGGTCTCCTGGCCTAGGTTCAGAAGTAATAATATTTCTATTTAAGTTACAAAGCTCCGTAATAAATGAGTTCAATAAATGACCAGAGTTAACAAAAGAGGTATGAATTGCTAAAAATAAGTTATCATAGGTTTTACATTTGTTAATTTGTTCTTGAAGAGCTCCTGGCGTAATTTCTTTATTGTATACAACNTTACACCAGTTAGCAGATTGGGCATCAACAAAACTTAGAGAAATAAATGAAATAAAAAAAAGGATAAAAACAGATCTCATATAAATAACNTCCAGTATATTAGTTTTAAAAATTCTTTAAATCTTNCAATTTTTTTTTTCTCAAAAAGTTTTAATTTTTTTTTATATTCCAACTTATACAATAAAGTAGGAATAACCGCACCAAGATATGCACCAAAAAAAATATCACTTGGGAAATGCATTGACATAAATATTCTTGATATTCCCATCAAACAAGCAATACAAACAATAATCATGGTAAAGTTTCTAATGTATATAATCAGTAGTAAGGCTAATGTAAAAGCTGCTTGCGTGTGTCCTGACGGAAATGAGCTCACCTTATGTTCGAGATTAAAAAAATTAATTCTCTCATAATTTTCAATAAGAAAATATTTTGGTCTTGAAACGCCAATGATGTATTTCATTATATTGCAAATAATTCCTGCAATTGACAAAGACCAAAACCAATGTTTACAAATAGTTGAATAGTAAGTAAATGAGTTCAAAATTTCTTCTGAACTTAATCCAGTCTTTTCTTCCAGTAATTTACATTTTTTTTTATTTTTAATTAATAAATGAATTCTTGAATTCAAAAAAATTATAATAAGACATAAGATTATTATATTTAAAGGGTCTACAATATCAGAAAATGGATCAATTATATTTTGAAAAAAGGAAAAAATTATTTTCGGAAGATTTCTAGTCAATTCATATATGAATATGTCTAAGAAATTAAAAATTATTAGAGAGAAAAATAAAACTATTACTAAAAATTTTAAAGATGTAAGGTCCTCAATTTTACTAATGTCTGTTTTCTTCATTAATTGCTAAAAACTTTTATTTGTACTTCTTTACCTCTAGTATAATTGAAGCCAACAAATTGATCAATTAAGCTAAAATTTGAAAATGAATTATCTTTAGAAATCACTTGACTGTAATCATCTGCTAAAATAAATAAAACTTTTTTGGATAAAAGTTTCTGGGGTTCTAAATCAGCCGGAGAAGCTTTCTCTGATTTATGAGAAACCAAAAACATTAAACTTGGTTCATTGAAACCATAATGAAAAATAGCATCATAATCTACTTTTCTTGAATCAATGATAGAGTTTATTTTTTCTGAGATCCAAAATTTTTCAAGCTTTGGAACCATAAAATATACTAAAATCAGGTAAAAAGTTGTTTGAAAAGTTAATCCTGAAATTATAATTTTTTTTAGATTCTTTTTAAATAAATAAAACAAAAGATACGCAAAAATCATGAGTAGTAATGAAAATATTAAAATTGAATAAGTATCAACTACTGAGTATTCATTAATTGCAAAAAATAATAAGCTTATTACCACAATTGGATAAACCATAATTGGGACTAAGGTATATTTCAGAACTTCAGAACTAACATTTNTCTTATCTAGCATTTTTGAGATTAAAATACTCAGTGGGATATAACTGGGGTANATGTAATGCGGTAATTTTGTTGGGATAATTTCAAAGAGAATGAATGGAGCTATGAACCAAATCATAAGATAAAGTTCCGTTAATTCTACTTTTGAATCTCTGCCAAAAAACTTTTTTATTTTACATAGATAATTTGGAACAAATATGGATGCAGGCCAAAAAAAAAGAAAAATTAGAATTGAGTAATACCCTGGAGGAAATCCGTGAGATTCTTGTCCAGATTTTACTTTATTTAATAAATCATTTACAAACGACTCGTACCAGAAAAGACCATTAGATTTTATTGTAATGAGAACAAACCAAGGGATCGAAATCAATAAAAAAACTATAAAACTATTAAAACTCCATAGTAATTTGAAGTAATTAATTTTTTTTATAAAAGAAACTATAATTAAAGGGAAAAAAACAAAAACAAAAATTATTGGTCCCTTAATTAATACTCCAAAAGCTAAAAAAACCCAAAAAGTAAACTTTTTTTTTGGTGATAAATTTCCTTTATCCAAACCAAAGAATATCAACAAATTGCAAATACAAACTGTTAAAAAAAGCATGCCATCTGTTTTGGCTTGATGCACCTCTGATATTGTGAGAAGTGAAGATGAAAGAAAAATTAAATTAAGAAATGCAACCTTTCTATTGTAAATCAAACTTAAAAAGTAACTTAAAATACAAAGACTTAAAATTATGCCAACTAATGATGGTAACCTGTAAGACCAAATTTTGTCATAGGGTTTTGAACTAAAAAGAAAATTAAATGTTGATTGTATCCAATAAATCCCAATTGGTTTTTTATATCTAGTTTCCTCGTTCATTTTAATATCAATATAATCTGAAGATTCAATCATAGTCTTTGAAGCACTTGCAAATCTGGCCTCATCTCTATCAATTACCGGAAGTTTGAAAATACCTTGAAGAAAAAAAAGGAAAATGAAAATTATGGCAATATAAATCGATTTGTCTTTTAAAAAAGTCATTGTTTTTAAAGTATACTAGTTTAAGTTTAATGTATCATATCACTCTAAAATGAATAATTTTTCAATTATAATTCCTATTTTTAATGAATCAGAGTGTGTATTCATGCTTGTTGATGAAATTCAAAAAGAATTTGGCTTACAAAAACCTGAAATCGTTATAGTTGATGATGGTAGTAATGATGATTTTAGAAAAAAGGAAAATTTACTTTCACAGAAAAAAATAAATGTATTTTATCATTCTCAAAATCTTGGAAAATCAAAGGCAATGGAAACAGGAATAAGAAAATCAAAGAATGATCTAATCTGTGTTATGGATGGAGATGGTCAAAACCCACCATATGAGATAAAAAAATTTATAGACATGTGGAAAAAATTATCGAAAACAGACAAAATATTTGGTTTGATTTGTGGAAATAGAATACACAGAAAAGATACTTTATTGAAAAAATTTAGCTCATTAATTGCCAATAAATTAAGAAAGCTTTTACTTAATGATGATTGTGATGATACAGCCTGTGCATTTAAACTGTTTAGACGACAAGACTATTTAAAGATCAAATATTTTAAGAATATGCATAGATTTCTTCCGGCACTTTTTAAAATGCATGGTGGAAAGATCTTCAATATTATGGTTAATGATAGAAAAAGATTTGGAGGAAAATCTAAATTCAATTTTAATAACAGGTTTTGGATCGGAATAATTGATTTAGCAAAAGTTTGGATATTAATACATAAAAGGAGATAATAATGTCACAAGAACAAATTTGGTTAATTATAGGTTTTTTAGGGCAAACAATATTTGCCTCAAGGTTTTTAATTCAATGGGTTGTGAGTGAAAGAGCTTCAAGAAGTATAATTCCAAACATTTTTTGGTGGATAAGTCTTGCAGGAAGTATGGTTTTACTCAGTTATGCCATTCACAAAGTTGATCCAGTTTTTATAGTTGGTCAATCGTGTGGATTCTTAATTTATTCAAGGAATATTTATTTAATCAAAAGAGAAGGAAAAAATAAAAAAAACGATCCTTCAAAGATTATGAAAGTACGTTAATGCTTATTGATTATGATTCTATTCATAATAACATACTGACAAAAAGCAGACCATATGAAGTTATTTATAATCAAATCATCATGAACGGAAAAATTGAATTATATAAACCCAAATTAGATTTATTTATGTTCACAACCAAAATGATAATCTCACAGCAAATCTCTGATGTTCAAGCAAAAAAAAAATGGGAGATGTTTTGTAACCTAATAAATTCAACAAGAATTTCAATTAAACATGTAAAAAGTAAAGATAATTTGGAAATGATTGTTACTAAACTTAAAATTTCGAAAAGAAAAATCTCATATATTCTTAACCTTTATCAAACAGTTTTTTTAAAAAATAAATTTGTAAAGAAACTGATAAATTCCAGTGAAGATGAATTTAGAAAGGAATTTTCAAGATTCAAGGGAATAGGACCATGGACTTGTGATATGATTCTTATTTTCTTCTTACAAAAGTTAAATATATTTCCTGAAAATGATTTAGTAATTAATAAGGTAAAAAATAAATTGTTGTCCATACAAGGAAGTAATATTGATATGAAAAAAGAATTCTCTCCTTATTTGTCAATTTTCTCAATTCATCTTTGGAAAATGGCTAAAAGAGTTTTGTAGAATATTTGTAATTTTGTTTTTGTTTTGAGATTGAAAACTACTTTTTGGCCAAATGATCTTATTGACCTCACCACACTCATCACAAATAAATTTCCAAGCTTCATATTTCCTTTTACATTCTTCACACCTCCAAAGAGGTCTTTCGATTATTTCGTCAGGAAGTGATGGTAAACTAATTTTGATACTTTTTTCTGATATTTTCTTGTACAAATCTACCATTCTATTATCCCAACTTGATTTTTTAATCATATCAAGAAAACTTTGTGATTCGCCCCACATATTTGCTTCAAATGCAGAAAAAGCTAATGCTAGCTTGGTTTCATCAGATTGAAACTTTACTTTTTTAAGGATTCTAGAAATAAGTTTAAATCTCTGTAAAGACTCTTTTTCATTATTTAAGTTGTGGCGCATAAAAACTTCAATAATAAAAAGACAATCAAAATTACTCCAATTTTTCTCTATCAAATTACTTGCTTTCTTTAACTCTCCATTATCTAAATAACTTTTTATTGCTTCTGCGACGACGAATATAGAATCTGAAGAAAACTTCACAACCTCTGTTGGTTTTTTTCCAGATAGTATTTTCAAATTAGCAACCATATTTAAGAGTCTTTTATTTTTTTTAAGATTAGTATTTTCAANAGCATTTAGAGCTTGTTCCCATTTTTCTTCTTTTGAAAGNATTATTGCTAATCTTTCTCCAAACCAATCATCNTTTGGAAAATCATTTATAACNTCNGAAAGTAATTCTTTTGCTGCATCAATTTTACGTTCTTTNAGGTGAATCAANACTAATCCTCTTTTAAAAATATATCCAGCCTCAGGAATATTCTCTAAAAGATTTAGATATTTTTTTGCTTGAATAGTATCATTTTTAACCATTGATGAATAAAAGAGCATGAATGTAGAAAATATTTGGTTATCAAAATATTTCCTTAATTTCCTTGAATTTTTTTCAATTTCATCAAATTCATTGAGGAATATATTAGACGCAATATCGTTTAAGGCTTTATTTCCAAGTCTCTGAAACTTTATATTTCTCGAAGCTCTAATTCTTTCAGGAAAGGAAGTTATCTTTTGTATGAAAAANTANGAAAAAATAAGNATAAATACTAAAAATACCAAGAAAAAAGNAAATCCAATNAAATCGGTTTGGAGAAGATAATCTTTCCATACAATTTCAATATTACCTGGATTNTCAGCAAGCCAAACAATTGAGTAAGAAATAANAATAATTAAAAAAAAGAGTTTAATCAGTCTAATCAAAATCACTACCTAATAGTTTAAGAATTTCTANCTCTANTAATTCAAGTTTATTATTAGNATCTTTTACCATTTGTAAATTTAAGATCCATTCTCGAAGTTCAGATGAGAATTCTAAGTTAGTTGAATTTATTGTACTGTAAGCTTTTACAAAATTTCCAATCAATAAATAATCTTTTGTCAATTTTAANGTGTCCCTTAATATATCTTTTCTNANAACCTGAGAATCATAAGCNCCCTTATCTTCAAACTTNGTAATTTTAAATGTAGTATTGAAAATATCCTTTAAATATTCCTTAAATGCNTCTTTTGATTCAAAAANTCCTTCATTTGTTTTNATACCCTCTCTTTCAAATCTCTGAATGAATTGATCAAATTTTTCCTCTTTAAAATTAATTATTTCATTAAGCTTGTCTAGTANTTCAGACTTTGTTTTTAATTTTTTAAAATTTAATTCTCTGAAATAAGAGGTTAATTCAATTACTTGATTCTGATTAATTAGCATCAATGAAATTTGATCAATTTGTTTTGAGTAATCTTGTCCGGTTTGAAGTTTTCTCTTAAATGTTAGGAAATTTAATAATAGGGAGTATTTTTCTGAATCTTGTTCAGTTAAATTATTTTGTGAAAAAGAATCTAATTTCAAAATTGCTTGTTCGATCTGAATTAATCTTATTTTTAATTTCTCAATTTCTCTTTGATTATTTCTTGAAATTAAATTTGAATCTTCAATAAAACTGAAAAGGTCGTTCTCAGATTTTTGTTCTTGATTATTAATTTCTACTTTATTTTGAGAATTGGAAAGTTTGACAACCTCTTCGGAATTCTTTTCATCATATTTAATAAACTTGTCCAAAAAAGGGAATACGAAAAACAAAGAAATTAATATTATAATTATAGAAATAATAATTAAAAAAATTTTAAAAAAATTATTTTTCTTCTTATATTCTGATTTCTCTAAATCAATAAAGCTTCCTTTTTCTACTGAATCTTTGGATTTCTCTGCCAATTATTCATCCTCTAAATATTTTTCTTTAATTAATTTGATCATATGTTTCTCATCAGGCTTTTCTGCAACAAAAATATTATCGAGCTTTCCCTTTACCAATTCCTTTTTAACCTTTTGACTTATCACAACAAATTTTTTATTGGTACAAAATGCTTCTAGATTATTCCTTTTCATTTCTTTAATAAATGCATTAGCAGTAAGACTAGAATAAATTGGAATTATTGCTTGATCATTTTGCATTATAAAGTTAATGAAGTTTGTCTCACATACATTTACCATTTCTGAATTATAACATTTGAATGCGGTATAATTACATTTAAATTTTAAAAAAAAATTCTCAAGTTCAGTGTTTTTATTTCTAAAAGTTGGATGAAGTATCTTCATTCCTTTCTTTAAAAAAACCCTTATTTGATTTTTTAATTTAAAAATATTACCTTCAACATTTAATATTTTATAATTAGCCTTTTTATTTAAAAGTTTTGTTGTTTCCGTTCCAACAGTAAAAATCAAAACATTTTCTTTAATTTTTCTATTGTCTATATCAGAATAACGCACTCCATTTTTACTTGAGAAGATTATGATATCGAATTTTGAATAGTCTACGTCACACTTATGTTTTTTTATTTTCAGCAATGGAGAAATCTCAAAAGCTAAGGAAAATTTTCTCAAGGTTTTTGAAGTTTTTATTGAATCATTCTTGGGTCTAGTCAAAAGTATTTTCATAATTTTGTTATTCATTTATTTTTTTTTTTAACACACTCCCCAAATCATAACTTTGAGAAGTACAGGAATTTGAATCAAAATAGTCAATACCTTTAAAAAAATTTTTAAAATCATTTGATGAAACCATATACCTAAATAAAATTTTTCCTTTCAAGTTATATTTCAGCTTTGCATTTGCTCCAATTGGAGTCTTACATGAACCATCTAAAGCTTCTAGGAAATTTCTTTCACACATAACTTCCTCAAAGGTTTGAGGATGATTTATATTTTTTAAAAGATAGTTTTGATTTGAATTTTTGTGGGCAACAATTCCTATTGCTGCCTGTCCAGCTGCCGGAACGATAGTTTTTACATTTATCTTTTTGAAAGGATATAAACCTCCTAATCTATTTAATCCCGCTGCTGCAAGAATTACAGCATCATATTCACCATCGAAAACTTTTTTTATCCTCGTATCAACATTTCCTCTTATTTCTTTTACTCTTAAATCTTTTCTAAATTTTTTTAATTGGATATATCTTCTTAAAGAGGACGTTCCAACAACTGAGTTACTTGCAATCTCTTCAAGAGTTTGGAAGTTTTTGGAAACTATCACATCGTTAACCTCTTCTCTTCTTAAGACAGCGACTATTTCAAGATTTCTTGGTAATTTTGTGGGTAAATCTTTTAGGGAGTGGACAGCAAAAGTAATTTCTTTTTTTACTAATGCTTCGTCAATTTCTTTTGTAAATAATCCTTTGTACCCAAAATCCATAAAATTGGCATGCAATAGTTTGTCACCAGCCGTCTTAAAATATCTTTTCTCAATTTTACTAAAAATTTCTTTTCCATGAACCTTACCTAAAGAATCAAGAAATATCTCAACTTGTTTTTGGGCAAGAGGACTTGATCTAGAACCAATGATTATTTTATTTTGATTTGAAATCATTTATCTTTTTTTTTAAGTAGCATAAAATATATATATTAAATACTCTAATGATTTATAATTATGATTGTCTTAGGAATAGAAACTAGTTGTGATGAAACTTCTGTCTCAATTGTAGAAAAAAATAGAAATAGTTTGGGTGGAAAGGTTTTGTCAGAAAGCACTCTTTCTCAAATCAATAAACATAAAGTTTTTGGGGGAGTTGTGCCTGAACTTGCCTCTAGAGAGCATAGCAATGTGCTTCATTCACTGGTAAAGCATACTTTAAAAAAGTCCAAATTAAATTTATGTAAAATAGATGGATTCGCAGCTACTACAGGACCGGGATTACTTGGAGGGCTATTAGTAGGTTCTAATTATGCCAAAGGGTTAGCTTTATCGCAAAATAAACCTTTCATTCCAGTCAACCATCTACAAGGACACATACTTGTTTCAAGAATGAAAGAAAATGTAAACTTCCCCTTTTTGTGCCTATTAGCATCCGGAGGACACACTCAAATATTAATTGCTGATAATTTTAATAAGTTTAAACTACTTGGAGAGACAATAGATGATGCCTTGGGCGAAGCTTTTGATAAAACGGCAAAAGTTCTAGGTTATAGTTATCCAGGAGGACCTATCATCGAAAAACTTGCCTTAAGGGCCAAAAAAAAAAGTTTTTCTTTGCCAAGGCCATTAATTAAAGAAAAAAACTGCAATTTCTCATTTTCTGGATTAAAGACCTCTGTCAGAAGAATTGTTGAAAAAGGAATCTCCCAAAGTTCTAAAAAAGAATTAGCTCATGAATTTCAAAATAGTGTTGTAGATTGTTTAATGGTAAAAACTGAAAGAGCGTTAAAAATATTTAAAAAAAAATATAATCAAAATGGATCTCTAGTATTTTCAGGTGGTGTAGCTTCTAATAAATTTATAAAATCAAAAATATCTAAATTATGTTTTAATTTAGGAGTTAAATTTTTCGTACCTGATTCAAAGTTATGTGTTGATAACGCAACAATGATCGCATGGACAGGAATTGAAAAACTTTGTAATGGTGAAAAAAATCATTCACTTAAAATCACTCCAAAACCAAGATGGGATCTTAGCAACTTATGATAAATGTTGGCATAATTGGTTCCGGAAGATGGGCTTTAGCTCTTTCTGTAATTCTTAAAGACGTAAAAATTATTATAAAGGCAAGAGATCTTAATAAAGTAAAAATATTTTTTAAAAAAAAAGACAATATAACTTTTACTGATAAGTTTTCCGACATAGTTAATTGTGATTTTATTTTTTTTGCAAACCCCTCTCAAACTTTGAGAGAATGTTTCACTAAACTTAAAAAACAATCAGATTATATTAACTCTAGATTTATTATCTGTTGCAAAGGTATTGAAAAAAAAAGTAATAAATTAATGAGTCAAATTTTACAGGAGTTTTNTCCAAAAAATNATTTTGCNGTTTTATCNGGACCAAATTTTTCNNCAGAGGTNATTAAAGGTTTACCNACAGCTANNGTTTTATCTTCAACTAACAAANANCTNGTTGAATCGATTTCACTAATNATTCAACAAGATAAATTTAGAACATATTTTAATACTGACGTGGTTGGCACACANGTTGGAGGTGCAATGAAAAATATAATTGCAATTGCTTGTGGTTTTATAATTGGAAAACAATTAGGTAATAATGCTAAGGCTTCTATAATCACAAGAGGACTCTCTGAAATTATTGAACTTGGTTTAAAAATGGGTGCTCAAAAAAATACATTTTATGGTCTTTCAGGTATTGGTGATTTGACATTGACATGTTCATCATTAAANTCTAGAAATACGAAATTAGGATATGATCTAGCAAAAAAAAAGAAAATTGATACAAAAAATCTTGTTTTAGAAGGAATGGAATCTTGTGAAAGCGTGTGTGAGTTAGGTAAAATTCATATGATAGAATTGCCAATTTCAAATTCTGTTAGAAAGATAGTTAGAGGTTACGAATTTANTGCTGTGATAAGTGACTTATTAGCAAGACCCTTACAGTTTGAGAAATGACNCACTTTTTAGTTATCTGTATTGATAAAAAAAATTCATTAAATAGACGTCTTGAAAATAGAGAGCAACACCTCAAACATCTTAAGTCCTTAAGAAAAAAACTTTTAATGGCAGGACCAATATTAGATGAAANAGAAAATCCTGTTGGAAGTTTGTTAATCATTGACTTTAAAAAAAAAACAGATCTACAAAAATTTCTTGAAAATGATCCTTACTCTAAGGCAGATCTTTTTAAAACAATAAAAATAGAGAAGTTTAAAAGAGTTTTTTAGTTTTTTGATGAAATACCTTTTTAAATTGCTATATTTCAAATAGTGAGAGAATAATGAAGCTAATCGACAATAANTTAGATTCAACNTGCCTTAGTTTTGATCAATACCAAGATGAATATAAAAAATCCATTTCTGATCCAGATAAATTTTGGAAAAATAAAGCCANATCACTTGACTGGATTAAGGATTTTTCAAAAGTAAAAGANAGTNTTTTTGGGGAAGAAGTAAAAATTAAATGGTTTTCTGACGGTTCCTTGAACGCATCTTATAATTGTCTAGATAGACACCTTAAGGATAGAGGCAACAAAACAGCAATAATTTGGGAGTCAGATGATCCCAGTAATAGTAAGAAAATCACGTATAATCAGCTTCATAAAGAAGTATGCAAATTTTCAAATGGACTAAAAGCTGTAGGTGTATCCAAAGGAGATCGAGTAACTATATATATGCCAATGGTACCAGAGGCTGCCATTGCAATGCTTGCATGTTCAAGAATTGGTGCAATTCACTCTGTAGTATTTGGAGGATTCGCACCAGAATCCCTTAGGAATAGAATTGAGGATTGTAATTCATCTGTTATAATAACNGCAAACGAAGGAGTTAGAGGCGGGAAAACAGTCAAGCTCCTCTCAAATGTCAGAAAAGCTTTGGATGGATACAAAGAATTAAAAAAAGTTATAGTTTTAAGAAGGACTGAATCAAACGAATACTTTAATGAGGAAACTGATGTTTGGTATGACGATTTGATAAAAGATCAATCAGAGGTTTGTCAAATCGAAGAACAGAATTCTGAAGATCCGCTTTTTATATTGTATACATCGGGCTCAACTGGAAAACCTAAAGGCGTGCTTCATTCTACTGCAGGTTATCTACTTCATGCGTCTTTAAGTCATAAAATAATCTTTAATCTGCAAGATAATGATATTTATTGGTGTACTGCAGACGTTGGATGGGTTACAGGTCACTCATACATTGTTTATGGGCCGTTGTGTAACGGATCAACAACACTTATGTTTGAGGGGATACCTACATATCCGACAGCTTCAAGATTCTGGGAAATAATTGATAAATTTCAAGTTTCCATATTTTATACAGCACCTACGGCAATTAGGGCTCTTATGGGACTGGGTGAAAGTTTTGTTAGTTGTACTCATAGAAACTCACTGAGAATTTTAGGTACAGTTGGTGAACCNATAAANCCAGAAGCTTGGAAATGGTATTATGAGATTATTGGAAAAAAAAAATGTCCAGTTATTGACACATGGTGGCAAACAGAAACGGGTGCTACGTTAATTTCNCCAATTGCCGGAACTACTCCTTTAAAACCAGGGTCAGCAACTCTCCCATTTTTTGGTGTACAACCTGTAGTGGTTGATAATGAAGGAAATGAATTACAAGGTGAATGTGAGGGTAACTTATGTATAAAATCTTCATGGCCAGGTATGATGAGAACTGTTTATAAAGATCACAAAAGATTTGTAGAAACATATTTTAGATCATTTATTGGAAAATATTTCACAGGTGATGGATGTAAAAGAGATAAGGACGGTTATTATTGGATAACAGGTAGGGTTGATGATGTAATAAATGTTTCTGGACATAGATTAGGAACAGCAGAAGTCGAGAGTGCACTTGTTCTTCACGAAAAAGTTTCTGAAGCTGCAGTTGTTGGCTATCCTCACGAAATTAAGGGCCAAGGAATTTATGCCTATGTTACTCTTATGAAGGGTGAAGAATATTCGGATGAATTAAGAGAAGATTTGATTGCTTGGGTTAGAAAAGTAATCGGTCCAATTGCATCACCAGATATAATTCAATGGGCACCAAATCTGCCAAAAACACGTTCAGGAAAAATTATGAGGCGAATCTTAAGAAAAGTAGCATGTAAAGAAGAAGATTCTATTGGGGATACCTCGACATTAAATGAACCTGATGTTGTTGAAGAACTGGTTACTAATAGGGCGCTTTAAAAATCGTAGCAAATGCCTTTTTTTTCCCAGTCACCATAACGGGTTGGCTCTGGGCCATTAGGCCCACCTATTTCTTTTGTCTTTTTTTTTGAAATAGATTGTTTTGTTTTTTTTGTCTTTAAATTATTAGTCATTATAGTAATTTAATATTATTCAAAAAAAAAACCATAAATATTTGACAAATCCCAGAGAAATTTCTGCCCAAATCCTTTATAAAATATATGAAGGTTTAAGTGTTGAAAGATCTACTCTAAATTCAAAGTTATTCCTTAGATTGGATCAGAGGGATAAATCCTTTGTAATGCTTTTAATTCTAAATACTCTCCGAAGAAATGGACAAATAGATTTGGTTATAAGTAAATTCGCAAAAAAACCGTTTCAAAAGAATTCATTAATAAGAAATCTTTTGAGGATTTCTGTTTCCCAAATTCTTTTTATTAATATTCCAGATTATCCTATAGTGAATGAAGCAGTAAACATTTCAAAAAAATATGGATCAGAAAAATTTGTAAACGGAATTTTAAGAAATATCTGTAGGAGGAAAAAAAAATTGTTAGAGGATACATCTTATAATTTAAACGTTCCTAACTGGATAAAAAAAGATATTCTTAAGAGTTATGGGAAAGAGTATTTAGACTCCTTTTCGAAGCAAATAATAAAAGAACCATCCATAGACGTTAAAATCAAACAATCTCTCTCCACAAGAAGATGGGATAAAATCCTCAATGGCAAGAAGATTTTTAGTGATCTTGTAAGGATAAAAGAATCTAAAAGAATTGAAGANCTTCCCTCTTTTAAAAATGGTGATTGGTGGGTTCAAGGACTATCAGCAACATTACCAGTAGTATTAATAAATAATATATTCACAGACGTTGATCGTTCAAAAATATCCATATTAGATGTTGGTTCAGCACCTGGAGGAAAAACATTTCAATTACTCGACTCAGGATATGAAGTTACTTCAATCGAAATTTCAAAGAGAAGAATTAGAAGACTTAAAGAAAATTCNAACAGATTAAAATTGAAATGTAATGTGGTAAATACAGATTTTATGAAATTTAAAGCTAAAAAATTATTTGATTGTATNCTTATTGACGCACCATGCTCAGGTTCAGGACTTATTCAGAAAAAACCAGAAATTCTTGTAAGAAAAAAAAATATATCCAGTCTAATTGAAAAACAAAGATTAATGCTTGAATATGCCACAAAGAATGTAAAAACGGGAGGATACATTATATATACAGTATGTTCTATACTTTCTGAAGAAGGAAAAGAACAGATAGAAAATTTTCTCAAAAATAACAGGACTTTTTCTCTTTATAATTTATTTAAACCTATAAAAAATTTTGGAAAGGAAATAAATAATCTNGGTTTCATTACATTTCCATTTCATAAAGCTATCGAAGGCGGNATGGATGGATTTTTTATTACCTGCTTAAAAAGAAATAAATTATAGTTGAAAAATGAATAGATTTATAAAAGATTTGAAAGTATTTCTGTACTATAAAAACCCTTTTTATGACTATTTTTTAGAAAAAAAATCCTTTGATGAAATATCATTTAAACCTCAAAGTTTATGGACTGGAAACACTGAGAATGGAAATAGAATTATAGATGGTTTCTTAAGTTTTAATGGAGAATCAGTAAAATTAAAAAATATTATTTGGGAAAATAATAAAGCTTCAAAAAATTGGAATATTAAACTTCATAACTTTGAATGGATTAATGACGTTAAGGCAGTGGGAACTAACAAAGCCAGAATTTTCCTTAGAAAAAATATAAGGGAATGGTTAAAAGTCTATGGTAAGTGGGATCACTTTTACTGGAGCCTTGATATAATATCAANGCGGATATATTTTTTGCTAAGTAACTTGTCTTTTTTTTACAGTACAGCNGATGACCAGTTCCAAAAAGATTTTTCAAAGTCTATGAACAAACAATCTAACCATTTGATGAAAATTATAGGTGAGGATAATAAAAAAACAGATAGATTATATATTGCTAAAGCTGTAATCATTTCAGCTTTATGCTTTAAAAATTTGGAGAATAAACTTAATTTTGGTGTAAACTTATTAATGGAAATTCTTAGCAAAGAAATACTTGATGACGGAATGCATTATCTTCGATCTCCAAGTACTCATTTTCTTTTTTTAAGATCTCTAATTGATATTAAAGCTTTCCTCGGTACATCAAAAAAGCCTATTCCGCGTGAATTAAATGAAAAAATACAAATGATGTGTGCAATTNTGAAATTTTTCAAAATTACTAATAATGAATTAGCTATATTTAATAAATTTCATTTTATTGAAGAATCACAACTCAATGAAGTAATTAAAAGATCAAATTCTAAAATTAAAATTCCTACTTCACTTTCAACATCTTCATTTGAGAGAATTTCAGATAATAGACTAATTTTTATAATGGATTGCGGTGATCCNACAAAACAAAAAACTCATGCAGGCTCACTTTCATTTGAATTCTCTCATAGCAATGAAAAAATAGTTGTGAATTCAGGCTCTCCTTTTGTAAATGATAGGAACTTAAATGAGGCCATGAGATCAACAGCAGCTCATAGCACAGTTAATATAGATGATGTAAATTCCTCAGATATTTTTTATGATGAAGATACAACAACAAGAATTGCAAAGGTATGGTCTCAAACTTTAAAACAANGTAATAATTATTGGATAAATTCTGCACATTCAGGCTATAANGNAATTTTTGGCATTATTCACAACAGAAAAATTCATATTGATACTGAAAATTTAATAATAAGAGGTCAAGATTATTTCTCTAAACCAGTAAAAACGTACAATAATATTCCCAAAAGAATAAATATAAGATTTCACATACATCCAGATATAAAATTAAGTGTAACTACAAGTAAAAAAAAGGTTGTTTTAAAGCTCAAGAATAATCTTGGATGGGAATTTATCTGCTCTGAACCAAAAGTCGAGATATGCCAAGGAATATANCTTGGTTCTAAAAATAAAATACAAAAAAATAATCATATTTTAATATCTCAGAATATGATTCCAGATAAAAAAATAAAGTGGCTTTTCAGATTGATAAAATAAAACTAAAGAGACCAGTAGTTTTTAAGCTTNTTTTTTCGGAACTTTCCCTTNATNTCAAAGAATTTACCATCTTTCTTAAGAAGTGGTATTATGTCATCTAAAGTTATTTTTATAAAAATTTTATGTGGTACTGATAAAATAATTGCATCCAAAGAATTCTTTTTAAGCTTTTTAAAGTTAGNCCCCTGGAAATCTNCTAACTTATCGACATAAGGATCATAAAAAACTAATTGATGTTTTTTTTTCTTCAAGTACTTTAACAAAAGTATACTTTTCGAATTTCTAAGGTCAGGAACATCCTCCTTAAAAGTGATTCCTAAGAATAAGATTTTGGATTTCTTTTTTATTTTTTTTGAAATAATTTCTCCAATAAAATTTACCATCTGATCATTTGTTTCTCTTCCAGATAAAACCACTTTAGGATCAATAGCTAAATCTTTTGCTTTATGTGCCAAATAATACGGATCAACACCTATGCAATGACCTCCAACAAGACCAGGTTCAAAATTGAGAAAATTCCATTTNGTAGAGGAGGCCTCCAAAACATCATAAACGCTTATATTAAGCTTAGCACAAATCTTTGCTACTTCATTAATAAATGCAATATTTATGTCCCTTTGTGCATTTTCTATAACTTTTGAAGCTTCAGCTACTTTTATACTTTTCGAAACAAAAATCTTACCCTTTGTTAACTTTGAATAAATATCATAAAGATTTTTTTCTACTCTTGAATTTTGACCAGAAATTACTTTGTTAATTTTATCAATTGTGTGAACTTTATCACCAGGATTAACTCTTTCAGGAGAGTATCCTATGAAAAAGTCCTTCCCGGCTTTATAATTTTTAGAATATTTTTCGAGATAAGGTGCACATATTTGTTCAGTTGCACCTGGGTAAACAGTACTTTCAAAAATAACCAAATCTCCCTTTTTAATTAATGGTCCAATGATTTTGCATACATTTAGTAAATATGATAAGTCAGGTCGATTTTTTTTATCTATCGGAGTAGGGACTGTTGCAATAAAGTAATTATAACTTTTAAAATCTGCTGGGTTTGAGGTAAAATATAATTTTTTTTTTTGTTGCTTTAATAAATAATCCTTTTTTACTTCAAGAGTTGAATCAACCCCTTTCTTAAGTTGACGAATTCTGTTAGGATTAATATCAAATCCAATAACATCAAAATGGAATGATAATTGTAATGCTAGCGGAAGTCCAACATAACCGAGACCAAGAACAACAATTTTTTTTTCACTCATAATTCGTTTTGACTTTTTTTAGAAAATGAAACTTTTTATAATTCCTCTTTTTCTTTATATATCTTGCATATTAATATTTAACAAAACTATGACCTATTTTAGAAACAGCAAGNTAATAGACAAACCATCTGAAAGAACCAATCATATAATTCCAACTCCCAAAGGAGCTGGCATCATACTAATTCCATTGATAATTTTTTCAAGTGGATTAGTTTTTTTTCTAAATGAAACTCTTGATTTACAATGGATAATTTACTTTATGTGCTGTTTAATACTCTTAATTTTATCCTTTTTAGACGACTTAAAAAGTTTACCAAGTTCAATAAGATTAATTTTTCAATTTTCTTGTGTAGGTCTTTGTTTATTTTTTTTGAAAAATGAGATTCTTTTTTTTTCTCAGAATTTACAATTATTAACAATTTTAGGATTAAGCCCAAATTTTGATTTTTTTATAGTCACAATAACTCTCCTGTTGTTTTGGTTGTGGATAATTAACCTTTTTAATTTCATGGATGGAATGGATGGAATAACATCTATACAAGTAATTTTTTTAAGTTTATTAGTTAATTCTCTAACCTTGTTAGGTTACTTTAGTGAAAATATTCAATTCTTAAGTATTATGATGTTAGCATCCTTTCTGGCTTTTCTAAATTTTAATAAACCGCCAGCTAAAATTTTCTTGGGAGATTCTGGTTCTATTCCTGTAGGTTTTTTGTGTGGACTTATCATTATTAAAAGTATAGTTGAGTATAATANTTTTATTCCATTACTAATTATTAGTATGTATTACTTCCTTGATTCATCTTTAACTTTGGCAATAAGGTTTATGAAAAGAAAAAATATATTCATTGCTCATAGTGAACATTTTTATCAAAGAGTTCTTAGAAGTGGTTATTCTCACAGTGATGTTCTGTTTAAAATCTTGATCTTATCTATTTTTCTTTTTATTCTATCTCTACTCTCAATTAATTTTAAATTCATCTCGCTTACTATTGCATTTTTAATAACATTAATATTGATTATGTATTTCTTTCAAAAAGGGAAAAATGAATAAAAAAATTACAATTACAATAATTCACGACTTTATAATTTTCTTTTTTTCCTTTTTTCTTGCCTTATGGCTACGACTTGACCTCTATTACTCACTTTATCTAATGTCTAATCTTTGGCCAATTGCTATACTATTTTCTTTACTTAACATTGGAATTTTAAATCAATTAGGTCTTTATCATGGAATCTGGAGATATGCTTCAATGCACGAAATAGTATCTATTTTTAAGAGTGTTTTTATATCTACCTTATCTATAATTTTTTTGCTATTTCTTATTTTTAGGCTGGCTGAGATTCCTCGATCGTTTCCAATATTAATATTTATTGTATCACTGTTTGGTGTAACTGGACCAAGGGTTTTTTATAGAGTTTTAAAGGATAGATTAATAAAAAAACAATCAAAAATTCCAGTNTTGGTTGTCGGCGACAATGATACTTCTGAAAACTTCATTAGGTTAACTAAAATAGAAAAAAACTCTCCGTATAACGTTATAGGAATTGTTGGAACAAAAAAATCAGGTGTTGGAAGAAGAATTCATAATATTCCAATAATCTCCTCTATTGATGATTTAGATAATCTTCAAATACAAATCAAGANTTTAGAATTACAAAGGGTTATTATTTCAGATAATACTATTGACTCAAAAATAATTGAATCTCTGTATATCTTTTCGAAGAAAAATGGTTTAGCTATTGGCGTTATTCCAAAACTACCAAATTTTTCACTTGATCGCACATCTCAATTTACAGCAAGCCCAATTGCTATAGAAGATGTTCTTGGGCGCAAACAAAAAGTATATGATACACCCTTGCTTTCACAAATTAAGGATAANGTTGTTTTAATCACAGGAGCNGGTGGAAGTATTGGTGGGGAATTAGCAAGACAAGTAGGGTCACTTAATCCAAAACTCATTGTCTTACTCGAATCCAATGAATATGCTTTNTATAAAATATCGTCAGAGGTTAAAGGATCTTTTATTTGCAGATTAGCTGATATAAGAGATACTATCCGTATAGAGGAAATAATTAAAGATCATAAACCTGATATTATATTTCATGCGGCGGCATTGAAACATATAACATTTGTTGAAGATGAACCTCTTGAAGCATTAAAAACTAATTTTTTGTCAACGGTAAAGATTTGTGAGCTATGTAATCTATACAATATTCCAAAATTGGTTTTTATTTCAACTGATAAGGCTGTTTACCCAACAAATATTATGGGGGCATCAAAAAGATTGTGCGAAAAATATATTCAACAAATTTCAAATTCAAATTGTAATTCAAACTTTTCGATTGTGAGATTTGGAAATGTTTTAGGTTCAACTGGCTCTGTTATACCCTTATTCGAAAACCAAATAAAAAAAGGTGGACCAATTACCATCACTCACCCAAAGGTCACGCGTTTTTTCATGACTATAAGGGAAGCTGTGGAATTAGTTTTAATCTCCTCTCAATTAATTGCTGAAAAAAATGGAGGAATCTTTATTCTGGAGATGGGAAAGTCAGTTTTAATTAAAGATCTGGCAAAGAGAATGATAACTTTATCTGGAAAGACTGAAACAGAAATAAAAATTGAATTTACTGGGTTAAGAAAAGGAGAAAAACTCGCTGAAAAACTTTATTTTNCTAATGAAGAAATGAGCAAGACTAAAATAGATGGAATTTTATTTACTCAAAACAAACTTTATNGTGTTGACTCNCATGATTATGGAAAACTAGCCTCATTAATTATGAAGAATAATACGGTTGAGGCTATAAAAAAATTTAAAGAAATGCTACCTGAATTCAAACCTAATGAAGAAAATAAAAATTAAAACTGCATTAGTCACTGTTTCTGACAAGGANAAGTTAAAAAAATTAGCTGATTATTTTTTTAAAAACAAAGTGCATGTTATCTCAAGCGGTGGAACTTTTAAGTATTTAAAAAAATTAAATCACAATTTACAATTGACCAATGTTTCCTCTTATACAAATTTTCAAGAAATTCTTGATGGAAGAGTTAAAACTTTACACCCACTTATTCATGCAGGAATTTTAGCTGATAAAAATAAACTTANTCATATAAATCAACTTAATCATTTAAANATTGATCCAATAGATTTGGTAATAGTTAATCTATATCCATTTGAGAATACAATAAAAAAGAAATCATCAGAGGCTAACTGTATTGAAAATATTGATATCGGCGGTCCATCATTGATAAGAGGTGCAGCAAAAAACTATAAAAGTGTCGTTGTTGTAACATCGCCAAACCAATATGATGAATTAATTAATGAAGCAAATAAAAATAGAAATTGTATAGGTTATGACCTCAGAAAGAAATTAGCTATAGAGGCATTCAAACATACGGCCTACTATGACACTGTGATTGCAGGTTGGTTTAATAAAAATAACGAAATTTATCAATCAATCAAAACTGCAATGCCCTTAAAAAAAATTAATAATTTAAGATATGGAGAAAACCCTCACCAAAAAGCTGCGATTTTTTCATTAGGAGAGAATGAAGTCCAAAAAATTTCAGGTAAAGATTTATCATACAATAATATAAATGATTTAGAAATAGCATTTGAACTTGCCANTAATTTTAAAAAGAATTCATGTGTNATTGTCAAACANGGAAACCCATGTGGTGTGGCACTAGATAATATNCAAAAAAATGCCTATAAAAAAGCACTTAANTGTGACCCTGTAAGNGCATTTGGTGGTATTATAGCTTTTAATAANAAATTGGATGAGCAAACATCAATTGAAATTTTAAAAGTTTTTACAGAAGTGGTGGTTGCACCGAAGTTCTCATTAAAAGCAAAAGAATTGNTATCCAAAAAGAAAAATCTTATNTTAATAGAATATAAAAATAAAATCCCTGCCAATAAATTATCAATAAANTCGACNAATAATTTTTTACTTATTCAAGACAGAGATTTAAAAAAAATNAATNAAAAAAAATTAAAATTCATGACCACAAAACCTAATGAGAAATCAATTAATGACATGATTTTTGCTTTTACTATTGCAAAATTTATCAATTCTAACGCTATTGTAATTGCAAAAAATCTAGCAACAGTTGGTATTGGTGTTGGTCAAACTAATAGAATTGACTCTGCAAAACAAGCTATAAAAAGAATGAAAGATAATTTTGGGNAAATACCNGGNGTTCTNGCCTCTGATGGATTNTTTCCTTTTNCNGATATNGTNAATATTTGCTCTAAAAANAATATCATCAATATTGTTCAGCCTGGTGGTTCCTTAAATGATGACTTAGTCATNGAGGAGGCNAAAAAGCAAAAAATTAATTTAGTATTTACTGGGANAAGGCATTTCAAGCATTAAATTTTACTAGAGGTATTAAAGAAATTANAAAAAATAGTGGAATTACTAATAAACCTTGCCTTATGTCTGAACTNATACTGATNATTAAGCTTACTGTAAAAGGACCNAATATCGAACAAACATTACCAAACATAGAGTAGACACAAAAAGCCGACAGTTGATTCTCAGATTTTAGTTTCTTAGCTAGCACACTCCTACTAGCAGCNTGGATTGGACCAATGAAAAAACCAATCATCAGAGATAANATCCAAAAAAAATTTTTATCTTCTATAAAATAAAGAGTAANAGTTATCAGCAACAGGAAAAAAATGCATGTCATAACTATTTTCTCTGANCCAAGTTTATCTTCAATTTTTCCAAGTGACAAACATCCTAGAATGCCTGATAAATTAATGAAAATTCCAAGTTTTAAGATTTCCTTTTCTGAAAAACCAAACAAAAAGGAAGCGATCATACTTGCAAATGCAAAAATGCATATAACCGCATTATTAAAAAAAAAATAGCTTACAAAGAATCTATTGATCGATTCAATCTGAAGGTTAGTAAAAAATGAAGAAAATTTATCAATTTTGAAAACTTTATTTTTNTAATNGNTTATATGNTTTAAACCAAATNTAAATGTCCAAAGACCAACAAAAGGACCAACAATTAGAAAAATTGACTGCCCAAATATTTTATAATCATTTGATTCAGTNAAGTTTAAGATAATAAGCACGGTTATGAGCGATAACAANCCTCCCACGTAGCCCGTTGCCCAGCCAAGATTTGATATTANNCCTCTTTTTTTATTTTCTGAAACATCATGTAACGATAGATTNTAAAAAAGATTTAGAATTTCAAAAGCTACTAATGAAATACCTACAAAAATTAGGGGGAAATATTCATTTGATTTTTGATTAAAAAAACCCAGGAGTGAAACAGATAAAATAAGAATATAAAAAGATGATTTAAATAATCTCACTCCCAAATTATTATTTTTGTTGCCTCTAAATAGTACCAATAAAAAAATAAGAAAACTAAATATACTTCCAATTGAAATAGCATATCCCCAATTACTTGTCCCGATTTCAGGTGTATATGCAATTTCTTTGGCATAGAATGCTCCGTATATAAAAGTAATGATAAGTGTTGGATAGCTTGAAATCCCAAAGTCAAAGAAACACCAGTCTCTTATTTTTTTGTGTCTAAATTCATTTAACATTACGACAAAAAAAGCTGAAGAAAAATTAGACTTTTCTAAAATGATTATTGTATTTTATATCATGTAAAATTTTAATTACAGTATCCATTTTGTAATATACACGGATTTACTTCAACAGACCGATCTGGAGTGGATACTGTGATTCTTTCTGAAATAGCAGGCATTGAACGATGAGATGTTTTAGATGGTAATAATTTTCGATTATTACCATTACTCATTGTTTTCAAAGCTTTTAATACACCAGCTCTAGACCTTAATGGAGAAGTTATTTTAAATAAAAGTGACCCACCAACAAAAGTATAATTAGAGGTTAAACCAGTTCCATTACTCATTGTTAATGTATGTAAACTAAGTGGATGAGTTGATATCGCTATGCTTGGAATTCTTCCAACCCCTGATAAATTCAATGTTTCTCCAGCCGCTAAGTTTGTGAAACTGAGTTCAGTTACTTGAATATCT
>PARN01000016.1 GCA_002711515.1 Rickettsiales bacterium | reverse complement strand
TTATCTTTAGTGTTATTTTCAATATTATTTTTTATTGTTGTCAATTTTTCAAGTTTTTTAAAATCTTCTGATGTTAGGGGTTTATTACTATTTTTAATTAAAACCTCATTATCCTTAGAGATAAAAAATTCTTGATCATTTAAATCACTGTAAATTTTTATAAAAGCTTTAGTCTTATATTTTTTATAAAAATTTGATTTTTCATTATTTTCTATTTTTATAAGATTACCAATTCTTTCATTACAAATAATGTTAATTTTTTCCTTATTATTTTTACTTAAATATTCATAATAAACTCTGAGAATCTGATCTACTATAAAATCAACTGAAAGTGTATTTCCATATCCGTTACAATGATCGCATTTACTTGAATTCCTGGAATCTTCGATAACTTTCAGTCTTTGACGAGATAACTCAAGTAATCCAAAATTACTAATTCTTCCAATCTGAATTCTTGCTCTGTCATTTTTTACAAACTCTCTAAGTCTGCGCTCAACCCTTATATTATGATTTCTATCAAGCATATCAATAAAATCTATTACAATTAATCCTGCAAGATCTCTAATTCTTATTTGTCTACTGATTTCTTCAGCAGCTTCTAAATTTGTTTTAAAAGCTGTGTCTTCAATATTTCTCTGCTTTGTAAATTTCCCGGAATTTATATCAATGGCAACTAATGCCTCGGTTTGGTTTATAACTAAGTATCCACCGGATCTAAGATGAACTATCGGATTATTAATCTCGATTATTTTTCTTTCAACACCATAAGAAAAGAATATCGGTTTCTTTTCTTTATACAGTTTAATATTTTTAACCGACTGTGGCATAAATTGTTTGACAATTTCCTTTGATTTTTGATGAATTTTCTTGTCGTTTATAAGGGCTTCTTCGTAACTGGCATCAAAATAATCTCTGAGAAACCTTTTTATAATATTATCCTCTTCATGAATTAGGCATGGAGCGTTGGACTTAATAGTTTTTGAAGTTATCTCATTCCACAGTTTGATTAATGAGCTGTAATCTCTTTTGATTTCTTTGAGACCCATCGCTTGACCAGCAGTTCTTATAATAACACCCATTCCACTCTTAATGTTTAGCTTTCCAACTAGTTCTTTTAGCTTTTTTCTAAGTTTGATTTCAATAATTTTTCGAGAAATTCCTCCACCTTTATTTGTATTAGGCATTAGAACACAGTACTTTCCAGCGAGTGACAATCTTGTTGTGACTGCAGCTCCCTTGTTGCCTCTTTCTTCTTTCACAACTTGTATTAAGATTACTTGATTACTTTTTATCACTTCTTGAATACTGTATTTTCTGTGATAAATTATTGCCTTATTCTTTTTTTCGATATTTTTCTTGAACTTTTTCTTTTTAATTCGGGTTCCAGAATAATCTTCTAGAGGTTTGTAATTAAAAAAGTCAAATACTTTATTAAGAAAACCTTTATTATCTGTTTCGTTCCTACTTAATGATGTTTCACGGTTTTCATCGAAAGACTCATCTAGAAACTCATCATCATCAGCGTCAATCAAGTTTTTTTTAGATTGTTCAAGTTCTTGTTCAAGAAGCTTTTTTTTATCAGCTGTTGGAATTTTAAAATAATCTGGATGTATCTCATTGTATGCCAGGAAGCCGTGTTTGTTACCACCATAATCTACAAAAGCCGCTTGAAGTGACGGTTCCACCCTAATTATTTTGGCTAAATAAATATTACCTTTAATTCTATCATTTTTTTTTTTTTCAGATTCGTAGTCAATTAGACTATTTTTTTCGACAATTGCGACCCGGATATCTTTTTCGTGATCTGCATCTATCAACATTTTCTTCATTTCTTTTCATCCCTTTAAATCATTAATAATATATTCTTCATAATAACAAAAAATTCGGTTATATTGTATTTTTTAAAATTAACACACTATATGTAGTATAATAAAACAAAAACTATAAATTGAAAGTCTCTATTAAAAACATTTTATATCTTTTAATTTTTTTTTGCAGCAATGATTTATTTTCTGCTGAAATTGTAAATCTAAGATTTGGTTCAGATGCTGATAAAAATAGGGTTGTCATAGATATAACTGATGACACTATTTTTAGCAGCAAGGTAAGCGGAAAAGAAGTAAAGTTAAAATTTAAAAACAAGATTAAGACTGGTTATATATTAAAAAAGAACAAACAAATATCATCATTCAAATTCCTAAAAGAAACTAATGAAATTCAGATAATTTTTAAAAAAAAAATCTATTCTCATAATATTTATTTATTAAAGAAAAAGAAAAATAAATTTTCGAGGATAGTAATTGACTATAAAAAAAAACAGGAAAGAAAAAAAGTAATTGTCATTGATGCTGGACATGGTGGAAAAGATTCGGGAGCTGTTGGATTAATGAAAAACCTAGAAAAAAACATTACGCTCGAGGTAGCTTTACTTTTGAAGAAACACTTTTCAAGTCATTCTAATTTCAAAGTTATTTTAACACGAAGTAAGGATCAATTTCTAAAATTGAGAGATCGAACTAAAATTGCAAAAATGAATAATGCTGACGTTTTCATTTCACTTCATGCAGATTTCCATAGGAATAGAAGAACAAGAGGTATTTCACTCTATACTTTATCAGAAAACGCATCTGACAAAGAGGCTGCAGCCTTGGCAAGAAGAGAAAATAGATCTGATTTAATTGGCAGTGTTGATTTATCATCAGAAACTTCCGAGGTAACAAATATTCTCATTGATTTAACAAAAAGAGACACATTGAATCAGTCTAGTCATTTAGTAAATTTTTTAATCAAAGAATTTAAAAACGATATGAATTTACTACAAAGAACACATAGATTTGCAGGATTTGCTGTGCTAAAATCACTTGATATACCGTCTGTTCTGATTGAGATGGGTTATCTTTCAAATAAAGAGGATTCAAAATTGTTAGTAAATAAAAATTATCAAAAAAAGATTTCCAGGAAAATCGTTTTAGCAGTTAAAAATTATTTTAATTGGAAAGATAAAAATAATAATTAATTACTTATTTAGATGAAAAAATATTTATCCAATTTTATTTATCTTGTTCTAATTTCGGTTATAAGCTTGTTCTTCCTTATATTTTTTATTTTTTATTTTTTTGGAAAAGACCTTCCAAGTTTTGATAAACTTTCTTCTTATCAACCAAGGTTGGTGTCAAAAATCTTCACATCTAATGGAAATTTTTTAGAAGATTATTCAAATGAAAATAGGGTCTTCAGCAGTTATAATGAAATTCCAAAAGAACTAATTAACTGTTTTTTAGTTTCTGAAGATATCAATTTTTATAGCCATATTGGAATTGACTATCGAGGNATAATGAGAGCTTTTCTNAAAAATNTAAAAAANACTTTTAGTAACAAAAGACCTGAAGGTGCCTCTACAATCACGCAACAAGTAGCAAAAAATTTTTTATTATCTAATGAAATTTCCTATACAAGGAAAATTAAGGAAATAATTATTGCTCTAAGGATGGAAAAGGTTTTAGAAAAAGAGCAGATTATGGAATTATACCTGAACGAAATCTATTTAGGAAATGGTTCGTATGGAATTGCTNCAGCCTCNCTAAATTATTTTAATAAATCTTTACCGGATCTAGAACTTCACGAAATGGCTATGCTCGCAGCTCTCCCCAAGGCTCCTTCAACCTACAACCCTTACAAAAATCCAATTAAAGCCCTCAAGAGAAGAAATTGGGTTCTGAAAAGGCTTCTAGATGAAAAATTTATTAAAGTGGATGAGTTTAATTCAATTATTAATAAACAACTAAAGCTCTCTAAGAGTGAGAAGATCTTGACAAAAGATGATGCTTCATTCTTCAAAGAGGAAGTCAGAAGAGAAATAATAGCTAAGTTCAATGAGAGNAAATTATATGAGGGTGGACTTGCGATAATGACNACGCTNAATGAGGAGTATCAGATGAAAGCTGAAGAAGCTTTTAGAAAAGGACTAAGAGATTATACTAATAGATCAGGTTACAAAGGACCCATTACAAATATAAAAATAACTGATGAATGGGAAAAAAAATTTCGTAGCTTAGAAATACCTGCTGGAATTTATGATAATGAAATTGGTATAGTTAAAAGAATAAAAAATGATCATATTTTGGTGAGAACAAGGGATAGTAAGGAATTTCAATTGTTTGAACATCAACTTTCAATTATTAAAAAAAAGAAAATAAACTTAAAAAAAGAGTTTAAAATTGGAGATGTGATTGTTTTAAAAACTAATAGCTCAGATTTTTACGAATTAAGTCAAATTCCTAAGGTAAATGGTGCAATGGTAGTTATCGAAAATTTAACTGGAAGAGTGCTAGCTATGGTCGGTGGATATGATTCAAGCTCTTCGTTTAATAGAGCAGTCCAAGCTAAAAGACAACTAGGATCTTCCTTTAAACCGTTTGTATATATAACTGCATTAGAAAATGGGTACACACCTGTAAGTAAAATTTTAGACGCCCCATTTGTTATAGATGATCTTTCTAAAGACGGTGTTTGGAGACCCACTAATTATGGTGATAAATTTTATGGTCCTAGTACACTTAGATTGGGTATTGAAAAATCAAGAAATCTTATGACCATAAGATTATCAGATAAAATAGGTTTAGATAAATTATCAAAGTTGTCAAAAGACTTAGAAATTTATGAAGATTTTCCACTTTTGATTTCAAGCTCACTAGGGTCATTAGAAAGTTCATTAATTAAAATTACCTCTGGTTATGCGTCTATTGCTAATGGTGGTTATAAGGTAAATGCCAGATTAATCGATGCAATTTACGACAACAGAGGCAAAGTGATCTACAAGGGTGACACAAGTCTTTGTAAATACTGTAATTTAGAAACCGATGAAAACTTAGAGTTAAATCTTGAACCTCTTCCAATAAAGCAAAAAAGGGAGGAGCAAATTTTTTCAAGTGAATCTGCTTATCAGATGACTTCTTTTCTAATGGGTGTTATTGAAAGAGGTACAGCGAAGAATATTAATAGTTTCGAATTTGAAGTCGCAGGAAAAACAGGTACAACGAACGAAAATCAGGATGCTTGGTTTGTTGGTTATAATTCAGAAATTACAGTCGGAGTTTTTGTAGGATTTGATGTGCCCAAATCTTTAGGGAGATTTGAAACAGGTTCTAGAGTAGCTGCTCCAATTTTTGAGGATTTTTTACACAAGGTTTATAAGAATAAGAAACCTAAACCATTTGATATTCCTGATTCCATAAAATTTATAAATGTAGATTTATTTTCAGGTGAACCTACTACTAAAAACTTTATTACTGAATCTTTTAAAAATGATTTCAATTTCGAGGAGAATTTTATAGGATCTGACGATGATAAAGATTTCCAGTTACGAGGGTTTTATTAATGAAACATGATACCCTCGAAATATCAAATAAAATCAAGGTTTTTTTAGAAAACCTGAGGGGGTTTGTTTGAAAAAAAACAATTAAGAAAACAACTAGAAACTATTGAAATAGATCTTAAAGATCAAAGTAACTGGAAAGACTTTGAGAAAACAAATAGGGATCTNAAAAAAAAGAATTATTTAACAANTTTTTTAGATAATATTGACGAGCTAGATCAATCTTATAAAGATACNATTGAATTAATTNATATTACAGNCGANTCAAGTAACCCTGATTTAATAAATGATTTGGAGGATGAATTAGACTTATTATTAAAAAAAATTAGTTTGTTACATCTTGAAACCTTGATGTCTGGCAAGGCTGATTCAAAAAGTGCACTTATTGAAATTCACTCTGGTGCAGGTGGCATTGAATCACAGGACTGGGTCGAAATGTTGCTCAGGATGTATACAAGATGGGCAGAATCCAAAAACTTTAAAGTTGATCTTGTTGATCAAAGTGTTGGTGAAGAAGCTGGTCTAAAATCAGCTACTGTTAGAATTCATGGAGAAAAAGCCTATGGGTGGCTAAAACATGAAAATGGCGTTCATAGACTGGTAAGAATTTCCCCATTTGATTCACAATCAAGAAGGCACACTAGTTTTGCTTCAGTATATTGTTATCCAGAGATAGATAATACTGTAAATATTGAAGTTTCTGAAAAGGATCTAAGGATTGATACGTTCAGAGCCTCCGGAGCAGGCGGGCAGCATGTTAATAAAACAGATAGTGCAGTAAGAATAACACATGTTCCAACAAAAATTATTGTCCAATGTCAAAGTAGTAGATCACAACATAGAAATAAATCGATTGCGATGGAATTACTTAAATCAAAATTATATGAATTACAGCTTGCAAAAGAAGAAGAAGCAAATAAAAAGACTCGATCAGAGAAAAGTGAAATTAGTTGGGGAAACCAAATTAGATCATACGTAATGCAACCATATACAATGGTAAAGGATCATAGAACAAGTACTGAGATTGCTGATGTAAACTCTGTATTGAACGGGAAATTAGATAAGATTTTAGAAAATCAACTTATTAAGTTAGGTTAGAAACGAAATTAAAAACTTCTTCGACATGACCTTTAACTTTTACTTTTCTCCATTCTTTAATTAACTTTAGATCTTTGTCTAGTAAAAAAGTAGAGCGTTCGATGCCCATATATTTTTTACCATACATTGATTTTTCAACCCAAACTCCAAATTTCAGACAAACTTCACCAGATTCGTCACTTGCAAGATCGATTGAAAGGTTATGTTTGGTTTTAAATTTTGCGTGTTTTTCAAGTGAGTCTTTTGAGATTCCGATCACATTGACTCCCATTTTCTTAAATTGACTATTGAATTTCGAAAATTCAATAGCTTCTACAGTACAACCAGGTGTATCATCTTTAGGATAAAAATAAATTATAGTCTTTTGCTCTGATATATTATTAAGTTGTATTCTTTTTCCCGAATCAAGAAATAACTCAACATCTTCAAATTTTTTCCCGGCTTTCATATAAATATTTATTTTTAGTTATCTTATTTAATGAGTTAGTTATAGTGAAATAATATTAAAATGAAAATAAAATATATAAAAAACTTTTCTTTTTTTTTTTCAATAATCTTTTTGACAATTTTAACTGTTTTAATAGGGTTCTTTTTTTTGATTTCTTTTAAACCTATAAAAATTAATTTTATAAATTATTTTGATAGAGAAAGTAAAATTCTTAGNGAAACNGAATTAAAGGAAATTGGTGACATTTATCTNAGTTTNAATAAGAAATCTAAAAATTTNGAAATTTTAATTGAAGATACAGTAATTTCTAACTCATANATAGAAACTATTTTNATGAGCTTAAATCTNAAACTTTCTAGAGACTTTCTTAATGTTTCTATTAAAATTTTTGATGGTGATTTTACTTTAAAANCATCTCTTGATAAACAACAAGAAGTTCTTCCTGAGAATTTACATACCTATCTCCAAAAAAATTTATCTTTCATGAAATTTTTTAATGTAATAGAACTTATTAATTGCAAATTTTCTATTAATTTAAACCACAAATTAAGTTTAAAATATTTTGTTGATTTAAAGTTTGGAAGTGACGAGATTATTGGGGTTATATCTGAACTTAATGATCAAGAAAATTATTTCTCATTCAATTTACAAAAGGCTAGTGTACAAAATTTAAATGTTGAAATGAGAAACTTTGATATAAGTTTTATCAAATTATTCCTAAATTATGAACTTTTGAAATTTAGTAATCTTNGGATTACTGGAGCCTCGAGTTCACAAACAATAGATAATCAAAAAGTTGAAAAAGGAGAGTTTGATTTTTCTATAAATGGCTTAATTTCATTAAATACTAATTCCGGAGAAAAACTTATTAAGCTAGTTGACAACAAACTTGAAGGATCAATAGAAAAAGAAGACTTGAAAACCTCATTGCTCTTTAATGATAAAAACTCTAATTATTCAATTGGACTAGAATCTAAGATAAATCAAAATGCCTCGCCAATCTTTTTTTTAAATATTGATAGAATAGATGTCAAAAATCTTTTAAAAAATTGGCCAAAGGACTTGGCAAACTCTGTTTATTTTTGGATGAATGATAATTCAAAAGGATTCATAAATAATGTTGAGTTGTCTATTCAAACGGAACTAGAAAAAAAAAATCTTAAATTTAAAACAATTAAAGGAAAATTTGAATGTGATGATGTTGAGATAAAATATATGGATTCGATGCCTTCTGTAAAAAATATTTATGCAAATGCNACAATGGAAAATTCGCGCGTATTATTTGATGTTTATTCTGGGAATTCTAATAACCTTCAAATAAAAAAAGGAATTGTTGACTTGTATGATTTAGATCAGGATTTTGAAAAAGCCAATATTGATCTNANNATTTTCTCAAAAAATGAAGATGTTGTTAACTATTTAAGACAGACAAATATAGAAAAGAATAATTATGAAAANTTAAATAAAATCCAAGGNNANGTNGANCTNGAATTNAACCTNCANTTTCCATTGCTTGTTGANCTTGAAGCTGAACAAATTAGATACAAATCAAAGGCAAATATTTCNAATGGATNGTTTNAAAATGTATTGAGAGAATTTTCTATTGATGATTTAAAACTCGAAATAGAAGTTGACGAAGAATTTGTAAAATATGAAGGTAAAGGATTTATTAAAAATTCTGGACTAAGTTTTAATGGAGAGCAAATATCCAAAAAAACAAAAATTATAGATAATATTCAGGGTCAGATTTTACTAGAAAGGGATCTTATAGATATCATAATTAATAAAAAACTTTCCAATATCAATGGTTATATCTCAACAAATTTTTCATACTCTAATCAAGGTGATGATTTTAAAATTGAGGGAATTGGTGAGTTGGATAAATTTTATGCAGAATCAGAATTTCTTGGAGAAAATCTGGATTTTAAAAATGGGAAAATTAGATTTATTGTTAGTCCATATAACGAAAAATATTCTGGTTTTCTAGATATGAAAACAAGAAATATCGTTATAGAAGTTAATTCAATTTTTGATGACTCGGATATTTTATCTTCTGAAATTCCTGTTTTCAGAACACCCAAACAAGACTTTAATTTAATTTATTTGAATGATGAATATAAAGAATTTGAGATTAAGGGTAGAAAATTAATGATTAAAGAGATGGAACTGAAAAAAGAGACGTTTCTCTCTGATATAGAAAATTTGAAATTAAATTTAGGTGTTGAAGAGTTTTATATCGGAAATACAAAATTCACTCAACCAAAAGTTGATTTAACAATATCTAATGATTATTTTGAAAGTCTTCTTTTTGAATTGTCGAGTGAAAAGGCTTACCATAAAGTTGAAATCAATGATGATAATTCAAATAAAAAATTCGTATTAGAATCAAATTATGTTCCCGGGCTGTTGAAATTATTTGATATTGATCTTAAAGTTAATACTGGAAGTTTAAAGATTGAGGGTATTGGAGAAAAGATTCCCAATGGAGTTGCGTATACAGGTTTGATAGCCGGAAAAGACTTCGTTTTTTTAGATGCTCCTTTTTTTGCAGATTTTATAAGTCTTTTCTCTTTACAAGGACTTGCTCAAAAATTAAAAGATGGTGGTATTATTTTTGAGGATCTCAATGCTAAATATGAATTTAAAGATAACAAACTTAGGATAATAGATAGCCTCATGAAAGGAAGTGAGTTAGGCATTCAGTTCGATACTGTAATTGGTCTTGACAACGATTATTTTTTGACGAACGGCTCTATAATCCCTGCCTATACAATAAACACCCTATTAACAAAGTTTCCAATTGTAGGGGATATTATTACAGCTGGTTCTCCAGAGGATGGTCTCATTGGAGCAAAATTTAAAGTCGAAAAAAAAGGAGACGAATATGATGTTTCCTATAACCCAATTTCTGTTTTTGTTCCCAATGTAATTAAGAACTTTCTAGGTGATTAATTCTACAACACCAAACTTATTTTTTCCTGTGTAAACAACAAAATAGAAGTCCTCATTTCTTGCTGGATGTTGTATTAAAAATTTTTTACTGACAACGGTTTCTTTATCTAAAATCTTGCTATCATTAATTTTTACCGCACCTTGACTAATCAGTCTTTTTGATTCTGCGTTTGATTTACACAAGTTCAAATCAATTAAGATTTTTTTAAGCGACAATCCTGAGTTAATTTTTTCAATTTTTAGTTTTATCTTATTTTCACAGTTTTCAATAATTTCATTATTGATTATACCTTTTGAAACTATCTTTTTTGCTTCAGCTTCAGCATTTTTCGATTTATCTTCTCCATGACATAATTTGGTAATTTCGTTGGCAAGTTTGATTTTTAAATCATTTAAATCTGATCCTTTTAATATTTTGAATTTATTAATCTCGTCTGTGTCTATTTCAGTAAAAAGCATCAAGAATTTTATTACATCGCTGTCCGAAGTATTTCTCCAATATTGCCAAAAGCTACTCGGATGCAACTTATCTTCAGAAAGCCATATTGCCCCACTAGCAGTTTTGCCCATTTTTGTTCCAGCAGATGTTGTAATCAGTGGTGTAGTTAAACCAAAAACTTCATTTTTTTGTACCTTTTTTACTAAATCTATTCCTGAGATTATGTTACCCCATTGATCTGAACCACCAAACTGAACTTTGCAATTAAACTTTTTATTAAGCTCAAGGAAGTCAAATGCTTGAAGGATTGAGTAGTTGAATTCTAAAAAACTAAGATTCTGCTCCCTTGAAAGTCTTTGTTTGATTGATTCGAGTGATAGCATTTTATTAATTGAAAATTTACTACCTATATCTCTCAGAAATGAAATATACTTTAATCCTCCAAGCCATTCATAATTATCGATCAAGATTGCATGATTGCTCTCTGACTTATTAAAGGATATAAATTTCTTAAAAACTTTCATTAATTTATCTTTATTAGAGGCAATCTCGTCCTCTGCAAGAATTTTTCTTGTTTCGTCTTTTCCGGATGGGTCTCCAATAAGAGTTGTGCCTCCACCCAAAAGTACAATTGGTTTATGACCAAATCTTTGAAAATTTCTAAGTAACATAAGTGGAAGAAGCGAGCCTGCATGCAAACTATCTGATGTACAGTCAAAACCTATATACCCAACAGATTTAGATTCCAAAGTTTTTTTTAGCCCTTTATCATCAGTGCACTGATTGATAAATCCTCTATTTTCAATATAGTTAAAAAAATCCTTATTCATACTTTTCCTACTGTGGTTATAATATTATAAAATGAAAAATAAAGAAATTTATGCATTAGGAGTTATGAGCGGAACATCAATAGATGGGATTGATTTCTCATTAATTAGATCTGATGGAAGAAAAAGTGTAGATATAATTTTTAATCATTATGTTAAGTTTAATCTCAAAATAAAAGAAAAAATCAGATATATAATTGATCAGTTTAAGCATAATCCCTTTGAAGTAGTTAAAAATAATTCTACATATGCTGATATTGAAAAAGAATTTAATCAATTGATAATTTCAAAAGTAAAATTTATTTTTAGTAAAAATGAATTTAATATTAAAGATTTAGATTTGATTGGTATCCATGGGAATACTTTAATTCATGACCCAAAAAAAAATATTTCACTACAGCTTGGTGATTACAGTTTTATATCAAAGACTCTAAACAAAAAGGTCGTAGCCAATTTCAGAGATAAAGATATGAGTTTGGGTGGAGAAGGTGCTCCTTTAGTTCCTATATATCATCAGGCTATCTTTTCGAAAAAAAATAAAAATATTGTAGTGGTAAATATAGGTGGAATTTCAAATTTTTCTCTTCTCATAGGAGATGAAAAGATTGTTGCATCAGATCTAGGTCCAGGTAATGTTCTTATTGATAAATATTGTAATATTAAATTTAACAAACCTTTCGATAAAAATGGGTTATTNNCATCTTCNGGNCTNGTNGANGAAAATTTATTAAAAGTTTGGATGAAAAAAAGTTTTTTAAGNAANNAATNNCCNAAATCTTTTNATAATAGTTTNTTNCAAATAAACGATTTTGTTGANAAAAAAAATCAGNACNTAAANAAAGCTAATATNTTGAGAACATTAACTTTTTTTTCAGCGAAGGTGATTTCTGAGTTAAAAAAAATCACTCCTGGAAAAATTGATAAATGGGTTTTTTGTGGTGGAGGTGTGAAAAATATTACGTTAATGAATGATCTAAAAAAAATATTGAAAGGAAACCAGATTTTTATATCAGATGAATTAGGAATAGATTCTGACTTTGTTGAATCATCAGCATTCGCTTTTATTTCTATTAGGACATACTATAAAATTCCCTCTGCTTTTCCAGAAACCACTGGCTGTGCTATCAAGAATATATGTGGTAATGTATATTATCCTTAAGTTTTTTTCCCTAAAAAATAATTTTTTACTTTTTCAATCACTTTATTCTCAGAGTTACTAAAGAAATGATCATTTGACTTAATTACCTCTTGTTTGACATTTATTGATTTCTGCTGATTTAATCTTTTTACAACATCCTTAATTAAGTCAACTTCAATCAGACTATCCTTATCTGCATTAATTACAATTCCTGANGCTGGACAAGGTGCAAGAAAATTAAAGTCGTATTTACCAACCGGNGGGCTTATTAAAATGAACTTTGGAATTTCTGGTCTCCTCATTAAAAGTTGCATTCCAATCCAGGCACCAAAAGATATTCCACANATCCAAAANTCATTNGCTTCTTGATTNTGGTTTTGGAGCCAGTCTAGTGCAATTGCTGAGTCAGCTAACTCACCTTCACTTCCATCATGCTCACCATCAGATTTACCAACACCTCGAAAATTAAATCTAAGACTGGAAAAACCAAGATCAGAGAATAGTCTATGAAGCTTTAGAGACAAAGGGTTATTCATATTCCCTCCATGTCCGGGATGGGCATGGAGAATTAGAACAGAGGGTGAGTTGATTTTGTTATTGTGTGTGTATCTACCTTCAAGCCTTCCTGAGGGTCCATTGAGTAATATTTCGGGCATTTGAACTTGACTGATTTACTAGCGTATATTATAAATTAGTGTATAATATATTATAAAAAAAATGTCAAAAAATTTATTTTCTTTGATTTTATCAGATTTGATTGCAGCAAAGAATAGAGATCCAGCAGCACGACATTACCTTGAAGTATTTTTTACTTACCCTGGTTTCCATAGTATTCTTATNCANAGANTCTGNCACTTNTTNTGGAAANTAAANTTNAANTTTNTTGCTAGATTTNTAAGTTATNTATCAAGACTANTAACNTCAATCGAAATNCATCCTGCAGTAAAGATTGGTCATAGTTTTTTCATTGATCATGGTGCAGGACTTGTTATTGGAGAAACCTGTGAAGTAGGCGATAATGTGACCATATACCAACAAGCTACTCTTGGGGGTATTTCACCATCAGTTGATTCAAAATCCCAAAAAAAACAGAAAAGACACCCTTTTATCAAAGATAATGTAATTATAGGATCAGGAGCACAAATTTTAGGCCCAATAACTATAGGCAAAAATTCTAGAATAGGTGCAAATGCAGTGGTTCTCAAGGATGTTCCAGAGAACATGACATATGTAGGAATTCCAGCAAGAAGACTTGAATCTGACAAAGATTATAACCATTTTAAACCATATGGAGTTATTAAAGGTAAAATTGATGATCCTAATAAAAAAAGCATACTTGCCCTTTTTCAGGAGATACATATATTAAATGAAAGAATAAAAGAGTTGCAAATAAAGATTAGTGATATTGAAAGTAACAGTGGCAATAACTTTGACGTTAAAATGAAAAAAATAAAATCTAAAAGATTTAAACAAAAGTAGACAATTATGATAAAAAATATATATTTTGATTACCAAGCAACAACCCCTGTAGATCCAAGAGTATTGAAAAAGATGCTTCCTTATTTTGGAGAAGTCTACGGCAATCCACATTCTAGAAACCACGCATACGGTTGGGAAGCCGAAGCTGCTGTAGAATTAGCTAGAGAACAAGTTGCAAACATTATAAAAGCTAATCCAAAAGAAATCATATTCACATCAGGAGCAACCGAATCAAATAATCTTGCTATAAAGGGACTTGCCGAGTTTTATGGTGACAAAAAAAAACATATCATTACTTGTGTAACAGAACATAAATGCGTTTTAGAATCTTGCAGAAGTTTATCAGAACAAGGGTTTGAGATAACCTATCTTCCTGTGAAAACAGATGGTTTAATAGATTTAAAAGNTCTTGAAAATACAATTAAAGATGACACATTGGTTGTTTCTATAATGGGAGTACATAATGAAATTGGTGTAATACAACCCCTTGAACAAATAGGAAAACTATGTCGAGAAAAAAATGTTTTCTTTCACACCGATTGTGCTCAAGCGATTGGAAAAATTAATTTGGATGTTGATAAAATGAATATTGATTTAATGAGCATTTCAGGACATAAGATTTATGCACCAAAAGGAGTCGGGGCATTATATGTGAGAAGAAAGCCTCGGGTTAGAATCAGTGCTATGATTAGCGGTGGTGGACAAGAAAGAGGAATGAGATCAGGAACATTGTCGCCTGCGCTGTGTGTTGGGCTTGGGGAAGCATGTGCAATTTATTCTAAAGAAATGGATTCAGAAGAAAAAAAACTAACAAAACTTAGAGACCTTTTTATGAACGGCATTAGGGAACACTGCGATGAAATCTACCTGAATGGNTCAGANTCACAGAGAGTTCCAGGAAATCTTAACCTAAGTTTCGCTTATGTAGAAGGAGAATCCCTTATGATGGGTATTAAAAATCTAGCAGTTTCATCTGGTTCAGCTTGTACTTCGGCGTCTTTAGAACCATCATACGTTTTAAAAGCGCTTGGCGTCGAGGAAGAGCTTGCTCATACAAGCCTAAGGATTGGGCTTGGAAGGTTTACAACTGAATCTGATGTAAAAAGTGCGGTTAAACAAATTGTCAATGAAGTCAAAAGGCTTAGAGCACTTAGCCCATTATGGGAAATGGCCCAAGAAGGCATTGACATATCAAAAATTAAATGGGCAGCTCATTAACATTAACAAAGGAAAACAAAATGGCATATAGCAAAGAACTAATCGATCATTACGAAAACCCAAAAAACGTGGGTTCACTAGATAAAGAAGATAAAGACGTTGGAACTGGNCTTGTCGGAGCTCCAGCTTGCGGTGATGTAATGAAACTCCAAATNAAAGTTAACGATTCTGGGGTAATTGAAGATGCAAAGTTTAAAACATTTGGATGCGGTTCGGCAATTGCTTCCAGTTCCCTTATAACAGAATGGGTAAAAGGAAAAAAGATTGACGAAGCAAACTCAATAAAAAATACCGAAATCGCAACTCATTTAGCTTTACCTCCAGTTAAAATACATTGTTCTATATTGGCTGAAGACGCAATAAAGGCTGCGATAGATGATTACAAAACAAAAAATAAAAAGTAATCATGATAACAATCACCCAAAGTGCACTCAAACAGATTAGAAAACTTATATCTGTTAGAAGTACNAAACCTTTGGGTATTAGACTTGGTATAGATACAAAAGGCTGTTCAGGTTTATCTTACAACCTACAGTACGTTGATCAGATAACAGAGGGCGACGAATTACTAAAGATTGAAGATGTCAATGTTTATGTTGACCCAAAAGCTACTCTTTTTTTAATTGGTACAAAAATGGATTACGAGGAAGGAGAACTTGAGTCAGGGTTTAGATTCGTCAACCCCAATGAAAAGGGTAGGTGTGGCTGTGGCGAATCCTTTCATGTGTAGAAATAAGTTTACAGGATGTCATTAGAAAAGATTTGTTGGAACTGTAAGACATCAGTAAATTCTTCCTCCTTTTTCTGCAATAAATGCGGTAAAATTCAGAAACCCTTTGAAATCAATGCGTTTGAAATCTTTGATATAAAAAAAGAATTTCTTATAGATAGTTGTCAGCTAGAAGAAAAGTACCTTAAACTTCAGGTCAAACTTCATCCGGATAAATTCGTTAATACAACCGAAGAAGAAAAAAAATTTTCTAATCATCATTCTTCGAAAGTCAATGAATCATATAAAGAGTTAACGAATAATGTTTCACGAGCAAAAATTTTATTAAAATTAAATGGTTACATTAGTGATATGGAGTCGAAAACCTTTGGAGATGAATCAATGTTAGAGGAAATAATGGAGCTTCAAAATTTATGCATGCTTGCTGAAACAGATGAATCAAAAAAAAAAGCAAATTCGGATATACAAAAGGTTATAAAATCAACTCTTGATGAACTTAATACGTCTTTTAAGAAAAAATTATGGGATGATATGTATAAATTTAATATAAAACTATCATATCTTGAAAAAATGAAAAAAAATTTGAATTAAAATGAACCTAATAGAAATTAAAGAATCAGGCACTAAATTAGACGAAGAAAATATTTGTATTGGTATTGACTTTGGAACAACAAATTCTGTTTGTGCTGTAAAACGTGGAGCAAAAACAATCTATATCAAGGATAAATTTAATAAAATAGTTATACCCTCACTAATTCTTTACCATGAAGACAAAAAACTTTTTGGTAACGAGGTTGTTTCCCATAAAAATTTTTTAAATTCATTTTTTTCAGTAAAAAGGCTTTTCAATAATAACCCTGAAAAAAAGATTTCTGATCATCCAAGTAACAGAGAAATATCGCCATCAGAAATTGCAAAAGAACTATTTTTATATCTTAAAAATATAACTGAATCTTTTATTAAAGAAAAAGTTTCTAACTGTGTCTTAACTGTTCCAGCTTATTTTGATGAAAGAGCAAGGGCTGGAATTATGAAGTCGGCATTCATGGCAGGATTGAATGTTAAAAGGTTGATCAATGAACCAACTGCAGCCGCATTTGCATATGGCCTTGAGAAAAAAAAAAGAGGAAATTTCTTTGTATATGATCTTGGTGGGGGCACATTTGATGTTTCGGTCCTTAAATTATCTGAAGGTATTTTCAAGGTAATTGGAACCAGTGGAGATTCTAATCTTGGTGGGGATGATTTTGATTTATTGTTCGCAGAAAAAATTTTAAAAGATAATTTTAGTTTATCTTTAGAAACTCTTAGTTCTACAGAGAAAACTATGATTATAAAAAAATGCAAGCTCTTCAAAGAAAAACTATCAGATACGAAATCTTTTGATGAACATTTGAAAATAAAAAATAAAACAAAAACAATAAAAATTACGGAAGTTTTTTTTAATAATTCAATAGAAAATTTATTGAATAAAACGATTAAAATCTCTCAAGACCTTTTAAATGAAATAGAAATGAAAATTGAAGATATTGATGGTTTTATATTAGTAGGAGGATCTACCCGGACAAAGTTTGTAAGGGAAAAAATTCTACAAAATTTCAAAGTTGAGATATTTAATGATATAGATCCCGATCTAGTGGTTTCACACGGAGCAGCTCTTCATGGTTTTGAACTAATGAATGGTGCCCAGAACTTATTACTTGATGTGACTCCACTTTCATTGGGTATCGAAACTATGGGAGGGCTGATGGAGAAGATTATCTCTAGAAACACTACAATTCCTGTTGTTAAGGATCAAACTTTTACTACTCATGAAAATGGTCAAACTTCAATTAAAATCAAAATTCTTCAAGGAGAAAGAGAAACATCGGAGAACAATAGAGTTCTTGGTGAGTTTATTTTATCTGGATTAGAACCCAAACCAGCGGGTTTGGCTAGAATTAAGGTTATATTTTCTTTAGATGTAGATGGAATATTGTTTGTATCTGCTGTTGACGAATCTTCTGGGGAAGAACAAAACTTATCTATACAAACTAATCATGGTTTGAATATTCAAGATATGAGAAATATTGTAGAGTCTAGTATTAAGAATGCGAAAGATGATGTAGAAAAAAGAATGTTAATTGAATCAAAAATTAAAGCTAAAGGTTTTTTGAATGAAATTGATGCTGTAAAAAAAGACATTGAAATCCTCAGTTCAAAAAAAGATATAGAAAACATTAACAATTTAATTAAAATGCTTGAAAAAGAGATAGAAAGTAATGATAAAGATAAAATTAACGGATTAATTGATGAACTCAACGAAGCAACTAAATCATTTGCACAGAAGAGAATAGACAAAAATTTCAATAGTCTTGTAGGTGAAGAGGTAAATTTATTGGAATAAAAATATGACAAAAATTACATTTATTGATGGAAGTGGTGAAGAAAAAACCGTAGATGCACAGAATGGTCTTTCATTACTAGAAGTTGCTCATAACAATGAAATAGATTTAGAAGGTGCATGTGAGGGTTCCTTGGCTTGTTCAACATGTCATGTTATTGTTGAAAAGAAGTTTTTTGAAGAACTACCAGAACCTTCTGAGGAAGAGGAAGATATGCTAGACCTTGCGTGGGGACTTACTCATACATCAAGATTAGGTTGCCAAATTATAATTGATGATACTCTCGACGGTATGGTTGTTAAAATACCTAGCGGAACAAGAAATATGAATGTTGAGTCATGAAAAATTTAAAATGGACAGATTATAGAGAGATAGCTATTCTACTTGAAGATAACTACCCTGATAAAGATAATGTAAACCTTAGGTTTACAGATCTCCACAAATGGGTAGTAACACTCAATGAGTTTTCTGACGATCCAAATGCTTCAAATGAAAAGATTCTTGAAGCCATCCAAATGTCATGGATAGAGGAAAGAGATTAGTGGATATTAACTTCAATAATTTAATAAAGGAAAACAACCTTCCAGAGATTGGTTCAAAGATTGTAGTGGCTATGTCCGGTGGGGTTGATTCTTCCGTAACAGCAGCTCTTCTTCATCAAGCAGGATACGAAGTTATCGGTGTTACAATGAAACTGTATGAATCAAAAAGTAAAAAAAACCCTAAAACCTGTTGTTCTGGTATAGATATAGCTGATGCAAGGACAGTTTGTAAAAAATTAGGAATCAAACACTACATAATTGATTATGAAAGTCGATTTAAGGAAGCTGTTATCGATGACTTCGTTGATAGTTATATGAATGGACAGACTCCTATCCCTTGCATTAGATGTAATCAAACTGTAAAATTTTTGGATTTAATAAAGTTTACAAAATCAATTGGAAGTGAAATTTTAGCAACTGGTCATTACGTAAAAAGAGTTGATNGCGGAAAAGACATTAGCCTTTATCAAGCTGATGACGATTTAAAAGATCAAAGCTACTTTTTGTTTGCAACCACCCAATCACAATTAGAGTACCTAAGATTTCCCCTAGGTTATTTCACAAAAAAAAAAATAAGAGAAATGGCAGATTACTTTGGACTTGTAAATGCAGACAAACCAGATAGTCAGGATATCTGTTTTGTACCAGATGGAAATTATAGAGATTTTATAAAAAAGAGAATTCCAGCAACACAAAAAGGAAATATTATTAATGAAAAAGGTGAAATCATTGGAGAGCATAACGGAATTATTGATTTCACGATAGGTCAAAGAAAAGGAATTGGTATTGGCGGATTAAAGGGTGGAGGTGATCAAACTCCGCTTTATGTTGTTGATATTGATAGAGTTGAAAATAATATTATAGTTGGGCCAAAGAGTAGTCTGAAAAAATTTCTAATTAAAATAAAGGAGCTCAATTTCTTCAGTCATAATTTTCCAAATAGAAGTTTTGAAGCTTTAGTTAAAATAAGGTCAAGAAAAAAACTCATATCTGCGAAGATAAAGGATTTAAATTCCAAAAAAAGATTAGCAACTGTTGAGCTCAGTGAACCTGAATTTGGAGTTGCNCCAGGACAGGCATGTGTATTCTATGATAATTTTAAAAAAATAATTGGAGGAGGNTGGATAACTTCTTAACTAAAGGCAATTTGGATGGTCACTTTACTTTTAATTTAACAACTTATATTGGCGGAGTAGCTCAGGTGGTTAGAGCAGCGGAATCATAATCCGCGTGTCGGGGGTTCAAGTCCCTCCTCCGCTACCATAAAACCAACAGTGAGCAGGGGGTTCCGAAGTTCTCACAACAATAAGACAGTCAAATAAAAAGTTTGACACAGTTTGACACA
>PARN01000015.1 GCA_002711515.1 Rickettsiales bacterium | reverse complement strand
ACCATGTGGTTTAACCAATTTGGAAACATTAAAAGATATCCAGGCTTAGGCACAAATACCCTGACACCTCTTGGTCTGAAATCATATAGATTGCCAGACGTGTTTCCAATGAAAGTAATACAACCATGGTCTTTACCTGAGTTATTGTAGAGATCGCATGCTTTTTCATTTCTCATTTCCTCCGGAACTTTTGTCCAAAAAATAAATGATAATCCTTTTTTCTCAGCAATATGATTGTGTAAAGGATTATAATCACCAGCAAACTGATGAACGGACCACAGGTCTACACATTTTGCTGCAGTATAAATATTAGGTACGTCTTGATTTTGGAAAAATTTATTCGTGTAGTGTTCTGCCATTATCTCACCAAGTTTATGAACTTTATCAAAAATTTTTATATCTCTTTTAAGATTAAGTTGTTCTCCTTTTATTATTTGACCGACCAATCTGTCAGAAGCACTAGTTTTATTTGAATCGTCTAACAGACTATCAATTTTGTCATTGAGGCAAGAAATAAAGTTATTATCAATCTGTGACTCTAAGATTTCATAATCAATTATTGACGTTGAAGATGGTTCTCTGAACATATATTTTTATTGCAACTATTATACCAATTCTATGAAATATAGATTTAGCCGAAATCTAATAAATAAAGGAAGTTATAGAGGCTTCATGCGAAGTTTTGCTATCAACTCTTAGGAGTTTGAATTGTAAATAATTACTTCTAATAAAAAAAAATTATTCTAAATCGAATCTGTCAAAATTCATTACTTTTGTCCATGCTAATATAAAATCATCGACGAAAGCTTTTTTTGAATCTGAACAAGCATAAACCTCAGATATAGCCCTTAATTGGGAGTTGGAACCAAAAATCAAGTCAACTCTGGACGCTGTAGCAATCTTTTTTCTTGTTTCCCTGTTAAAACCCTCATAAGTATTTTTTCCAATGGGTTTCCATTCAATTGACATATCAAGAAGTTCTACGAAAAAGTCATTGCTTAACTTATCTATAGATTTTGTTAATAGGCCTTTTCCATCACAAGTTATACCTAATGATCTCATACCTCCAACTAAAACAGTCATTTCAGGTGCTGTGAGTCCTAAAAGTTGACATTTGTCAATCAGCATTTCTTCTGGACTTGAGGAAAAATCTTGGCTTTGATAATTTCTGAATCCGTCGGCNAAAGGCTCAAGAACTCCGAAGGATTCAATATCGGTTTGTTCTTGTGAGGCATCNCCCCTGCCCGGNGTAAATGGGACTTTTTCTCCTGAAGCTAATTCAATACCAACGCATCCTCCTAGAACAATTATATCAGCGATTGAGGAATTAACCTGTTCAGCTATTTGCTCAAGTTTTTTTAGAACTTTGGCAAGCTGGTCGGGTTTATTGGCTTTCCAATCTTTCTGTGGGGCAAGTCTGATTCGAGCACCATTGGCTCCTCCTCTCATATCAGTAGATCTAAAGGTAGANGCACTTGCCCANGCCGTTTCAACTAATTCTTGAATTGAAAGANCAGACTCTTGGATGAGTTTCTTGGCTTGTATTATATCAAACTTATCATTACCACTTGGGACAGGGTCTTGCCAGATCAATTCTTCTTTTGGAACTTCGGGACCAAGATACCTTGTTTTTGGACCCATATCTCTGTGCAAAAGTTTAAACCACGCTCTGGCAAAAGTGTCAGCAAATTCATCAGGTTTTTCATAAAATCTTTTAGAAATTTTATTGTATGCTGGATCCTCCCGCATTGCCATGTCGGCTGTAGTCATAATAGTAGTAACTTTTTTTGAAGGATCCGCTGAATCAGGTGCCATGTCTTCTTCGGATGGGTTAACAGGATGCCATTGGTGTGCTCCAGCTGGACTTTTTACAAGTTTCCAGTCATATTTGAAAAGTAATTCAAAATAGCCATTATCCCATTTTGTTGGGTTGGCAGTCCAAGGACCTTCTATACCACTTGTTATTGCATCACCACCCTTGCCGGAACCGTGAACATTATTCCATCCAAACCCCATTTGCTCAATCGGTGCCCCTTCCGGTTCGGAACCTACATTGCTTTCGGGAGCAGCTCCATGTGCTTTGCCAAAGGTATGACCACCTGCTGTAAGGGCAACTGTCTCCTCGTCATTCATTGCCATTCTCGCAAACGTTTCTCTAATATCTCTAGCACTTGCCTTAGGATCAGGGTTACCGTCTGGACCTTGTGGATTAACATATATTAACCCCATTTGAACTGCACCTAATGGAGTTTCCAAAATTCTGTCTCCTGTATACCGTTTATTTTCAAGCCACTGATTTTCTTTTCCCCAATATATGTCTTCTGGTGGAGCCCAAATATCAGATCTTCCACCGCTGTAACCAAAAGTTTTGCCACCCATTGATTCAATAGCTACATTTCCAGCTAAGATAAAAAGATCTGCCCAGCTAATTTTACTTCCATATTTTTGCTTGAGTGGCCAAAGTAGTCTCCTGGCTTTATCGAGGTTCCCATTATCTGGCCAACTGTTTAATGGAGCGAAGCGTTGATCTCCGGTTCCACCTCCTCCTCTTCCGTCCCACGTTCTGTAGGTGCCCGCTGCGTGCCAGGTAAGTCTAATAAAAAAAGGACCATAGTGACCATAATCTGCTGGCCACCAATCTTTGGATTCAGTCATCAAGTCGGTTAAATCTTTTTTTAAAGCAAAGTAGTCAAGTTTTTTAAATTCTTCCCTGTAGTTAAAGTCTTTGCTTAAAGGATTAGATCTCTTATCATTTTGGTGTAAAATATTGATATTTAGCTGGTTTGGCCACCAATCTTTATTGGAAGTACTTATGCCTTTGTTAGAAGTTGCAGAACCGTGCATTACGGGACATTTACTGATATCATCCATTTAGAAAACCTCTCTTTGCTTTATGTTATGTGCCTGAGAGCTAAAGTAAGACCTGTGAACTAAAAATTTAATAATTTATCGTTATAAATTTTTCAGGAAATGGTGTTTAACTCCCCATATAATATATTGATTTAAATTATACAAAAGTCAATATTAATTTAGAATAATTCTAACTATTTATTGTCAATATTGACAACCACATTTACTGAGGAAATTTTTTTGCCCTCAGGTAAATCAGGAAGTTTAGATATCTTAATTTTGGACGATGTGATATCTATCAATTCTTCTGTATCTTTGCAGTAAAAATGGTGGTGGTGTGTTGTATTGGTATCAAAGAAAATTTTATCAGATGATGTTTTTATCGCTCTTAACAAGCCATGATTTTCAAAAGAATTTAATGTGTTATAAATTGTCGCAAGTGATATTTTGAGTGAGTTTCTTTCAACTTTTTTAAATACATCTTCGGCAGTGTGGTGAGAGTCACCATTTTCAAAAAGAATTCTTAGTAACTCAAGCCTTTGATTTGTTAATTTAAGAGGCGTCTTTTTTAGAAGTTTAATTGCATTATCAATGGATGTATTCATGGTATTATCCTATAAAAAATAGTAAGTTATTACAACATTAAACTAATTAATCAAGATTATTTGAAATAAAAAATGTTTAAAAATATACAAGCTTTCGCTGCTTTTTCAGAAAAAAGTGAACTTGAACCATTCAAGATTTCAAGACGAAATCTAGGAAAGGATGATGTTCTTATTGATATTCTTTATTGTGGAGTCTGTCACACTGATATTCATTACATTGATAATGATTGGGGAATATCAAATTATCCACTTGTTCCAGGACATGAAATAGTTGGAAAAATTGCTGATAAGGGAGAAAATGTAAAAACATTTTCACTTCATGATGAGGTAGGAGTAGGGGTTTTAATCAATTCATGTAGTTCGTGTAATCCATGTAAAAAAAATTTAGAACCTTACTGTGAAAATGGAGCAACTTTTACCTATAATGCACCAGATAAGATTTTAGGGGGAAGAACTTTTGGAGGCTACTCAAAAAAGATAGTTGTTAACAAAAAATTTGTTTTTAAAATTCCAAAAAACTTAGATTTGAAGACAGCAGCTCCTCTTTTATGTGCAGGAATTACTGCTTATTCTCCGTTAAAAAATTGGAATATAAAAAAGGGTAAAAAAGTTGGTGTTATTGGTTTAGGGGGTATCGGTCACATGGCTGTAAAATTCGCTAAAGCACTTGGTGCAGAGGTGATTGTAATTACATCGTCGAATCACAAGAAAAATGANGCCTTTGAACTTGGTGCGGATGGTGTGATAGTTAATTCAAATAACTCTTTAAAAAAATATTTAAATACATTTAATTTTATACTAAACACTATTCCAAAATCGCATGACTTAAACCCATTTGTTGAACTTCTTAAATTAGATGGAACAATGGTAATTGTTGGGGCCATTGAACCTTTTAAAATTAACCTCAACATGAGAAACCTCATTTTTGGGAGAAAATCAATTAGTGGCTCATTGATTGGTGGAATAAAAGAAACACAGGAAATGTTGAACTTTTGTGAGAATGAAAAAATTTCATGTAAAACAGAATTAATATCCATAGACGATTTAAATAAAGCGTTATATAGAATGAAAAAATCTGATGTTAAATATAGATTTGTAATAGATATGAAAACAATGAAATGAATTAATAACAGTGATTCTGAACAAAAATTGCTTGTATCATAGGCATAAATGTAGATAAATATAAATGGAATAAAATAGAATATGAGATCTAAGTACTGCCTATGAGTAAAAAAGTTAAATTAACAGCAGTAATAAGTACTGATGATGACAAAGTTTTAGATGAAACTGCAATTAATAACTCTGTTGGACTTCTTGGCAAGATAGAATCCTATAATATTGGTCTTGATTCAAATGGTTCTGGCAACACCCTAACATCCAATAATTCAAATAATGGTGTTGTTTCAGAAATATCAAATTTTATTAGAGACTCAAATAAAATTTATTTTGGATCACTTGAGATGGATCAGAGAGAGGCAGTTGCTGTTGCTATAGTTCATTCAGCCAATTATGAAAAAATAAAAAATGATACTGCTTTTTCTCAAAAAATCATTTCTATGTTTGCAAAAAAATTTGGAAAGGAAGATTCACTTATATCTAAAATCTTTTCTGATACAGACGATGCAAATTTATTTGATACGATCAAGAGCAAATTTTTGGAAGGTGACCTTGGTCAAATGTTTATTTATATCTGGGAGAAAGTACTATCAGTTGGGGAAGAAGACGATCAAGAGGTAGAATTAATCGAAACCACTGCTGAAAAATTTTCAATGGAAAAACCTGAGATTGCTGAAACAAAAAAGCAAGGAAATGAAAGGGCTAAAGTTAGCAAAGGTATTGATTCAATAAATTCTGGAAATACTGCGTACAACAAATTAAAAGCATTTGAAAAAACAGTTTTAATTGCACTAATGCTAACAGAATGTTCTACAATTGATGGAAAAATATCCTCTGAGGATCTTAGTCAATTAAGAAATTTACTTAACGAGCAATTTAATTTTTCAAGCAATAGTCTAACAGTTATTCTCGAAAAGGATCTTGGTTACTCAATTACAAAGAAAGTAGAACAGGTGGAGGTTTACAGAGAAAAATATGAGCTGGTTGAGTTTTTGTGGGAAAGAATTTTATCAACTGAAAGCGATATCAAAGATGGAGAAATGGAACTTATTAGAAAAATGGTAAGACGTTTAGATATTTCTGATGTTGAATCTGAGGGTGCTCGAAAAGAGGTGGAAGCTAATCTTGGTTAATGAAGAAAAGTTTACCAATTTAAATTAAGATTTATTTCAACTAAAATTAGTTAAACTTTCTAAAAAAATTACTTAACCAGCTTTTAATTTCTCAACTTGATAATACATACAAACTCTCTGATTTTGTAAGATACCTGATAAACTACCTCTTGAATCAAAATCAAGATTAATGTATTTTTTATTTTTAATGGAAAAAACAAAAAACTCATTCAAATATAGACTCCTTCAAAGTTGTAAATGCTTTAAAATGAGAAAGGCCTCAAGACTAGTTACTCAGTATTACGATATGAAACTAAAGCCTTGCAATATAAAAATTACTCAATTTTCAATTCTTTCAAGACTTGCTTCAGGGGANTCTAAAACACTNAATGCTCTTTCAGATGACCTCTTTATGGATCGTACAACTTTGACAAGAAGCTTAGATATTCTTAGTAAAGCCAAGTTGATTAAAAATGTAAAAGTAGATGATGCAAGGAAACGAGTGGTAAAGCTTACTGAAAAAGGATTTGACGTTTTGGACGAGGCTATTCCTTTGTGGAAAGAGGCTGAAGAAGAAATTTTAGATGAGTCAAAGAAATATGACTTTTCAGTTATTTAAATCATGTGCCGCAGAATGTCTGTCTTACTACCTCTTCATCTNTTGGGNGTNTTGCGAAAGTCTTATTGATTTCCCTTTCTNNGNATGGATNTTTGATGGCAATCAAAAGCTTATTNAATAGTGNAAANTCTTTCTTTTCAGTAGCTTGNTCTATTACTTTTTCAACTAAATGATTACGAGGAATATAAATTGGNTTTACTTTTCTCATATTTTCTTTAGTTATTTTAAAATTATTTTTTTCTTCTCCAATTCTTTTTTTCCAATATTTAAGCCAATCTTTAATTTCAGAATGATCCTTAAANAAGGAAAAAAATCTACCATTTTTTTTCTCAATAGAAAAATCATCACTCAAATATCTAAAGGATAGAGTAAAATCAACATTTTGCTCAAATATTATTTTCAAAAAATTTTCAATTAATTTTTTGTCAGCTTGTTCATTTGAACCTGTGAGGCCTAACTTCTTTTTAAAGTTCGAAAACCAATAATTTTGAAATAATTCAGAAAACTCTTGCAATGAATCAATTATTATTTTTTCTGATTTTTTTTTCTCATTAGAAATTAAGGGAGCCAGGCATTGCCCTAAAATTGAAAGATTCCAAAGCATTATTTGNGCTTGATTTGAGTATGAATATCTTCCTGATACATCAATGTAGCTAAATACTTTTTGTGGATGAAAATTATCCATGAAAGCACACGGACCATAATCAATTGTCTCTCCTGAAATTGTTGTATTATCGGTATTCATTACACCATGAATAAAACCTTTACTCATCCAAAGTGCAACTAACTTTGCTTGAGACTTTATNATTTCTTTAAATAANGTTTCATAAANATTTTTCTTTTCTTTTTTNATATGAGGATAGTGTCTTTTTACNGAATAATCGGCGAGAATTTTGACTGACTTGAAATCGTTTCTTGAAAAAAAATATTCAAATGTTCCTATTCTAATATGACTCGCCGCTACTCTTGTGAGTATACCCCCAGGTAAAAAGTTCTCTCTCTCCACNAGCTCACCAGTACTTACAATCGATAAGGATCTGGTTGATGGAATGTTTAAATAATACATTGCTTCGCTTACTAGATACTCACGTATTACTGGACCTAGAGGGGACCTCCCATCACCNTGTCGAGAAAATGAAGTTTTTCCAGAACCCTTTAGTTGAATGTCAAATCTCTTTCCATCTTTAGCAATAATTTCNCCAAGAAGAACAGCTCTACCATCCCCAAGNTTTGGAACAAAATTTCCAAATTGATGTCCAGCATATGCCAGTGCAATTGGTTTAGATCCCTTTACAATACTATTTCCACTTAAAAAATTNAATCCATCTTTACTTCGTAAGAAATTTGGATCAATNTCGAGATAGTCTAATAAAGCNGAATTGAGTTTTATCAATTTTGGTTTTTTTACAGGCTGAGGATTAATTTCTTCATAAAATTTTCTATCAAGCTTAACGTAAGTATTGTCAAATTTTATTTCATTCATTAAAAATTAACTTAAACTTCCTAAAACACCTAAGATTACTCCGATAAAAAATCCAAAAAAACCTCCCCAAACCACAAGCCATCCTAGATGCTTATGAATCATATCTTTCATGATGATTTTTATGTGGTCTGGAGTTAATTCTTCTAATCTTTTATCAATAATGTTTTCAATGTTTTTTTGTACTTGTTCATACACAAGACTTTCATCTTTTGAATTNGATGAAATTTCATTGAAAACTTGTTTTATTTTTTTCTCAATTGGTTCCTTTAACGGTAAAAGCGAATCTTTTCCTCCTAAAGCATTTAACATTGATCCAAGCGAAGACTCTTGAATTGCTTCAACNAATTTATCAAAGATAAGATCGTAATCTAAATTCTCTGAGAGGTTTTTCTTTATTTCACTGCTGTCATNTAAAAGAAAANTTTCAAGTGAATTTTTTGAAAAAAACTCATTCATTATTAGGTTTTTGATTCCATCTTTAATCTCTTGAAATTTAAGGGGTATTACACCTGACCCATACAAAATTGGAATCTTTTCAAATAGCATATGAATCGCAAGCCAATTTGTTAATCCCCCCGAAAGAGCAAATAATCCAGCCATAAAGATTTCTGTTGAATAATTTTCAGCAATCATGCCGTAGGCTGTAATTGAGATTGCAATTAAATTTGTTGTTAAACTTTTATTCATTTCTTANNTANTATAANTTGTTTAAATCTATTATAAATAAATTTTAAATCTTCACTAATGAGTTTTTATCAGGTTTTAATCTTCTTANATGAATTNTTTTTCGTGTCAAATTGATACAAAGCACATTCTTTAATATTAAAGTACCAACCCAGAACCATAATTTGATTATTTTTCATTTTTTTTTTAATCCATGGATATTTTTTCACATTATTTACAGACATTTTAATCATTTCTTTTTCTGAAAAGCTTTCTAAATCAATTTCCTTTACTTTATTTTTCTTAATTAAATTCTTAATTTTTTGACCATTTTCTAACCAATAGTTTAAAAATTTAAAATTTTTTAATTTATTATTATAATTTACTATCGACTTTACACCTGCACATCCTGAATGACCTAAAATAATGATATTTTTGATTGGTAAAATATTTACAGCGAATTCTAGGGCAGCAATCGTAGAATCAAATGACTTTTGTTTCGATTGGTATTCCGGAATTATATTTGCAACATTTCTCACAACGAAAATTTCTCCAAGATTTGAACTACTTAATATTGCAGGATCGACCCTTGAATCAGAACATGCTATAATTAAAGTATTTGGCTTTTGAGATTTAGCAAGTTTCTCAAATACAGTCTTGTTACTAGCATAGTGCGCTTTTCTAAACTTTTTAAATCCATCAATTAGATTTTTTAAACTAACCATGATAAAATTCGAACATGAAGATTTTTTTTTATTTGTTTATTTTTATATTAGGAATTGAAATTAATGCAATGAATTTACTTGAATTTGAAAAAAATCAAGAAAATTTTATTCTCAAAAAATGGGAATATGTTAGTGATCAGGTGATGGGNGGTGTTTCGAGTGGAAAACTTGAATTTCTTTCGGAAAAAAATCAAAAATATTTGAGACTCTCTGGAAAAGTAAGTACAGAAAATAACGGTGGGTTTATTCAGTTCAGATCCGGCTTCAATTTTGATAATAATGAATATAAAGGGATAAGATTAAAAATAAGAGGTAATCCAAGNGAATATTTTATTCACATAAGAACGGTTTTTCTTTTTTTACCTTGGCAATATTATTCTGGAAAATTTTTTGCAGAGGAAGGTTGGTCTCAAGTTGAAATATTATTTGAGGATTTTGAAAAATCAAATTTTTATCAACCATCCACCTTTAGCCCCTCAGATATAAAAAGTATTGGTTTTGTTGCATTTGGAAAAGACTTTGACGCNCAACTTGATCTTATGGAGGCAGAGNTTTTTTGATGAAAAAAAGTTTGAGACCAGTCACAAAAGTAAAAAACCCCGAGCCCAAAAACAAGGATAGTGATTGGATTGTTTGGGCCGCCTGGGCTGACAGAATCACATTTGAGGATATTTTTGAACGAACTGGAAAAACTGAGGGTGANGTTATAAAGCTTATGAGAAGGAATCTAAAACCTTCTAGTTTTAGATTATGGCGGAAAAGAGTTTCTAATCAGTCAATAAAGCATAGAAAATTATTTATGAACAAAAGAAAGGAACTAAAAGAAAAATATTAGATTTTTTTTGCCCTTTCTCTGGCCTCTGCTGACTCTCTTCCAGTTAAATGAAGTAAGCCCACAGCTTTACTCATCAGTGCAGCTTCGAAGTCATCAAGTTCTCCATCCGCCAAAACTACAGCCCACATATATTCAAGTATTTTAATTATTTCGTCTTTATCAAAATTATCTCTGATTTCTTTGCTCAAAGAATATAATTCGATTCTATTTTTTGACAAGTCTTCTGCTTTTTTAAAAATGGTGTCCGCTTCATCCTCAGANAAACCAAGTTTAGAATTTAGTAATGTTTTTATTTGGTTTATTTCCGAGTTATTAACGTTACCATCTTCATTTGCACATTCATATAAAATAGAAGTAATGATTGCATTTTTATCAATGCTAGATTCGATTTCTGAAAATTTCTTGTTTGAGAAAAAATTAAACATACATACTCCATACCTTGAAATCTATTAAAATAGTTATATAGTATTTAATTATAATTTTGAAACAAAAATCTATGTGTATTTTTACTATAGCACAATAATTTTGGGGAGGTATGGTTGAGACTTTTATTTGCAAGCTTTACAATTTTTATTTTCATAACTGAAAAATTACACTCTCAGGATAACCAAAATACTTATGTAGCTCCTGACGTAAATATCATTTCTGTGACACCTGTCCAAGGTGCAGGCGTAAGTATTGATAGAATGCCCTCAAATATCCAAACCATTCGTGAAGATACTTTGAATGATAAAAAAAACTTCTCAATTGTTGACACTCTTAATAGAAAAGCGGCTGGAATTTCAATATCTAATCTTAACAGTTCTCCTATGCAAAATGACATAAATTTCAGAGGATATGTCGCAGGCCCACTCTTAGGTACAGCGCAAGCAATGGCTATTTATCAGAATGGTATGAGAGTTAATGAATCTTTTGGGGAGGTAGTTCAGTGGGATTTAGTTCCAGATTTTGCAATCCACAATATGCAGATTTTTACTGGAGGTGATCCAGTTTTTGGTCAAAATGCCATTGGCGGTGCCATATCAATGGAGATGAAAAACGGATTCAATTTCCAAGGTGCTCACTCACAAATTTCAGGGGGTAACCATAGAAGAACTAATGAAATACTTGAATATGGTCAAAGCTTTGGTGATTTTGCAGTATATGTAGGTGCTAACTTCAATTACGATCTTGGATATAGAGATAATTCAGAGTCATATCTTAACACTTTTTACAGCGACCTAAGATATAGACCAAATGAAAACACAGAATTATTTATGAATATAGGACAGGCTTTTACAGATCTCAGAGGCAACGGGGCCTTACCTTTAACACTTATGGATCTTGAAGGTAGGGATGCAGTCTACACCTACCCAGATAACACTCATAATAAAAATTATTATATAAATTTNGGAGGCAATCACTTTGTAAACAATCAACTATCCATTCAAGGTAATATGTATTACAGACATATGGAAAGNAGGAATTACAATGGTGATGAATTTGAAGGAAAAGATTGTGGATTAGATTTTGACCGTGGTGGAGGTGCAGCAGATGGAACATTATGTGGAGAATACGAGGCCAATGCGGCTGGAAATGGTGTAGAAATACTTGATCTAGGTGGAGCAATTATTAANTATACAAACCTTGGNTTGGAATTAGATGACGATGAAAACGAAATTGAAAGTTTTGGAGCAATTAACCGNTCTAATACAAAAACTAATGCNTTTGGTTTTAATCTTCAATCAACCTTAGATTCTGATTTTCTTCAAAGAAGAAATACTTTAATCACTGGTTTAAACTATGATTTTTCAAAGAATAGCTTTGGTTCTTCAACTGAGTTAGGNATCATTCAGTCAGATAGAGGCGTTCAAGGAACCGGCGTTTTTGTAAGTACAGATGCAGAAGGTGAGGAGCAATTTATTACAAACTTGGAATCGACAACTCATAATGTAGGTTTATANGGAAGTAATATAATTGATTTGGACGACTCAACCTCTGTTAATCTTTCCGGNAGATGGAACTGGACTTCGATGAAGATGGAGGATCAGCNTGGTACAGCTCTTGAAGGTCATCATTTTTTCTGGAGATTTAACCCAGGTGTTGGCATTACGAAAAGATTCAACGATTTCACAGTCTTCGCATCTTACAAAGAATCAAGCAGAACGCCCTCTGTTGCTGAGTTAGCTTGTGCTGANCCAGATGCTCCTTGCAGACTTCCTAANTCATTNCAAGCTGATCCTCCNCTAGATCAAGTTATCAATAGAAACATAGAACTTGGAGCACGTGGNACAAGGTCAAATAGATTCATGGACATGGATCACGACCTTTCATGGAATGTTTCTGCATTTGCTGGAAGAAACTACAATGACATTATTTTCATTGGAGGTAACACCGTTGGAACTGGTTACTTTAGGAATGTTGGAAATACGCAAAGACTCGGAACAGAATTTGCTCTGAACGGACAATTAGGTTCAAAGTGGTCTTGGTTTGCTAAATATGCATATGTCAAAGCAACCTTTGAAACTTCTCAAAGGATTTCAAGTGTTGGTCATCCTAATAATGGATTTGATGACGATGACTTTGATGAAAATGAAGCAAGAGAAGCATACCAAATTCAAGTCAGTAAAGGAAATGAAATTCCTGGTATTCCACCTCACATTGGAAGAGTCGGTGTAAATTATCAAATTCTACCTCGTTGGAATTTTGGTGTAGACGTTGAAGCCAATTCTAGNCAATTTTATAGAGGTGATGAAATAAATAGTGAACAAAAAGTTCCTGGTTATTTTTTATTTAANTTATCNTCTGAATATACTTTTGTAAATAAAGTGAAAGGTGCTGAAACTACTGTATTTTTTGAGATAAGAAATCTCTTGGATGAGAATTATGAAACTGGTGGCTTATACGCAGAAAATGAAGTAAGTGGGACAGGAGGAAGCGGTACATTCGTTACACCTGGACAACCTTTTACTATTTTTGGTGGAGTCAATCTCAGATTTTAATATATTCAAACTTTCTAAAAAAATAATCTGAATGTGTTATAGGTGAAAAAGTGAGCTTTTGAACACTATCATTTACTAACATTTAAAAGAAGACCAGGATCACTAGTTACTTGATACATAAATGACCTTGTAATAGAAATATCCAATACTTCAGACCGGTGTCATGCCCTCGTAGTAAAATTTATCAAAATATGATTAATATTAGCCTTTCGATGATACTAACCGATGTAATTTCTAATTTTAAAACACAACTTTCTTAGTTGGTTTTTCTAGCAAATTTATGAGAATTTCAGTTAAGGTCCAATGTTTAAAATATCTATTAAACTGAAATATAAACGATTAGCTTCTATCTTTCTAAAGGAACCAAGTCAAATAAGTGTTGATTCATTAGTAAATGCACTACGATACAAGCCGCATATCCAAGCAAAATTGCCCATGACCATCTAAGATGTGCAAAAAATGTGTATATGCCCCTTGCTTGACCCATTAGTGCAACACCAGCTGCAGATCCAATTGACAACAATGACCCACCAACACCTGCAGTTAATGTAATTAGCAACCACTGCCCCATGTCCATTGCTGGATGAGCAGTTAAAACTGCATAAACTATAGGAATGTTATCTATTATAGCAGAAAGTATCCCAACCAGAATATTTGCATATGTTGCCCCAAGAGTAACATACATGTCGTCTGAAATGAGTTTTAGATAACCAAGAGACGCCAGTCCACCTACTGCTACTAGAATTCCATAAAAGAACAACAGAGTGTCCCATTCAGCTCTTCCGGTTATTACGAAAATATCAAATTTGTTTTTTTGTGGATATTTTGTTTTCAGAAAGTAACCATAGGTTCCAAGCATTCCAAGTCCAAACATCATACCAAGAACAGGTGGCATATGGAGAACATTGTGACCAGTTACTGTGAGTGTAATTGTTAAAATTCCCAGAAATGCGATTGTATTTCCACCAGGTAGAATAGTAACCTTCTTACCGTCTCCTTTTGGAACCTCATTTGGAATAGCAAAATACATGATTGCAGCAGGTACAACATAATTTACTACAGATGGAACAAATATATTGAAGAAATCGAAAAACGAGACAAATCCCCTCTGCCATACCATTAATGTTGTAATATCGCCAAACGGAGAAAATGCTCCACCAGCGTTGGCTGCAACAACTATGTTGATAAGACCAGGAACAACAAATTTTTTATTACCTCTACCCGCCACCATAACAACTGTTCCTAAAATCAAAGCTGTTGTTAGGTTGTCAGCGATTGGCGATAGAAAAAAGGCAATTACTCCAGATATTAAAAAAATTTTTTTGTAACTGAAATTATTATTTGAAAGCCAGGCACAAAGTGCATCGAACATCCTTCTTTCAGTTAGAGAGTTTACATAAGCCATTGCGACAAATAAAAAGAAAAATAACTCTGCAAACTCAAGAACAACGTGTCTAAATTGTGTTATAGCCCAGTCTGACGAGACAAGATTAGGATCTTTAGATGCCTCATATGCGATGACTACCCAAATGATAGTGGCTGCGAGTATTACAGGTTTTGATTTTCTATAATGAGTAAATTCTTCAGCCATTACAAATCCATAGGCAATGACAAACATCGGTAAACAAAAAATTCCTACTGGACTTGTTATCATATCGAGTGTTTGAGTCACGGCACCATCTGCACCTAACAAAAAGCTGGGGAAAAAGGAAAATGTTAGCAAAATAGAAAAAGCTGAAAAATAATTTTTAATATGCATAAAAAAACTCACTGTTATTTAAGAAGAATAAAATATATATTTGTTATCAAATAATGACAACAAAAAAAATACTTTGAAATGCAAAAGCTTCCAATTTATATATTGTTCAATTTAGATAAATTTCCTAAAAGCAAAAAAAAAATCAGGGAAATATCATTTCCCTCTAATTTTATTTTTAAACAAGATGGTGTTATTTATGTCTGTCTTCATCAGATTGCTCATTTAGACAAAATGCAAAAAAACTTTTATTTATTCAATGCAGGAAAAAAATTGAGAAATTTTTGTAGTGATAAAAACTACGAAATTAAATACTTCGGTGATAAAAGTCTTAACATAAATTGTTTAATACTCGGATGGCATCTTATGGAATATAGTTTTGATAATTTCAAAACAAATAAGACAATAAAAAAAAAAATTAAATTTGATATTTAAAAATAAAACACAAATCGAACTAGAAAAAGAGGCATACTTCTTTATAAGAGATATAATAAATACTCCAGCAAATATTTTAGGTCCAAATGAAATTCTAAAACAGGGGAAAGTTTTTCTTAAAAAATATTTTTCNGTGAAAAAAATTACCGGAATGCAACTTAGAAATAATTTTCCTTTAATCTACGAGGTTGGAAAAGCTGCTTCTTCAAAAAAGCAACCAATTTTTTGTGAGTTTAAATCCAAATCTTCAAATAAGAAAAAAAAAATTATTCTTATAGGAAAAGGCGTCTCATTTGATACTGGTGGATTAAATTTGAAGACAGGATCTGGTATGATATTAATGAAAAAGGATATGGGAGGTGCGGCAAACTGTATTGGTTTGGCAAATTTAATTAAATCAACCAATCCTGAACTGGATGTTACTCTTCTTCTTTCCCTGGTAGAAAATTCAGTTTCAGCAAATTCTTTTAGACCGTCAGATATTTTAAAAAGTAGAGATGGCCAATTCATTGAGATAGGTGATACAGATGCTGAAGGAAGACTCATTCTTGCCGATGCTATAAGCTATGCATGCGAATCAAAACCTGATTTGATAATTGACATGGCAACACTTACTGGTGCATCAAGAGTTGCAATGGGCGTTGAAGTCCCCAGTTATTTCTGCAATAGTGAAAGTCTTTCAAAACAATTACAAATTGCTTCAGAAGAAAGTGGAGACCCTTTATGGTCTCTCCCACTTTGGGACAACTACTCTACCCAGCTGAATTCAAACCACGCTGATGTTAGGAATATTGGGAATAGCAGTTTTGGCGGTGCAATTACAGCAGCACTTTTTTTAAATAGATTTGTGAAGAATCAAATTCCCTGGATTCATGTTGATTTAATGGCTTGGTCTTTTGCCAATAAATTTTCTTCTTATGTAGGTGGTGAAGCCATGGGTATTAGAGCTTTACATAGATTTCTTATAAATAAATTTTCTTAAAAAAATGCAGACTCTAGAAGATTTTTAGTGTAAGGACTTCTTGGACTTCGGAATAGATTTACTTTTGAGTTCGATTCAATAACTTCTCCGTCTTTCATAACAATGATTTTGTCAGAAATTGCCTTTATAATTTTTAGATCATGACTGATGAAAATATAAGTCAATTTATGCTTAGACTGTAAATTTAACAATAAATCAACTATTTGTGATTGAACTGTCATGTCAAGAGCACTAGTAGGTTCGTCCAGAATAATTAGCTCAGGATTTAGTATCAATGCTCTCGCAATCGCAATACGTTGTCTTTGACCCCCTGAAAATTCATGTGGATATCTACTGAGCATTGTTTCACTCAAATTTACATCATTAATTATAGTTTTTGTTTTCTCTTCAATTTCATTTAATGATAGATTTTTTTGGTGTATAAATAACCCTTCGCTTATAATATCTTGAATGGTAAGTCTAGGACTAAGCGACGCAAATGGATCTTGAAAGATTATCTGAATATTTTTTCTAAAAGGCCTAAAATGATTATTGCCAAGATTAGAAATTTTTCTTTCCTTAAAAAAAACATCTCCTTTAGAATCAATTAATTTCAGTAAAGCCTGTGCAATTGAACTTTTTCCTGAGCCACTCTCACCAACTATTCCAAGAGTCTCACCTTGTTTTAGCTCAAAACTTACATCTTTGACAGCATGGAATTGATTAGTTTTATTTTTAAAAAAAAATCCTCTTGGCCCTTCATAATAAACGTTAAGTTTTTTTACTTTTAATATCTCCTTTCTATTTTGTTTGGAGTTCTTCTTTTCGCTTGGTTTAGAATTGATTAATTTTTTAGTGTAGATATGCTTAGGTTTAGAAAATATATTTTTGGTAAAATCCTGTTCCACAATATTCCCATCTTCCATAACACAAACTCTGTCTGAGATTTCCTTGACAATTCCTAGGTCGTGTGTGATCAGCAATAGTGACATATTAAATTTTTTTCTCAAATAATCTAACAATTCCAAGATTTGTTTTTGTATTGTAACGTCTAATGCAGTTGTTGGTTCGTCAGCTATTAAAATATCTGGTGTATTTGAAATTGCCATTGCTATCATTACTCTTTGCCTTTGCCCACCAGAAAGCTGATGAGGATATTGTTCTAACCTTTTCTCTGCCTGATCAATCCCAACTTCATTTAATAAATTAATACACCTCTGCTTTTTGGATCCATATTCTGCTGAAAGACATTCCTTTAATTGTTTTTCAATAGTATGTAATGGATTTAAGGATGTCATCGGTTCTTGAAAAATCATAGATATTTTTTTTCCTCTTATTGTTTGAAGAAAACTTTCATTTTGTTTCAACAAATCTTTCTGATTATAAATGATTTTACCGCTAAGCTTGAGATTAACATTTGATCTAATTAATTTCATGATTGATAGTGCTGTTACTGATTTTCCAGAACCACTTTCCCCTACAATTGCTAAACACTCTCCCTTGAATATTTCAAAGTTACTTTTTTTCACAGCTTCAACTTTTTGATTATTAAATTCAAATTTTACATTTAAGTCTTTTATGCTTAGAATTGATTTTTTCATCTAGACAACTTTCCTTGGGTCAAACGCATCTCTGACAGCTTCTCCCATAAAAACTAATAAACTTAATTGAAGTGAAAGTGTTATAAAAGCAGATAGTCCAAGCCAAGGTGCTTGAAGATTAGCTTTGCCTTGAGCTACCATCTCACCAAGTGAAGGTGATCCAGGCGGCAAGCCAAACCCCAGGAAATCAAGCGAAGTAAGTGTCGCAATAGAACCGGATAGAATAAATGGCATTAAAGTTAACGTTGCAACCATAGCATTAGGTAAAACATGTTTTACCATAATTCTTGGATTGCTCATCCCTAATGCTTTTGCTGCTTTAACATATTCAAAATTTCTAGCTCGAAGAAACTCTGCTCTGACCACACCTTCGAGTGACATCCAACTGAATAATAACATTATAAAAAGTAAGATCCAGAAGCTTGGTTCAATAAAACTTGAAATGATTATCAGCAAATATAAGACTGGCAGTCCAGACCAAATCTCAATGAATCTTTGTCCAAATAAATCTATTTTTCCTCCATAATATCCCTGTATTCCACCGGCCATAATTCCAATTATGCTGGAAAGAAAAGTCAATAAAAGACCAAAAAATACCGATATTCTAAATCCATAAATAAGCCTGGCTAGAACATCTCTGCCCTGATCATCAGTTCCGAGTAAATTATTAAATGTAGGTGGCGATGGAGAAGGAACCTTAAGATCATAATTAATAGTATCGTAAGAATATTCAATTGGTGGCATTAAGAAAAACCCTTTACTATTTATTAAATCTTTAACAAAGGGATCAGTGTAGTCTGCCTCCGTTTCAAACTCTCCGCCAAAATGTGTTTCAGGAATTTTTTCAAATACTGGGAAGTAGATATTTTTTTCAAATACTAAAAATATGGGTTTATCATTTGCAATGAACTCTGCAAATATTGAAATAAGGAATAAAAAGCAAAATAATATAGTAGAAAAATAACCACGCCTATTTGCTTTAAAGTTTCGTAACCGTCTTAAAGTTAACTGAGAAAAGCTCATTTTAATTATTTCTACTTTCAAAATCTATTCGTGGATCGATCAATACATAAGTTAAATCACTTACAAGTCTTAACAATAATCCTATTAGAGTAAAAATATAGAGTGTTCCAAATACAACTGGATAATCTCTTCCGAGAGCCGCCTCAAATCCTAACAGACCTAATCCATCAAGAGAAAAGATAACTTCTATAAGAAGTGAGGAAGTAAAAAGTATATTAATAAATGCAGCTGGGAAACCTGAGATTACAATTAGCATTGCATTTCTAAAAACATGTCCGTAAAGAATTTTTTTCTCACCTACCCCCTTTGCTCTTGCAGTTACGACATATTGTTTGTTGATTTCATCTAGAAAAGAATTTTTAGTAAGCATTGTTAGACTTGCAAAACCTCCAATTACCATTGCCAAAACAGGTAATGCAAGATGCCAAAAATAATCAAGAATCTTATTCATAAGTGAGAGTTGATCCCAGTTTTCCGATGTTAGACCTCTTAGGGGAAATATATCCAAATAGCTTCCTCCTGCAAAAATAACAATTAAAAAAATTGCAAATAGAAAGCCTGGGATCGCATATCCAAGAATTATCAGTGATGATGTATAAATATCAAATTTTGAGCCATCATTCACAGCTTTTTTTATTCCTAGTGGTATTGATATCAGATAAATGAATAGAGTTGTCCATAAGCCAAGTGAAATAGAGACAGGTAATTTTTCGATAATTAATTCAACTACAGTTTTATCCTTATAAAAGCTTTCTCCAAAGTCAAATACGAGATAGTTCTTTAGCATCTCAAAAAAACGTTGAATTGGAGGCTTATCAAATCCATATTGCTTTTCTAATTCCTTAATTAAATCAGGATCAATACCTTGTGAGCCTCTGTACTTACTTTCTGTTAAATTAAAACTTTGTTGTGTTTGGGAGTTTTGTGTTTGCTCACCACCTGATGTTGTAAATCTTTCAGTTACAGATACATCTGTACCTTTTATTTGGGCAATTGCCTTTTCAACTGGGCCACCAGGTGCTGCTTGAATAATTAAAAAGTTCACTGCAAGGATTCCAAAAAGTGTTGGTACAATAAGTAATAATCTTTTCAATATATAATTAAGCATTTAATTTTTTCTTTTTTGTCTGAAATAAAGAAACACTAAAATCGATCCAAGAACAATAAATACGTATTTTCCTGAATTATCTGTACTTTTATTTGATATATTTTCAATTTTCCCAATTGATTTTGCTTTTTCCGGTTCAAACCACCAGAAATCAAAACCTAAATCATATTTTGGAGAAATCGATGGTCTTGCAATTTTATCCCAGTAAGCGACTCTGTAGTGACTAATGTGAAATTGAGGAATTAAATAATGATTGAAAAGTAAAATTCTATCAAGGACTTTTGTATGTGTTATTAATTCAGNCCTAGTTTTTGAGCTTATTAGTTTATCAATGACATCGTCGATTACGGGGTTTTTGACACCAATTATATTTGGACTTCCTGGTTGGTCAGCAGTCTCGGAACTCCAGTAATTTTTCTGTTCATTTCCCGGCGAAATAATTGACCCATAATTTGTAACAACCATGTCAAAGTCAAAGTTTTCTAATCTTCTTACATACTGTGAGTCATCTTGAACAGTTCTAATTGAAACATTTACTCCTAATTTTTTTAGATTTCTTTTCATAGGTAAAACAATTCTTTCAAAAAGTGGTGAACGAAGAAGTATTTCAAACTCTAAAATTTCTCCGGTATTTTCGTTTGTAAGCAACTCATCCTTTATAACCCAACCTTCATTTTTAAGAATTCTTCTTGCAATTCTGAGATTTTTCCTCAAGCTATTGTTTTCTAATTCAGTATTTGGTGGAGAAAAAACAGAATTAAAAATTTCATCTGGGATTTTACCTTTGTATTTATTTAGGATTTGAANTTCTTTTTTATTAGGTAAAGATTGGGATGATAATTCTGAATTATCAAAAAAACTTTTAGTTCTTGTGTAGGCACCATAAAATAAGTTTCTATTTGACCACTCAAAGTCGAACGCATAAGAAAGTGCTTTTCTGACATTTCTATTTTTGAATATATTTTTTCTTATATTAAATGCAAAACCTTGCATTCCACTCGGTCTATAATATTTGATTTCTTCGACTTTAACTTTTCCATCTTTTACGGCCTTAAAATCATATGCTGTAGCCCAGTTTTTTGAGGAATTTTCGAGTTTGAAGTCGTAAGCACCTGATTTAAAAGCTTCTAGTGCTACAGTTTCGTCCCTGTAATAATCAGTTTGAATAATTTCAAAATTATATCGTCCTTTATTTACATTAAGGTCTATTCCCCAGTAGTCTGGATTTTTCTTGAGTGTTATACTTCTCCCTGCCTTTACATCTGATACNAGATAAGGTCCACTCCCAATAGGAGCTTCAAGTGTAGTTTTACCAAAATCTTTATTTTTCCAGTATTCCTTTGAAAAAATAGGTAATTGATAACCGATAATCAGTGGGAGTTCAGGATTTGTTTNCCCTTTAAAAGAAAACATAACTTCATTTTCACTTATTTTTTTTACATTATCAACTTGTCCATAATAGGTTTTGTATATTGGGTGACCTTTTTCAAGAAGTATATTAAAAGAAAATACAATATCATCTGGGGTAATTTTTAGACCATTCGAAAATTTAGCAATGTCTCTAATCTTAAACTTCACCCATGATCTATCTTCGGATATTTTNATTCCTTCGGCAATTAAACCATATTGACTAAAGGGTTCATCAAANGATGATTTCATCAGTGTTTCAAACAAATAAGCGGTCTGCCATGCTGCAACCCCTTTTAAAATATATGGATTNAGATTATCAAATGTTCCAATAGACGAAAGTTTAATAGTCCCACCTTTATATGCGGATTGATTAGCATAATCAAACTTTATGAAGTTCTTGGGATACTTTAAATCACCGTGCATGGCGACTCCATGATTGTAATTGTTTTCATTAGATAAACTTGTCTTAATATTAAAGAAAATTACTAATATAAATAAAAAAATCTTCAATTTTAACCTCAATCTATTCAATTTGTTTCAAGTAAGATAATAGTTTTTTATGGTTACTTTTACAGTATGATGCAACTACTTTTCCATCTGAATTAATGTCGAGGTTATTTCCTTCCCAATCACTTATGGAGGCTCCAAGCTCTTTAAATAATGCTGCCTGTGCCATATAATCCCAGGGTTTCATAGTAGCTTCGACTATNACATCAATTTTTCCNGATAATAAAAGNCCNTAAGCATAACAATCAGTNCCNAAAATTGGAAATTGAAATTTTTTAAAAATTTCTTTTATTTTCTTCATATGTTTATCCTTAAACATNAGCAAGGATGTAGACGATATAATAGATTCATTTAATTTTTTATTTTTCTTTAAATATCTACAGTGCTTATTGTTCATCTTTACTCCCAATAACTCACCACCTGACCATCTTTGATTTAAAATGGGCATATCAATAATTCCAATAATTGGTTTCTTCCTTTTTGTACAACATAAAAGTGTTCCAAAAAGAGGTTTTCCAGAAATAAAGCTATGGGTCCCATCAAGTGGGTCTATAATCCAGACGTATTCATTTGCCGAATTGTAATTTCCAAATTCCTCACCAATTATTCCATGATCTGGAAATTTTGATTTTAATTTTTTTCTAAAAAGTTCTTCTATTTGTTTATCAATATTAGTAACTAATGATCCATCTAACTTTTTTTCAATTTTGAAATTATTGAAATAGTTTTTTTTTAGAATTTTTCTACTTTCGTTAGCAAAGGAATTTGCGAATGCCAGGAGTTGAGAGTTTTTAATTACCATTTATTTTAGTGACTCGAGATAAGAAATTAAATCTATTCTGTCTGATTGTTTTTTTAGTCCTTTATAAATCATTTTTGTACCTTTTAAATATTCCTTAGGATTTTCAATAAATAAAAACAATTCGTACTTTGACCATTTTTTTTTAAAGTTATTAAGTGCTTTGGAATATTGGAAAGTATCAAAACTCCCAGAGCTTTTATCAATAATACCCCAGAGAGGAGGCCCAACTTTTATTTTAAGAGAATTGGACAAGTCATGACAACTAATACATTGTCTGGAAATTTTTTTTCCTTTTTCTACATTTGCCTGAGCGAAAGTTTTTTGAAAGTCTTCTTTGCTCAAAATAATATCATTTACTATTTCTTCTTTATTGATATTTTTTTCTTTTGTAATTACAAAGTTGTATTTGGGATTATCCTGATTTGAAAAGATTTCATCAAAAACTTTAAATGACTGGAATAAAATTAGAATTGACATAAATGACAAAAAATATTTATTCATATTTTACTTATATTATAAAATATAATCATAGTGATAAAAAAAAATAAAAAAAAACCCAAAGTTATAACTATTATTCCAGCTAGACTTAATTCACTGAGACTTAAAAGAAAGCTTTTGAGAAATATAAAAAAAGTACCTATGATTGTTAGGGTGGCAGAAAATGCAAGAAGAAAGAATCTTAGCCAAGTACTAGTAGCAACTGATAGTAAGCAAATACAAAAAATATGTAGGGTTTATGGAATAAAATCTGTTCTTACTTCTAAAAAACATAAAAGCGGTACCGACAGAATTTATGAGGCATACAAAATGATTGGAAAAGATTTTGATCTTATTGTTAATTTACAAGGTGATCTTCCAATTTTTAAAAAAGAGCTTGTTGAAAAAACAATAAATCTTTTCAAAGATTCAAAAACACAGATAGCATCAGCAATTTGTGAACTTGGAGAAAATGAATTATTAGATACTAATATAGTTAAAGCACAAGTTGATTTGAACTCTCAAAATGAAGGGTTTGCAATCAACTTTATAAGAGGACAAAATGGAGAAAAAAATTTATTTCATCACATCGGTATATACGTTTATAAGCCNGAAATATTGGAAAAATTTATAAATTTAAAACAAACAAAAAATGAATTAGAAAGAAAGTTAGAGCAGATGAGGGCAATGGACAATTCTTTNANAATAAAGTTAGTAAAGGTCGATAGTAATCCCCCAAGTGTTGATACAATAAATGATCTTAGAAAAATTAGATTGCTTTTTCAATCAAATGTCTCTTAACTTTCATTAATGAAAAAAAAAATTTCATTTCAAGGACTACCAGGAGCCTTTTCAGATCTAGTTTGCAGAGCTTTCTATGGAGACTATTTAACACTGCCATGTAATACTTTTGAGCAAACAATTGAGGCTGTTGAAAAGAATTTTGCTGAAATAGCTTTGATCCCTGTTGAAAATAATATTGCTGGCAGAGTTGCAGATATGCACTTTCTTTTGGAAAGAATTAATTTAAAAATNGTTGCTGAACACTATCATAAGATCGATCATAATTTGATGGCAAAAAAATCATCTTCATTTAAACAAATTAAAAAAGTGGTGAGTCATGTGCACGCACTGTCACAATGTAGAAAAAAAATAAATCACTTTAAGCTGGATCCTATTAATTTTATTGATACGGCCGGTGCCGCTAAATTTATTTCAGAAAGCAAAAGAAATGATTTGGCTGCAATCGCTTCAAATCTTGCTAGTGAGATTTATGGTCTCAAAATATTAAAAAAAAACTTTCAAGACTCTAGCAACAACGTAACAAGGTTTTTAGTATTTTCTAAAAAGAGTATAGAAATTAATAAAGAAAAAAAAAATTATAACTTCAATTGTTTTTAATACCAAAAATCTTCCCGCTTCACTTTACAATGCTCTTGGTGGTTTTGCCTCATACGGTATTAACCTGACAAGACTAGAGAGTTTTTTTGTGAATAAAGATTTCAAACAGTTTTCTTTTCTTATAGATGTTGAATCGCATCCAGAAAAAGTGAATTTTCAGAAAGCTCTAAAGCAATTNAATAAATATTCTTCAAAAATCAAGATACTGGGATTTTATGAAGCATCTCCTTTTAGAAAATAAATGAATTCAATATGTTATTTTCAAATTCTAAGTAAAATGCTATTTTGTATANGGGAGTTGGATTTAGACAGTAGTTTCGCCAAGCCGGTCAGGACTGAGAAGAAGCAGCCGTAACGATTGCTGCTGGGTTAGATTTCAACTCCTTTTCATGGAATAATAATGAGTGATAAAAAAGAAAATTATATAGTTCTTGCCAGAAAGTANAGACCAAAAAAACTCTCTGANATTATTGGACAAGACGAGACATGTTCTGTAATTGAAGGTTCTTTTAAGCTAAACAGGGTTGCTCATGCATTTCTTTTTTCTGGAACAAGAGGTGTGGGAAAAACAACTTTGGCTAGAATTCTTGCAAAAGTTCTTAATTGTACAGCGTTAAAAAATGATAATATTGAACCTTGTCAAAAATGTCCTAGTTGCAATTCTATTGAAGCAGAAAGTAACGTCGATGTAGTTGAGATTGATGCTGCTAGCAGAACTGGTGTTTCTGATATACGAGAAATTATTGAGAACATTAACTACAAACCTGTTAGTGCAAAAAAAAAGATATTTATTATTGATGAAGTACATATGTTGTCGAAAGCAGCATTCAATGCATTGTTAAAAACTCTTGAGGAACCACCAACCGATGTAGTTTTTATATTTGCCACAACAGAAACAGAAAAAATTCCAGTTACTATNTTNTCAAGATGCCAAAGATTCAATCTCAAAAGAGTCGATACAGAAAAACTGACAGAACATATTAAGCATATTGCAATAAAAGAAGGATATAAAATTGATGATGAAGCATCAAATCTTATATCACAATGTTCAGAGGGTTCAGTGAGAGACGCATTNTCAATTCTTGATAATGTTTTAGCAAAAAACAATTCGATTGACCTAANANGTGTTAGAGAAGTTCTTGGTCTTGCGGATAATAAATTAACTATCGAACTTTTTGAAAATTTATTTAAGGGGGATGTTAAATNATCATTGGAGCAATTTGATAGTTTATATAAAATGGGTATTTCAATTGATCAACTAGCAAAACTCTTGATGAATTTATGTTATAGCGCAGCATTAATTAAGTCTGGCTTTGAAATAAAAAATACTTTTTTTGACAAGAATACAATTCAAAAACTAAAAGAAATTATTGAGGATTATGAGATGGATTTTATTACAAGATTTTGGGAACTTTTGCAAAAATANTTAAATGAATTAACTCAAATTTTTGANGAAAAACAATGCTTTGACATGACAATAATGAGATTATGTTACTCNTCGATCCTACCAACACCATTTGAATTATTAACTAAAAAAAGCATTTTAGACAAATCATCTCCATCTATTACTAACAAACAAAACGTTGATTTATCCAAAAATAAAAAGAGTGAAAAGATAGATAACTCAACTGATCGCCTCAATAATGACAATCTAGCNAGAGATAANCTGTCTAGTGAAGATAAAACTAACTTATCTAACAAATTATCTCAAGAAGATCACTTCGTAAAATTTTCAAATATTGTAAAAAAAATTGAAGAAAAATCAGAGATTGTTGTTTCTTATCATTTGAAGAATTCATTTAAACTTATAAGCTTTAAAAGTCCAGATGAAAACTCAAATGTTGGAGCAATTGAACTAGAATGTGTAAGCAAAAATATTGATTCTAAACAGATTTTATGGAAGGCTTCAAAGATTATAGAAGAATTNACTCAAAAAAGATGGTTTCTTTCTATATCAAACAAGAAAGGAGTAAAATCTCTCGCAGAATATGAAATAGAAGAAAATCAAAGAAATATTTCGTTAATANAAANGAAGGAAATTTTAAAAAAATTTCTTGAAATCATTCCTTCTTCTGAAGTAGTTTCTATAGAGAAAATTGATTTAATTGAAAATAAAATGAAAAAGGAAAAATAATGACAAATATTTCTCAAATTATGAAACAAGCAAAAGTAATGCAAGAAAAAATGGCAGAAGTGCAAAAAAAGATTGAAGAAGCAGTTGTTGAAGGCTCTTCTGGAGGGGGAGCTGTCAAAGTAATGGTGGATGGAAAACATGTTGTAAAAAAGATTTCAATTGATCCATCTTTAGTTGATAAGGAGGAAATTGAAGTATTGGAAGATTTAATTGTTGCTGCAGTTAATGACGCAACCAAAAAAATATCAGATAATATGAGTAGTCAATTAAGTTCAATTTCTGGTGGGATGGGTTTGCCCCCTGGAATGAAACTCCCATTTTAAAAAAAAATGTCTTCACTTAGTGATTTGATTGATTTGTTTTCAAAACTTCCAAGTTTGGGTCCACGATCAGCTAGAAGAATAGTTCTTCACCTCCTAAAAAATAAAGATAAGCTAATCCCAGGTATTGTTGAATCACTGAACCAGGTTAAGACGAAATTAATTTTTTGCGAAAACTGTGGTAATATAGATTCAGAAACACCATGCTCAATTTGTTCATCCCATAATAGGAAAAAAGATAAGATTTGTATTGTTGAAGAGATAGGTGATTTATGGGCGATTGAAAAGAGTAGAGCTTATGATGGCCATTATCATGTTCTGGGTGGTACCTTGTCAGCAATTGATGGGGTTGGCCCGGAAGATTTGAATCTAAAATCATTAAATAAAAGAGTAAATGAAAAATTTGTTAATGAAATTATTTTAGCAACCAATTCAACTGCAGAGGGACAAATAACAGCACAATATATTGCAGATAAATTCATAAATTCAAAGATTTTAATTACTAGATTAGCTCAAGGCATGCCAATGGGTGGTGAACTAGACAGTATCGATAACAATACACTTTTTACTGCATTCAATTCACGAGCTGAAATAGATAATTAGTTTTTAAAATCAAGTTTGAGAAGTTTATTTTTTTTATTTGTAATCTTGTTTGTTGTGACAACAATGTCGTTAAGATCATTTTGAGCGTTTGTAAAATGGGAATCCATTTTTTTTACCCTAACCTCTAGTCGTGAAATTTCATTAGTTAAATCTTTGAGTTGTTGAAAAATTAAATTTGAGTTTTCACCGATTCTTTGGTCTCTGATAAAAGTTTCAATATAATTTAAAACAATCCAGAGTGTAGTAGGTGAAATCAAAAAAATTTTTGAATCATAAAACTTTTCACTTATTTCAGGAATCAAGTTAAAGATTTCTAGATAAATCTGTTCGCTTGGGATGAATATCAAGGCGATTTCCGATGTTTCATCAGGAATTATATATTTTTCTTTTACATCTTGGATATGATTCAAGATGTCATATTTAAAAGCTTTAATATATTTTTGTTTTTCCTCTTTTGTCTTTGAATTCTGTATTTTCTCAAAACTTTCTCTTGGAAATTTTGCATCAATACATAAGTTATTAAGTGTTCCGGATGACTTTATTAGGCAATCAACTCGGAAAGAATTTGACAATGTCTTTTGAAATTCATAGTTTTTTTTTGGTAAATAATCCTTTATGAGTTGCTCTAAAAGAATTTCCCCAAGTCTTCCTCTTTTTGCTGTATTTGACAAGATATTTTTAAGGTCAACAACATTTTCTGTTAGGCCAGTGATATTCTGTTGGGCACGGTCAATCAATGTAATTCTTTCTCTTATTTTATGTAAGTTATTATTATTTTCTGAGGATGACTTTTCAAATTTCGTATCAATTTTATCAAAGTTTTTTTCAATCAATTCTTGAAGTGATTTTTCAAGGTTTTCTTGTTTTTCAACTAATATTTTTAATCTTTGGCCTGTGTTATTATTTGAAAAAAAAAATTGAAAAAATGCTACGATTAAGAGTAAGCTAAATAATATGAAAATAATAATTAATTCGAAACTCATTTTTTAAGATGCTATGACAACACTTGAAATTTTAACCATACCAGACCCAAGATTGAAGCGCAAATCTATTGAAATAAATTCATTTGATGATCAATTAAAAAAAACCGTAGCAGATATGTATGAAACACTTTACGCTACAGGAAATGGTATTGGACTTGCGGCTCCGCAAGTTGGAATTTTAAAAAGAATTGTTGTAATAGATCTGAAAGTTGATGGAAATTCTTCTCCAATCACTTTCATTAACCCTAAAATAGTAAGATTTTCTGAAACTAAATCAGTAAACGAAGAAGGTTGTTTGTCAATTCCTGACTATTACTCTGAAATAGAGAGACCCCAAGAGGTTGATGTGGAATGGTTTGATGAGGAGGGAAATAAATCTAATAAAACTTTGAATGGTCTTTTATCAATTTGTATTCAACATGAGATCGATCATTTAAATGGAATCTTATTTATTGATTATCTTTCTAAACTTAAAAGAAAACTAGCAATTGAAAAAGTGAAGAAAAATCAGTTAAAACACAATAAATAGTATGAAAGGTTTGACTGGATTAAAAGTTGGTTTCTTCGGTACTCCTGAATTTTCTTTGAACTTTTTAAAAAAGTTAT
>PARN01000014.1 GCA_002711515.1 Rickettsiales bacterium | reverse complement strand
CACTTATTTTTCTAATTACCTTTTTCCTATTTTTAAATTCAGGTTTTATGACCAAAACCCTTTTCCACTGTGAAATTGCTTCATTTTTTCTACCTAGTTTCCAATAAGCATCACCCAAGTGATCATTAAGGGTAGCGTCATTTGGCAGAAGTGAAACGGCTTTTTCTAAATAATAAACTGACTTATCCATTGAATTTAGTAAATAATATGCCCAGCCTAATGAGTCCATTATATATCCGTCGGTAGGCTCAAGTTTTACGGCTTTTTTTAATAAATCAAGTGCTTTGTCGAGGTTTATATTTCTATCAAGCCAACTATAAGCTAAGTAATTAATGACGTAGGGGTCATTTGGTTCCAATTTCATTGCTTCCTTTAAATCTTGTTCTGCTGCTTTCCAATTATTCAGTCTTTCATAAGAAATTCCCCTTGAGTAGAAAACAACCCACATATCATTAATAGAATTACTGTTTATTACATCAGAATATAAAGGAATTGATTCGACGTATTTTTCTTGTGCCCTCAACTTATCAGCTAAAAGCAATTTTATTTCCCAGTTTTCAGGAAAATTTTTAGCTAATACTGTGAGTTTATTTATAACTGATTGATTTTCTGTTTTTACAATATCGGTTAGAGAACTTCTGATTTTCATAAACTTCATAAAATAAGGGTTTTTTATATCAATATCAGTTACAATATCTATTGCGAGTTCGTCATACCCTAACTGTTCATATGCACTAACAAGAAGTAGTTTCATGGCATTGAAATCAGGCCTTATTCTTAGAGAAAGCTTCCCAAAAAAAGCAGAATATTTGTATAAGTCTTTTTGGTAATACCAACTTGAAATATTATAAAACAATTCTGCTATTCCGTCTTTCTTGTTCAAGACAGGATTTAATAAATTTCTATTTTCTTTAAAGTTATCTATTTTTTTTTTTTTTAAGTTCATATCATTCAGAGACAAATCTTCATACACAGATGTAAAAAATTCTGTAGCCTCTAACTCTAAAAAATTCACGAATAATAATTCTCTTACACGATTTGATGAAAAATTCTTTTCATAAAGCTTCTCAAAATAATTTCTAGCTTCTTCTTTATTATTTTTGACCATAAAATATAAGCCAGAATGTACACAAATTAGAGGAATGCAATCATCAACACTTTCTATATTTTTATTTTTTCCAGATGAATCATTATTAGTCCAAAGCATAAGTGCTTTTAAAAAATTAATATCAAAGTATTGGTTATCAATTACTTTAATTGACTGATCAGTTGTTTTCCCTTTCAGAAAATCATCTACAAATAAAAAAAGAGTTGCAGAAAAATTATTTTTGTTTTTTTTCGTTAGCAATTTGCTGATTTCGAGAGCCTTATTCCAGTCCTCAAATATAACCGATTCGAAAAAAAGCTCTTCAGACAAGGTATTATTCATTTTATGGACGTCAATTAATGAATAATAATCTTTTATTTTGTTTAAATCTCCGTCCTGCCTCGCATGACTCCAGGATAAATAGTTTCCAAAATCATTAGAATTTCTTTCCATTCCATTCACAGATAAGGAGAAGAAACAGATAGATAAAAGTACTAAATTACATATTAGTATAATTTGGACCACCTCCTCCTTCAGGTGAAACCCAATTGATATTTTGTCTTGGATCTTTGATATCGCATGTTTTACAGTGAATACAATTCTGTGCATTAATTTGAAGTTTTGGTCTGTTATCATCTTTTAAAATCTCATATACACCCGCAGGGCAATACCTTTGCTCTGGAGAATCAAATAGCTCATAGTTATTCGATATCGGGATATTATCATCTATTATTCGCAAATGACAGGGTTGGTTTTCTTCATGATAAGTTGAAGAAAATGATACGTTGGTTAGTTTATCGAATGTGATTATTCCATCGGGTTTTGGATAATTTATAGGGTTTGCGTCCTTTTTTTCTTTAAGTGAAAGATGATCAGGCTCTGAGTGGTTGAGAGTCCAGGGGGCTTTGCCTTTCAGAAGAATTTGATCAATACCTGTTAGAATCATCCCTGCGAACAAGCCGTACTTAAATGATGGTCTAACATTCCTTGCTTTTTTAAGTTCTATGCCAGCCCAGGACTTTCTAAAATTAGGCTCAAAATTTATAAGTTCTGTATTAGACTTTCCAAGATCAAGTTCTTTAAAAATTTCCTCTGCTGCTATCATACCTGATTTCATGGCAGTATGGGTTCCTTTTATTTTTGGTGTATTAAGTGTTCCAGCATCGCATCCAACTAAGGCACCACCAGGAAATGAGAGATTCGGAAGTGATTGCCATCCTCCCTCGTTCAAAGCTCTTGCACCATAGGAAATCCTTCTTCCTCCTTGAAATAACTTTATTACATCTGGATGCGTTTTAAACCTCTGAAACTCTTCATAAGGTGATAAATAAGGGTTTTTATAATCTAGGCCAATCACAAAACCAACAGAAACTAAATTATTTGACAAATGATAAAGGAAGGATCCCCCGTACGTATGCGAATCTAATGGCCATCCAATAGAATGAAAAACTTCACCAGGGTTGGATTTATCACTTTCAACCTCCCAAAGTTCTTTCAAACCAATTCCGTAGGTTTGATGTTGAGAGTTTTTTCTTAAATTAAATTTGTTCATTAACTTTTTCCCTAAATGACCACGACATCCTTCGGAAAAAATGGTATACTTAGCATGAATCTCAATACCTGCTTGAAAATTAGGGCCCTGTTCATTTTCNTTGGTCAANCCNAGNTCACTCGTGATTATTCCATCCAACTTTCCNTCNTGAATAATNAAGTCAGATGCAGCAAATCCTGGATAAATTTCTACACCGAGTTGCTCTGCCTCTTGCGATAACCATTTACAAAAAGAACCGAGAGAAATGACATAATTACCTTTATTNTGCATTACTGAAGGAATAAAGATTTTAGGAATATTGACAGATTTGTTTTCACTAAAATACGTAACATTTTCCTCCTTAACCTTAACTTTTACAGGGCAATTTTCATCTTTATCCCAACTTGGAAGAAGTTCCTTTAAAGCCGTAGGCTCTAGTATTGCGCCTGAAAGTATATGTGCACCAACTTCTGAGCCCTTTTCNACGACACAAACGCTAAAATCTTTATTATTTTTTTTNCAAAGGTTCTTAAAGTTAATNGCGGCGGATAAACCCGAAGGTCCAGCACCTACAATAACCAAATCATAATGCATTTTTTCTCTAGTAATATTCATTGAATCAATAGTAATTCTTCCATATTTATAATAAATTTATAATATATATATTAATGAAAGTTAAAAACATAAAGTCTTTTATTGAATTTTATAAAGCTTTTGAAATAAGCGATTCAATTGCAAGTACTCCTAGATTTGAATTATTGAAAAAAAAAGGTAAAAAAAATATTGTTCACGATCAAAATATATCTAAACAGACAACCATTAAATTAGGGATAAACGAAAAGCTTGAGAATTTAAAAAATGACATCAAGAAACTAGATTGTGATCTAAAAGATATAGCTACAAATTTAGTTTTTTCTGATGGAAATCATAATTCAAAAATTATGCTTATCGGTGAAGCACCAGGGGCTGAAGAGGATAAGATTGGAAAACCTTTTGTTGGACAAGCTGGTCAATTACTAGATAAAATGTTTGCATTCATTAACTTGAANAGAAAGAAAGATTTTTACATCACGAATATTGTTTTTTGGAGACCTCCAGGAAATAGAACTCCAACATCTCAAGAAATAAAATTATGTTTACCCTACACAATCAGACACATAAAGATCATCAAACCTAAAATATTAATCTTACTTGGGAATATTGCAACAAAATCCATACTTAAAATAAATGAGGGAATTACCAAAGTTAGAGGGAGAGAACATTTTTTTGAAGAAGAAGGCCTCAATATTCCAGCACGGGCTATATTTCATCCAGCTTACTTGATTAGAAATCCAATTGAAAAGAAAAAAGTATGGGAAGATTTAATTGATGTATATACTGTTTTAAAAAAAAGAAATATTCATTAATGCAAGACTCTGCCCCAAGAATGAAAAAATTAAATTTTGCAATATTTATAATATCTGACACTAGAAACGAACGATCAGACAAGTCTGGGAAAATATTAGAATTAAGAATAAAAAATTCTGGGCATAAAGTTATCCAGAAGGATTTTATCAAAGATGATATTAAACTTATTAAGTCTAATGTTGAAAAATCCCTAGGAAATAAAGATATTCATGTAATTATTTTAACCGGTGGAACTGGACTCACAGGCAGAGATTCAACGCCGGAAGCACTAAAGGGCGTAATTACCAAAGAAATTCCTGGCTTTGGAGAAATATTTAGATACATTAGTTACAAAAAAATCGGGACATCATCTTTACAATCCAGAGCTGTAGGCGGTTTAGCTAAAGACAAGTTTATATTTGCTTTGCCGGGATCACCCGGTGCTTGTCGTGATGCTTGGGACGAAATATTAAAATTTCAATTAAATTCCAATACAAAACCATGCAATCTTGTTGAACTAATTCCAAGGCTTAATGAAAAATAAAACTAAAATTTATTTTTTGTACTTTTTTTCCAGGAAATAATTTCCTCTGAGTTTATCATGCAACATGAAGTGATTGGAAAATCATCCTGCGTTTCTTTAGTAAGTCTTGAGTCTTCTGTACTTGGTTGCACATACATGAAACAATCAATAACATGCACAACTCCATTATTTCCTAACAAGTTTTCTTCAACCACAACCATATCCTTCACATAAAGATCTTTTCTTTTATAGATCTGCAACGGTTTGTTAGATACAGTAACTTGTGTAGATACATCTGATCCAATATCATCCGATGTTGTTTGCCCAGCCATTATATGATCCATAAGTAAATTTTTACTCAAAAAATCATCATTTAATATTTCACTTTTTAATTGAGATGTAGCCAAATTAAATGCTTTATTACTTGGTGCAAAAATTGTCCAATTCCAAGGTAGCTTCTTCTCTAAAATTCTATCTAATTCTGTTTCTCGAAGATATAAGCTAAATGACGATAAGTTTTCATTTTCACCAATTATATCAAGAACAGTTTTTTTAATTTTTCTTTGTGGAACTTCGGAATTCGCAAGTTTCAAATCATTCAAATCTTTAATATCCTGACCTTCAATTTCTTTAAAATTCTTAGTAATTTTTAAGTTGTTTTTGATTCTAATATCTGATGAATTTGTTGGGGTTGTCGATAAACTTAAAATCGCCAACAAAATAGTGGAAATTTTAAAACATTTTGTAATAATAAGATATATCATAATCACATAATAGAGTAAGTTTTTAACCTTGACCACAGAATTATTGCAAAATGATAGAAACAAATTTTTTGAAGATATTTATCATGGTGTTATAGGAATTGACGAAGTTGGTAGAGGAGCACTCTGCGGTCCTGTAGTTTCCTGCTCAGTATTATTAAATAAATCAATACTAACGAATGAGTTAGCACAAGAAATAAACGATTCAAAAAAATTAACCCCAAATAAAAGAAAATGCTTATCTCAGCTAATAAAAGAAAATTCAAAGTTTTCATTTGGTATATCTGACAATGATGAAATTGATAGAATAAATATTCTAAAAGCTACNATTTTGTCNATGAGAAGNTCNTTTAAGATTTTTNAAGAATCTAATAATAAAGTTAAAATTGATGGTNTAAAAAGTTTTAAATTAAATAATAATACAAATTTTATAGTAAGGGGTGATCAAAAATCAGTTTCTATTGCATCAGCTTCNATTTTAGCCAAACATTTTAGAGATTCCTTATTGTTGAAAAAATCAAAAATTCATCCTCAATACGGATGGGATAAAAATAAGGGTTATGGAACGAAATTACATATAAATGCTTTAAGAAAATTTGGAATCACGGATTTTCACAGAAAAACATTTTTAAGTAAGATCATACCTTTGAAAGAGGAAGTTTTATTCTAACTTCTAAACCACCCAACTTTTCTGATTTTCTTAATTTCACTTCTCCTTTGTAATAGGTTTCAACTATATCTTTTACTATATTTAGACCCAATCCTGTGCCGGGCTTTTGCTCGTCAAGCCTAAACCCCCTAGCAAAAACTTTATTCATTTCTTCAATTGGCAAACCAATTCCATCGTCAGAGACAATAAAAATAAGTTCTTCCTCATTAATGTTTCTGATTTCTATGAAAATTTTACTATTTCCATATTTACAAGCATTTTCTATAAGATTACCAATAACCTCTTCCATATCTTCTAAACTACTAAAAATAAATGCACTTTTGATACTGTGATTAAGAGTAATTTTCCTATTAGGATAAAGTTTATCAAAAATGTTGAGCATTTTTTTTGTTAGTTTTACAATATCAATTTTTTCTTTAGTTGCTTTGCCTACTGAATCTAAATGTGCTTTCTTAAGATACCTGTCTATATGTTTTTTCATCACAATGATTTGATTCTTTAAAACTTTATCGCTTTCGTTGACCTCATTAGAAATAACAGCTAAAGGTGTTTTAAGAACGTGTGCAAGATTTCCTACATGAGTTTTTGCTCTATCAACAATTTTTTCATTATGGTTTAACAGATCGTTTATTTCAGTGGCTAAGGGTTGAACTTCTAATGGATACTGATCTTTGAGTTTTTTTTCATCACCATTTCTTATCTTAAAAAGTGCTTGCTTAATTTTATTTAAAGGAAGTAAACCGTAATTTACCTGAAGATAAACAGCAATCATTAATCCAACACCAAGAACTATCAAGGTCGTAGAAAGAGTCCTGTCAAATTCATCAATATTATCTTTATATTCTTCTGTATCACCTGATACTAAAAAAACAAGTGGGGATGAGATACCTGGAAATGAAATTTTTCTTTCAACAACGTGTAATTTTTTTTTTTCAATCACTCTTTGATCCTTATCGTTAGAAACATTATCAATAAATTGTGATCTGCCTCCTATTAACCTTTTATCTGAGGTAAAAACTTGATCCCACATAGATCTGGATCTACTCAATGTTTTTGATCCACTGTTAATCTGCCAATACCAACCCGAATAAGGTTGGGAAAAACGAGGATCACCTATTGGACTTACAACAGTAATTCCATCAGACGAATCTACTCTACTAGCACCTATTAAAGTTTCTAATAATAAATTCAATCTATCATCAAAAGCTGCTAAATTTGATTTTTTATTAAGATCTGATAACAAGAAACCAGCTGCAAAAAGAGTTAAGATTATCCAAATTGTTGCACTTAAGAATAGCCTTACTGCAAGAGAATTCATTTTATTCTTTCTCTAAAGAAAGTCTGTAGCCCGAACCTCTTTCAGTTTTAATAAGATTTAATCCCATTTTTTTTCTTAGTCTTCCAATAAATACTTCAATAGTATTAGAATCTCTGTCGAAATCCTGATCATATATATGCTCTACTAATTCTGTTCTNGATATTACTTTGTCTTGATGATGTAAAAAATATTCAATAATTTTATATTCATGAGAAGTAAGTTTTAGTTTTGTTCCATTGAGAAAAACTTTGTTAGTTTTTGTATCTATTTTCAAGGGGCCACACTCTATGTCAGATGTGGCATGACCTGCAGATCTTCTTATTAAAGCTCTGAGTCTTGCAATAAGTTCTTCCATTTGAAATGGTTTTGTTACATAATCGTCTGCACCTGCGTCAAACCCTGAAACTTTGTCACTCCATTGATCCCGAGCTGTTAAAATCAATACTGGAAAATTTTTATTTTGTTTTCTCCATTTCTCTAAAACAGTAATGCCGTCTATTTTTGGAAGACCTAGGTCTAATACAACCGCGTCATATGGCTCGGTATCTCCTAAAAAGTGCCCCTCCTCACCATCCATAGCAATATCAACAGAATACCCAGAATCCTCTAATGAAAGTTTGATTTGATTATTTAAATTTGGATCATCTTCAATAACTAAAATTCTCATCAATCCTCTCCCGATTTTATTGAAAGTATTGTAGAAGTTCCTGCATCTACCCTCAATTGTTTTACATTATTGTCTGGTTCAATAATCATTATATCATAAACCCAACCAAATAAACCTTTTTCATTATCTTTTAAGTTAATAGAAATAACTGTTCCAGCGAATTTTTTTTGTAACTTAAATAATATCTCATCAAGTGGTAAAATTTCTCCCTCATTTACAGCCTTAATTGCTTTTTCATGATCACTAAGTTGATCCTGTTCAAAAGTTTCCTGTGAAATTAAAGAAGAAGAAAATAAGAAAATAGCAGTACAAAAAATGATTAATTGTTTCATCAAATTCTTTCCCTAACTTTTTTAACTAAAATTGACTTTGGTTTCACGTCAAATTTTTTTTCTTTANTCCACATCAAGTCTTTGAATTTCATTTTACTACTTAACTCTATCTTAACTATTAATAGTTTCAAATAGAAATGACTAAATGTATGCTCAACAAAACAAAGATCTTTATGATCAAACAATAAATTTTTTTCAACTTTCCAATTCTCTATCAAAGATTTGAAAAGATTTTTTTTTGATTGATTTTTTTTTTTCTCTAATAAATCTGTCATTGGAAAAGTATACAAACCTTGAAGAAGTTTTTTCTTGTTTTGCTCTATCAAAAACTCTTNTTGAAATTTTACTATAAAACTAACCCCATACTTATATTTTTTTTTCCTAGATTTTATCTTTTTAAATTCAATTTTGTTAACAAACGAACGGCANTCATCTTTAATAGGACATAGTGAGCATTCAGGTAATTTTGCTTTACAAATTATATTTGCTAAATCCATTAAAGATTGACAATAATCTCTATTGTTTTCCTTAGGAGTTAATTCTACAGCAATTTTTCCTACAATTTTATTAAAATCCTTTCTATTTTCGTCTATGTCAAATGATCTTTTAATAACTCTTTTTATGTTGCCATCAACTACACCACAGGAATAGTCATTAAGAATTGCAGGAATTGAACAGGAAATATAATCTCCAATTCCTGGTATCTTTTTTAGAGACGTTGGATCCAAAAATAATTTATTATTCTTTAGATATTCCTTAGCTAAGAAAAGATTTTTTGCTCTTTGGTAATATCCTAATCCTTGCCATTGTTGTAAGATTTCATTTAAACTTGCCTTGTTAAAAGATTCAAGGTTAGGCCATTTTTTTAAAAATTTTTTATAGTAAGGAATCACTGTTTTTACTTGAGTTTGCTGAAGCATAACTTCTGAAATCCATATTCTGTAGAAGTTCTGATTTTCTTTTTTTCTCCATGGTAAATCTCTTTTATGAATAGAGTACCAACTCAATAATTTTTTTCCCCATTTACTCCTAAAATTCTTACTAATATGGTAACTTTTATCTAACATGAGTAAAAAATATATAAATAAACCAGTAAAAGTTTCAACACTTTTACCAAAAATATTAAATGCCGCAAAAAAAAAGAATAGTTGTTCAATACTAGAAATCAAATCTAATTGGAGAGAAATTATTGGTGACCAATTATTTGATAAATGTTTTGCTTTCTCTATTAAAAAAATCAACAAAAACAATGTTTTAACTATTATTTCGAATGAAGGAAGTTTACTCGAACTTTCTTATGAATCACAAAACATAAAAGAAAGAATTAATAGATATTTTGCATATGAGATGGTTAATGAAATTAAGTTTAAAAAATCATTCCAATTATAATATTATGTGATAGGAATAATATATGACAAAGTTTTTAGTTAAATATTTAATCTGTTTAACAGTTCTCTTTACCTCATTAAACCTTGAATCTAGAATCGTAGACACCATTGAAGCACTGCAAGAAAAAAAAATGGGAGAGGCATCGGCAAAAATAGAAATGCTTGAATTTGCTTCACTTACATGTGGACATTGTGCAAAGTTTCATAATGAAGTTTTTCCCAAAATAAAGAAAGAGTATATTGATACTGGAAAAATTCTATTTACCTACAAAGATTTTCCTCTTGATAAATTTGCTCTCAAAGCATCAGTGATAGCTAGGTGTTCTGGAAATGATAAGTTTTTTAGTTTTTTAAAAGTTCTCTATAATAAACAGAAAGACTGGACAAGAACTCAAGACCCATTTAAGTCGCTTCTTAAAATAGCCAAGTTGGGAGGTCTTAAAAATGACGAAATTAAAGTTTGTGTTGGAAATAAGTCAATTGAAGATGGTATTTTGAAACAAAGACTTAGTTCCTCAAAAAAATTTGATATCAAAGCAACTCCAACGATTTTTTTTAACGGAAAAAAATACGACGGNGACTTAACTTACGAAGCTCTTAAATTGAAAATAAACTCTTTATTAAATTAGCAAAAATTGTTTACTGTNAATAAATTAAAAATTACCGGATTTAAGTCGTTTGCTCATCCAACAGAACTTTTAATCGAGAACGGTGTTACAGGTATTGTTGGCCCTAATGGTTGTGGAAAATCTAATATTTTTGAAGCTTTTCGTTGGGTTATGGGAGAATCTTCATCAAAGAGTCTTAGATCAGGTTTGATGGATGATGTTATCTTCAATGGAACACAAAGTCTGCCTGCCAAAAATTTTGCTGAAGTTTCAATAGAATTAGACGATTTTACTGGNAAAATAAATAATTTTCCAGATCTTGAAAGAAAACTTATTATTACGAGATCGTTGGAACGTGGTGTCGGCTCGTTTTATAAAATAAATAACAAGGACGTAAGAGCAAAAGACATTAGTATTTTATTTTATGATTCTGGAAGTGGGCCTAGATCAAGCTCCATAATTAGTCAAGGAAATGTCGACCAACTTATCAACTTTAAACCAATTGAAAGAAAAATAATTTTAGAGGACGCTGCTGGAACCTCAGGTTTACAAGCCAGAAGACATGAATCAGAACTGAAACTACAATCGACAGAAATAAATCTTGAAAAACTTGAGATAAATTTAAATAATTTAATCGAACAAAAGAAAGGGCTTTCAAGACAGGCCAGACAAGCTGACCGATATGAACAAATTTCAGAATCAATAAAGTTTTTTCAATCAATACTCATATTTTCTGAGTGGAAGTCATTAACTAAAATTATAAATGAGTCACAAAACGAAATTTCTGTTAATAAAAATAAATTAAAAGTTAGTCTGGAAATATCGTCTCAAAAAAAAGAAATGATTGATCTTGCAAAATCTGAAATATCAAAAGATCAAAATGAAAGAGACAACCTTAATAAAAATTTGTTTGAAACTGAAAACCAAATTAATAATCAAAAAAATAAATTAGAAAGTATAACTAATAAAAAAGCAGAAATTGAAAAATTTAAGAATACAATAACGAATGACATAGATCTCGAGGAAAAAAAATCAAAAGAATTAAAAATCTATATTCAAAGTTTGGAAGAAAAAATANGTAAAGAAAATGAAGATATTAACAACAAAACAAAACTCCAAAAGCTAAATATTGAGGAAATAAAACTTAAAAATGAATTGAAGAGAATGGAGGCTATGTTTGTTAGTGAAATCCAAATGACTCTGGGTGAGGAATTCCGATCAGATAATTTAAAAGAAGAAAAAGAAACTTTAACAAAAAAAAGGAATCAAAATGAAATTGATTTGAACACAGCTCATAAACAGTCTGAAGAGTTAAAAAAATCTTTAAAAAGCTGTGAAAATAATTTAAATGATTTTGAAAAGAAAAAAGAGAANATTAACAAAAATATTGTAGGTCAAAAACAATTAATACAACAAATATCTGAAAAGAAANTAAAACTTATAACTGAGCTAANGAAACTTGANACTAATAGAGACACAGACTTNAAAAANCTNACTCAACTTCAAACNGAAATTAAAACATTAAATGAATTAATAGGAGGTATTAATATTTCAAAAGACTCTATTTTGAATCTGATNAAGATTGAAAAAGGATTTGAAAATTGTGTTTATGCTGCCCTAACNTATGAACTAGATGCCACTCTCACAGGATCACCTAAAAAATGGGTATTAGCAAAACAGGATCAAATTAAAAATATTAAGAACTCTTTGTTAAATTATGTTAAAGCACCAACCCAGCTAAATCTTATTTTATCACAAATTAGAGTTTTGAATGACTCCGAGGATCCAATTNAAATACAGAAGGAACTAACTGTTGGACAGATTTTAGTTGATAAGAATGGCAGCATATGGAGATGGGATGGTTTTATATCTGAAGATAACTCCCAAAAAAAGAACTTAATAGATTCACAACTAAAGTTGAATATGCTAGCGAAACAAATGAATCAATATCAGGAAAAAGTTGTAGTTTTAGATAAAAAGAAAAACGATTTTTCAAAACAAGAAAAAAACTTTGATGAATCCATTTCAAAAGAAATTTCAAAGCTAGAAAATTTNGAGGAAAATTTAAAACTGATTGAAAAAAAGCTTATTTCTTTTCGAGAAGAAAAATCGTTGGTATCCTACAACTTAGAAAAATCATTTGAAAAATTAGAAGAATTNAAAAAGANAAATAAAGAAATAACTGTAAGCTTAAATTCAATTCAAGATAAGGAAAATATTTTAAAAAAAAATGAAACAAGTAAGTCTAAGAACGAAGAAGAAATTTTTAAGAAGAGCATTCAGGAGCTTGACACAAAAATAGAAGAAAATAGGAATCAAGTNTCATCAATAAAAGAAATCATTATGAAAGATGAGTTAAATAGAACTTTCATCATGAATGATATTGAAAAGAGCAAAACAGGGTTGATGGATACAATTGATAGAATTAAAGTTTTATCTGAAAGGCAGAACAAATATCTTATTGAAGAAAAAAATCTTGAGATTTTACCTGAAAAGCTTACGAACGAAATCAATGATCTTGAAGGAAAATATAATCATGTAAAAAAGCAGGTTGAATTAGGTAAGGAAAAATTTGAAGATAGTATTAATAAGTTAAAAGTTCTTGAAAATGATTTATCCAAAATTGAAGTCCAAAGAGAAAATCAACGAAATGAAATTACAAGACTTCAAGGCGCACTTGACAGCAATATCGAAAAAGAAAAAGAATTGAGGAGCCTAATATATCAAACTTCATCGAAACAACCTGAGGAATTTAATAAAGATGAAAGAATTTTAAACTCTGAGATCAAAGGTTATGATAATATCACAAAGCATTTGGATAAACTTAAATTTCAAAGAGATCAGATTGGCCCAGTCAANTTAAGGGCAAAAATAGAAGAACAAGAATTGGGTAAATCTATTGATGAACTAGCTCTCGAAAAAGATGATCTTATACAGGCACTTGAAAAACTAAGAATTGCTATCAATAAAATCAATTCCGAGGGTAAGAATAGACTTATTGATGCATATTCAAAAGTAAATAAAAACTTCTCCGATCTTTTCAAAAAGCTTTTCGAAGGTGGNGAAGCTAAACTTGAACTTATCAAATCAGAGGATCCGCTTGAAACTGGCCTCGAGATTTTTGCAAGACCACCCGGAAAAAAACTGTCAAACATAAGTTTACTTTCTGGTGGNGAGAAGACATTAACGGCAATTGCATTGATCTTTTCTATTTTTCTTATTAATCCTTCCCCAATATGTATTCTAGACGAAGTCGATGCTGCTCTTGATGATTCAAATGTCGAAAGATTTTGTAAGATCCTGACAGAACTAAAAAAAAATACAAAAACTAAATTCCTTATCATTACCCATCACAAGATTACAATGTCTTCAATTGATAGAGTTTATGGCGTAACTATGGCTGAAAAAGGCATTTCTGATATAGTATCTGTGGACTTTAAAAAAAGTGATTTTAAAGAGGCTGTTTAACTGTGAAACTTACAGAAATTAAATCTAAATTAAAAAATCTTGAAAATAATCAAGAAAAAAAACAAAACAAAAATCAACCAGCAATTAATTTAGGTTTCAAACTTAGTCTGGATTTGATTTCACCAATTNTTGTAAGTACTTTAATTGGATTAGGGATTGACAAAATTTTTTTTACGAAACCTGTATTTTTTTTAATTTTTTTGCTATTAGGAATAATAACAGGGTTTTTTAATATTTTTAAGTCAGTAAATAAACTCAAGTAAGGAGAAAAATAATTGGCAAGTCCATTGTCTCAGTTCGAAATCAATGAAATAGTTCCTATTGAATTATTTGGTTTTAATATATCTTTCACCAATTCTGCTTTGGCGATGCTTTTAACCACTGCTTCGATTATCCTATTGATGTTTATCGGAACTAGAAAAATAACTCTCATTCCATCAAAACAACAAACAATTGTTGAAGCTACCTATGAATTTATTGGTGGTATGATAACTGATAATATTGGAAAAGAAGGAATAAAGTATTTCTCATTCATTTTCTCNCTATTTATGTTTATTTTACTAGGAAATCTTTTAGGTATGCTTCCATACAGTTTTACATGGACAAGTCACATAATAGTTACATTTGCTATATCNTTTTTCATATTTGTGGCTGTAACTTTAATTGCGATCAGNAAACATGGGATCGTTAAATTTCTAAAGTTTTTTGCACCAAGCGGAGTGCCTAAATTAATGCTAATTTTATTAGTCCCAATTGAGATAATATCCTACTTATCAAGGCCTATAAGTCTATCAGTAAGGCTTTTTGCTAACATGATGGCAGGACATACACTTCTAAAAGTAATAGGAAGTTTTGTTTTCGTGTTAGGAGCTAATAGTTATATAGTTGGTGGGGTACTACCAGTTGCGTTTCTGGTTGCCTTAACTGGCCTAGAAATTGTAATAGCTTTTCTTCAAGCNTATGTATTTGCAATATTAACTTGTTTATATATTAATGATGCAATACATTTACATTAACTTTAATTACTAAGGAGTATTTATTATGGATATGGAATCAGCAAAATTGTTAGGAGCTGGCATAGCAGTGCTTGGTGTAATAGGTTCTGGTATAGGTATTGGGTCAATATTCTCGGCATTCATAACTGCTGTAGGGAGAAACCCTGAAGCCAGAGAACACGTTTTTACAATGACGATGCTAGGTTTTGCTCTTGTAGAAGCACTTGCACTTTTCGCATTAATCATTGCACTTCTATTATTATTTGTTTTCTAAACATGGCTTTAAAACTTTTACTGTGCACAGTTTTTGTTTTTGCATTTAAATTGATTGAAGCAGCTGAAGGACAGGGTGGGATGCCACAACTCAACCCAGCTTCATTCAGCTCTCAGTTATTCTGGCTTTTTATATTTTTTGTTTTACTTTTTTTGTGCCTTCATTTTATCTTCCTTCCAAAAGTAGAGAAAATTAAATCAGCCAGAGACAAAACCATAGAAGACTTTGTTAAAGAAACAAAAAGTATTAATGAATCAATTGAAAAAATAATGAATAAGATTGATGAAGATTTAAATCACGCTAGATCCAATTATGATAAGCTTATCAAGGAGACCACTGAAAAGAATAAAATGAAATTAGAGGAAAAAATGAGTAATCTTGATCAAGAGTATGAAAAAAAAAAGTTAGAACTTGATAAAGAATTAGTATTGTCAAAAAATAAGGTTCTTAATGATATATCTAATATTTCAATACCTCTTTCAGATAAATTATTTGAGAAGCTTATTGGTGAAAAAATAAAAGGAAATAAAAAGGAATTTGAAAAAATTTTAGGTGAGGATAATGTTTGATATTTCTTTGCTTGATAATGCGACATTATGGGTGTCAACCTCGTTTGTCATTTTTGTTGTAATAACTTACAACCCACTAAAAAAAATAACTAATGATGCACTAGAAAATAAAATTACTGAATTAAAAAAAAATCTTGAGGAATCGCAAGCTTTAAAAATAGAGGCTGAAAAACTTTATAAGTCCCATTTGTTAAAACAAAAGCAAAATGATGAAAGAATTAGAAAAATNCAAAATGAGGCCAACCTTGAGGCTAAAAAGATAAAGGAAAATATTCAGAAAGAAATTGATACAAATATTCTNCGAAAAAAAAAAAAACTTTGATCTCGTGACATCGCAAATGGAATCTCAAGTTAAGCAAGAATTAAAAAAAGAAATAATTAGGCAGACTTTNATTTTTACTAAAATTAGAATTAAANAACACTTANAGAAGAAACATACGAACCAACTTATCGAAGAATCACTTGATAAACTTTCTGGTCATTTTTCTTAATTTTCGATGGCCGTCCACACTAAAGTTTCTAAGATAAACTTGTTAGAAATAATCAAAAACTATAACTTAGGTAAACTACAAAACTATCATGGGATTAAAGAGGGTATAGAAAATACAAATTATTTTGTTCAAACATCCAAAAAA
>PARN01000013.1 GCA_002711515.1 Rickettsiales bacterium | reverse complement strand
ATATTGTAGATATTATTTTTTTTTAAATTTAGTATTGGTACTTTTTTACTCCTTATAATTTTATTATTACAAAAACTACATAACATTATATTCGTATTTCCAATATCTACTGTTGTAATCATTAAACTATATTTCCAAATTTAATTTGCTTTATTACATTATTTTCCTGGATTATCAAATGTCCATTATTATCTACTTCTAAAAATCTTCCTTTTATTAATCTTGAACCAAGTTTAATGTTTATAATTTCTCCTATGCCTTCAAAGTTTTTGAGAAATTCACTATTTGGTTCAATTAAATTTTTATTGTCAAAATTATAAAGTGAATCAGATAATTTCTTAGAAATAGATAGAAAAAGCTTTACTGGATCAACTCTATAATTGAATAAAGACAAACAGGTAGTAGGGTAGTCTGTGTTTGAAGGACTACTTACAATATTAATTCCTATGCCTATGATAATATTAGAAATAAAACCTTTTTCNACATNAGTTTCAGTNAGNATTCCTGCNAATTTTTTATTATTTATATAAATATCATTAGGCCATTTAATTTTAAAATTAATTTTTTTAAACTTTTCTTTTAANACTGAAATTATTTTAGATAAAAACCAAATATTTATTTGTCCAATTTTTTCGCTTGATAATTTTTTATTTATAAAAAAAGAACAAGTTAAGTCACCATCAGAACTGTACCATTTTTTTTTAACTCTTCCCCTTCCTTTTGTTTGAATCTGACTGAATAAAGCAACATTATTTTTTTTTATTTCAGTAACTTTTTTTATTTCATCATTAGTACTTTTGGTTTTCTTGTAAAAATAATAATCAAACAAATTTCCTGACATACTACTTCAATGCAAATAATGAAAGAGTTATTGAAGCACAAAGATTTAAGAAGAATTGAGGATATAAAATAACAGTTAAATTAAATATAGAAAATATCGATAACAAGAATTTTGACTGATTATTTGAAAAACTATCTAATTCCTCAATAGGTGGGTCAAAAAATATAGATTTAACAAGTCTGATATAATAAAAGGCGGCTATTACAGATGTTAAGACCGCAATTATTGCAAGAAAAAAAAGATTATTATCAATTACAATATTTAAGATTAAAAGTTTACCAACGAAACCAGCAAGTGGAGGTATCCCTGCCATTGAAAAAAGAAGTGTCGCAAAACAAGCTGCCATTATAGGTTCATTTTTATATAGGCCTGAAAGATCTTTAATACTAGTAACATTGATTTGATCTCTTTGCATATTTAAAATCAGCAAAAATACTCCTAAATTCATAGTAAGATAAAAAATTAAATATATACTTATAGCNGTAATTCCNTCCTCTGAGCCAGGAACAAGACCCATCATTATAAAACCGATATGATTTATAGTACTATAAGCCATAAGTCTTTTTAAGTCCGTTTGCTTTAGAGCTCCTAAAGAACCAATAACCATTGAGGTAATTGCTAAAATAATCACTATTTTGCCCCAATCTACTATTATCTCACCGAAAGGAAAGACTAAAAGTCTTATTAACACTGCAAAGACAGCAACTTTTGGAGCGGTTGATAAAAATGTTGTTACTATTGTCGGGGCTCCCTGATAAACATCTGGGGTCCACATATGAAAAGGAGCAGCTGAAACTTTTAAAGAAAGTGAAACTAATATAAAAATCAACCCAACTATTAACATAATTGGGATATTATATTGGTCAGACATATATTGNCTTATATTTGAAAAATCAGTTGAGCCTACTAATCCATAAATTAAACTACTTCCAAATAAAAAAATACACGTGGAAAGACTTCCTATAACAAAATACTTTACACCTGCTTCCGAGGAATTTATATCGTCCCTCGAAAAGGAAACCAAAATATAGAGAGCNAAGCTTTGAAGTTCCATTGATAAAAANAATGATAGAAGATTATTGGCAGAGACCATCAACATCATTCCAATAACAGATATCAAAATAATTAGACAAAATTCAGGTCGCAATAATGATTTTTCATTTTTGATTATCAAATAAAAATAAACAATTAAACCAGCAGTAATAAGGATTATAGATTTTAAAAAAGATCCAAATGAATCAACTACAAAAAATCCNTTGAATACTTCTTCAAAAAGAAAAATGTCTTTAAGTACAAAAAATTGAGTAAAGAAAATTATAATAAGAGTTAAATAACCAACTTTAATATGAGAGTTCTCTTTNATGAATGGTGTTGCAAATAACAAAAAAAGAAAACAAATAGATAAAAAGATTTCTGGAATTATGATCAAAACATTTCCCTCTATAAAATTGATATCGGATATAATTCTATAATTCTCTCCAGAGACGATGAAGTATAATCCAATACAAGATTGGGCTTTATACCTAAAACTAAAATCATAAATATTAATATCAAGAAAGTAATAATTTCAAAGTTATTTAAATCTGAGCTTTTTTTTTCAATATTAGAACTAATATCACCTAAAAAAACCTTTTTATAGAGCATCAACATATACGAGGCCGCAAGAATAACTCCTGTTGCAGAAATAAAAGCTATCAAAGTATTTTTACTATACACTGCCATTAATGTAAGATACTCACCAATAAAACCGGAAGTTCCGGGAAAACCAATAGCCCCCAAAGAAAAAATTAAGAAGAAAACTGAAAATTTTGGCATCCTATTCCCTAATCCTCCAAAGAAATTAATCTGTTTTGTTTTATATCTATTGTAAATTGAACCAATAGAAAAAAAAAGAGCGCCTGAAATTATACCGTGAGATATCATCTGAATTATCGCACCTTGAAGTCCTTGAATGTTTGCTGAAAAAATCCCTAAAGTCACAAAACCCATGTGTGCAACAGAAGAATACGCAATTAGTTTTTTCATATCTTCTTGTACTAGTGCAATAAATGATGTGTATACAATTGCTACCACTGAAAGAAAATAAACAAAAGGAGTAAAGAAGATCGAAGCATCTGGCAATATCGATAAATTAAAACGAATAAATCCATAACCGCCTAGCTTCAGCAATATACCTGCAAGTATAACAGAACCTTCAGTTGGAGCTTCCACATGCGCGTCTGGAAGCCAGGTATGGAATGGCCACATTGGAATCTTCACTGCAAAAGATGAGAAAAATGCAAGCCATAACCAGACCTGTATATAAAAAGGAAGAGAATAGTCGAGTAATCTTGGAATACTTGTTGTTCCAAATTCCTGGTACAGAAAAATTATCGCAACCAACATCAATACTGAACCTAAAAAAGTATAAAGGAAAAATTTGTAAGCAGAATAAATTCTTCTTTCACCGCCCCAAAAACCTATAATGATATACATTGGAATAAGGATTGATTCAAAAAAAATGTAGAAAGAAAATAAATCAATAGCACTAAATGTTCCAACTAAAAAAGATTCTAGAAGTATAAATGAGGCTAGATAAATTCTCATATTTTTCTTTTTTTGTGGATATAAGTAAATGACACACAAAAGAATAAGAAAAGTAGATAAAACAATAAAAGGCATTGATAAGCCATCAACACCAAGAGAAAATTTTAGATTATCACTATTAAACCAGTTAAATGAATTAACAAATTGAAAATGTGGAATATTTTTGTCGAAATTTAAAGGTAAGTAAAGAGATAATAAAAAGTTGCTAGAAGATGTCCAAATTGCAGATCTTTTTGCCTGTTCAGCGAATTCGTCATTTTCTGTTGATAATAATATAAAAAACAATCCTATCAACGGCAAACAAATTAATATAGGTAAAATAGGGAGATTTAACATCAGAAAATATAAGTATACAAACTAACTAAAAGAGTTAAACCTATCACAACGGAGAGAACATAGTGATAAAGGTAACCAGATTGTAACCTTGATACCATTACACTAAACGACTTTACAACTCTGGAGACACCATTAGGACCAAGATTATCAATTAAATCAATATCAATTGATTTCCAAAACCCTCGACCAAAGTACATTATAGGTTTAAGTATGACCTTTTCATAGAGCTCATCCACATACCATTTGTTTTTAAAAAAACTCCATATGAAGGAGAAATTTGATCTCAAAAAGGGTAATACTGAATTTTGAAGTGAGAAATATAATATCAAACAAATTAAGGTACCCAAAATAATCATCATCAAAGGCAATTTTTTGAAAAAAATCGGTACATTCTCGTATATGAAAAATTTGTCGAGATCTTTATTTATATACATTATTTTTGACCAACTTTCTAAATATTCGCTTGAAATGAAAAAATTGGAGGATAACATTCCGAAGAATACTGCAAAAAAAGAAAGGATTACTAGTGGAATGATCATAATCATTGGTGATTCATGAATGTGAGCTACAACTTTCTCATCAGCATTATTTTTACCGTGAAAAACGTATATTATTAACCTTATCGAATAAATAGAAGTGAAAAGCACACCTAAAACAGAACCGAAGAAAAAATAATAACTTAAGTCAGATTCACTCAGATATAAAAATTCAATAATTAAATCCTTTGAGTAATACCCACTAAAAAATGGGAGACCTAAAAGAGAAAAAGATCCTATTAGCATTGTGAAATAAGTCACTGGTATTTTATAAAAAAGGTTTCCCATTTTTTTAATATCTTGTTCATCTGACATTGAATGTATAACGGATCCAGCCCCTAAAAATAAGAGTGCTTTAAAGAATGCATGCGATAATAAATGAAAATATGCAGCTGAGTAAGCTGAAACACCAATCGCCATGAACATGTAACCAAGTTGGCTGCATGTTGAGTAAGCAATGATTCTTTTTATATCATTTTGAAAAATTGCTACTGATGAAGCAAATAAGCAAGTCAAACATCCTATAATTAAAATAAATTCTCGTGAGATTTCAGAAGCTTGTAACAACGGAGACATTAGAATCAATAAGAAAACTCCTGCAGTTACCATTGTTGCTGCATGAATCAACGCAGAAACTGGAGTTGGCCCTTCCATTGCATCAGGTAGCCAAACATGTAATCCAAATTGAGCAGATTTACCCATACACCCAACGAATAAAAGAATACAAATAAGTGTAATAGCATGGATTTTAAGACCAATGAACTCAAAATAAGTTTCTGTATGAGCATTTACCAAAATCATGATTTCACTTATATTTAGAGTTCCAAAAACAATGAAAATNGTAAATAAAGCTAAGAGGAGGCCAAANTCCCCNACTCTATTAGCNATGAAGGCTTTAAATGCGGCTTCATTTGCTGAATCCTTATAATTCCAAAATCCTATTAGAAGATATGAGGTGAGACCAACTCCTTCCCAACCTAAAAAAAGTTGCACCAAATTGGATGATGAAACTAGAAATAACATAAAAAACGTAAAAAGACCTATATATCCCATAAATAATACATTTTTTGGATCTTTTTCCATATATCCAACAGAATAAATATGAATAAGTGTTGAAACAAAATTTACCATTAAAATCATGGATCCAGATAAAAGATTATGCTGAATTGACCAATCAACACTGAAGCTTCCAGATGTAATCCATTCCCCTAAAGTAATTGTAGTTTCACCATTTTTTGTTAAAAGATAAAACGATATAAATGAACAAATAGTAGAAATAACAAGTAAACTGCACGATAAAAAATTTAATTTCTTCGATTTCAGGTAATCTTTAAATGAAATACATAAAATAAAGCTCAGTAAAGGGAGAAATATTGAGAGGAAAAACAATTACCTATCCTTTCAACTTACTAATATTATCGATACTTATTGAACCTGATTTTTTAAAAAAAATCATTAAAATTGCAAGACCTATTGCAGCTTCTGCAGCTGCAACTAGTAAGATGAAAAGAGAAAATATCTGACCTGATAGGTCGTCAAGTGTATACGAAAAACCAACAAAGTTTATGTTGGCAGAAAGAAGCATGAGCTCAATTGACATCAAGATAGTNATAATATTTTTACGATTAATGAAGATACCCAAGAAACCAATTGAAAATACCGAAGANGATAAAACGAGGTAATGAATTGGTTCCATAAATCAATTTAACTTAATTACGTCTTTTTTGTTCAAAATCTTTTGTTCAATCGGTGAATTATATTTTACATTACTTCTTTCAGNATGTGCTAAAACAATTGCTCCAATCATAGCTAATAAAAGAAGAAAACCTGAAATCTGAAAAACAATAAAATAGTCTGTGTAAAGAAACAAACCTATNGATTTCGTATTATCCATACCAGATGTAAATAAATCACTGATACTTATTCGAACATCATTTGGTGATATAAAAGAACTACTTTCAAATATCATATATAATTCACCAAAAAAAATGCAGATTAACAAAAGTCCAAATGGAAAATACTTTAAAAAACCCTCTTTCATTAATGAGTCATTAATATTTAACATCATTACTACAAACAAAAAAAGAACTGCAACGGCACCTACGTATACAATAATCAATGTCATTGCTAAGAACTCAGCATTAAAAAGTAAAAAAATAATTGCAGTATTAAAAAAAGTGAAGATTAAAAATAGTACTGAATGAACTGGGTTAGAAGAAAAAACTACTAATAAACTAGATAAAATTACAATAAAAGAGAAAGTTATAAAAAAAAACATTACAGATACCTAGACTCCCTTTCTAGGTTTCTACTTATTTCTAACTCCCATTTATCTCCATTATCAAGAAGTTTTGATTTATTGTATATTAGCTCTTCCCTTGTCTCTGTTGCAAATTCAAAATTCGGTCCTTCCACAATTGCATCAACAGGGCAGGATTCTTGACAATATCCACAATAAATACATTTTGTCATATCAATATCGTATCTTGTAGTTCTTCTTGAACCATCGTCTCTCGGCTCTGCTTCAATTGTAATTGCTTGAGCTGGACAAACTGCTTCACAGAGTTTACAAGCTATACATCTTTCCTCACCAGAATCATAACGTCTGAGAGCATGTTCTCCCCTAAATCTTGAACTTAAGTATCCTTTTTCGAATGGATAATTAATTGTTACTTTAGGTTTAAAGAAGTATTTTAAAGTCAAAGCCATACCAGAAATAATTTCGAAAAGAAAAAATTCTTTAAGAATAAAAAAAAATTTTTTAATAAAATCCATTGCCTATCTCCCCATGTAAAACAAAAATGATGATGTGATTATAATCCAAAACAAAGATAAGGGAAGGAATAACTTCCAACCTAGACTCATCAACTGATCATATCTGTATCTCGGCAAAGTTGCCCTAACCCATAAAAAAACAAATAGTANNAATGTAACTTTTAACAAGAACCATAAAAAACCAGGTATTATATTAAAATATTCTGTGTCAAACGGAGGTAACCAGCCACCTAAAAANAAGATTGTAGACATTGAACTCATTAAAATCATATTTCCATATTCTCCCAGAAAAAATAGACCAAATGTCATTGATGAATACTCAACGTTATAACCAGCTACNAACTCAGATTCTGCTTCAGGAAGGTCAAATGGAGCTCTATTTGTCTCAGCTAAGGTAGAAATAAAGAAAATTATAAACATTGGAAAATGTGGAATTACATACCACAAGTCTTTTTGAGCCATAACAATTTCAGAAAGATTAAGGCTTCTAGACGTTAAAAGTACAGATACTATTATTAAACCAATAGATACTTCATAGGAAATCATTTGAGCTGCTGATCTCAAGGCTCCNAAAAATGCATACCTTGAATTACTAGCCCAACCAGCCATTATTATTCCATAAACACCTAATGAAGAAATTGCAAAGACGTACATAATGCCAACGTTTATATCAGCCAACACAATCTTAAAGTCGACTGGAATAACAGCCCAACCCAACAAAGCAAGAGCGAAGGTAAGTATTGGAGATAAGGCAAATATAAATTTGTTTGAATTCTCTGGAAAAATTGTTTCTTTAGTTAGAAGTTTTATACCATCGGCTAATGGCTGAAGAAGNCCGAAAGGGCCAACCACATTNGGACCTTTTCTGAGTTGAATTGCTCCTATAACTTTTCTTTCAAAATAAGTAAGATATGCTATCATAATCATGAGTGGAATCACTATGATTAAGATTTTCAGGATTATATATAATAATTCAATAAACACATCAATATGTTATAAATCATACACTCTTCTTTTGAAATGCTAAAGAACAAGTTGACATAGTTGGAGAGTTTCTACTTACAGAGTCTGTCATGTAAAAGTTGTTAATGTTTGATACAATTTCATCTTCAGCAAAGTTATATTTACATTTTTTTGGATGGATTAAATCCGAACTTTGCACTTCATTCAGATTTGATAGATGTTTGTATTTTTGAAACATTTTAGATCTAAGATCATCTAAGTTTGAAAATTCTGGGTTAGATCCAAAAAANTTAGAGGTTTTNTTAAAAAAGTCCCATGAATGATCAACTGAAGGAAGGGGAAGTTTAACTTGCCTACTTAACTGTGGCCTTCCCTCTAAATTCACATAAATTCCTTCTTTTTCTGTAAAGCAGCTTGTGGGAATTATTAAATCAGCTCTAGAGACAGCTTTNTCTCCATGATGTCCTTGATAAATAACAAAGGTTTTCTTAGGAATTTTATCAAAGTTCAAATCATCAGCTCCTAGTAAAAATAAGACTTCGTAATCTCCATTATAAATCTTATCGATTACCGACTTAGATTTAATAAGTTTTTCATTATAAAACTCTAAATCAAGTGAACCTACCCTCCCTGAATAAGTTTGTAAGATATTAAAACCATTCCATGACTTATCTTTTGATAATTTTAGATAAGTATCGAGACAAAAGTTATATATTAACTCACCTTGAGCACTACATAANGCACCTTGGCCAACAATAAACANTGGTTTNTTTGATTTTTTTAAAATCGAATTGAATTTTGGTGAAGAGAGTTTTTTTAACGATTTGGATCCCAAACCAAGTTCTTGTATATCAAAGTTAGCTGCATGTTTTGATCCAACCCTAAGGATTGGATAAGGCGAATCAGAGTTTAAATACCTCTGTCTAATTCTTGTAGACAAAATAGGAGCCTCTTTTTTTACATCTGTACCGACTAACAAGCAAAGATCTGAGTCATCAATTCCTGATATTTTACTATTGAACAGATAAGATGATCTGTTTTTTGGAATAAAAAATGATTTATCCTGTCTACAATCATAGTTTTCGACTCCAATACTTTCTAAAAATAATTTAAAAGAGAAAACTGATTCACAGTCGAGGGTGTTACCAACTACAGCTCCAATCTTTGATTGAGATGTTTTTTGGAATTTTTGCTTGAGTATCTCTAATATTGTCTCTTCTGATTCTTCAACAAGCTTTGACTTTTCATTTCTAAAGTAAAATCTGTCAATTCTTTGATGATTTAATCCATCATACGCAAATCTTGTTTTGTCAGAAATCCATTCATCGTTAATATCTTCGTTAATCCTTGGCAGGACTCTAAGAATTTTATCACCTTTCGAATCTAACCTTATATTACTGCCTACAGCATCAAAAACATCAATGGTTTGTGTTTTTTTTAGCTCCCACGGTCTGGCAACGTAAGCGTAAGGCTTAGATGTCAATGCTCCTACTGGACATAAATCAATAACATTACCAGACATCTCAGAGTCAATTGATTTCTCGAGAAAGCTTGTGATCTCTGTATCCTCTCCGCGTCCTATAGTGCCTAGCTGATCATTTCCAGAAATTTCTTCAGCAAACCTAACACACCTTGTACAATGTATACACCGCGTCATATGAGTTTTGATCAGGGGGCCTAGGTTTTTGTCTTTTACTGCTCTTTTGTGTTCTACAAACCTACTAAAGCCGCTACCATAAGCCATTGCCTGGTCTTGTAAATCACATTCACCACCCTGATCACAAATTGGGCAGTCTAAAGGATGGTTTATAAGAAGGAATTCCATAACACCTTTTCTGGCTTTAACTACCATTTCGGTGTCAGTTTTTATTTTCATACCTTCGGCAACTGGCATAGCACATGAAGCAACTGGTTTGTGAGAATTTTCCATTTCTACTAAGCACATCCTGCAGTTTCCTGCGATTGATAGTTTTTCGTGGTAACAGAACCTTGGAATTTCAATTCCTGCTTCTTCACATGCTTGGATAACTGTTATACCATCGTCTACATCGAATGGTTTGTCATTAATGAAGATTTGAACCATAACTTAAGCTACCTTAGGTTTTTTCTTATCAATTCTTTCTAAAATTTCGTCTTTAAAGTTTTTTAAAAGACCTTGAATTGGCCATGCTGCCGCATCACCCAGCGCACAAATTGTATGACCTTCTATTTGATGAGTAACTTCCTCAAGCAAATCAACTTGTTCAGCAGTGAAGTTGTTATCTTGGATTCTTTTCATCATTCTCATAAGCCATCCGGTTCCTTCTCTGCAAGGCGTACATTGGCCACAAGATTCATGTTTATAGAATTCGGATAATCTTGTTATTACTTTCACTATATCAATTTGTTTGTTAATTACGATAATTCCCGCAGTACCTAGACCTGATCCGGAATCTTTTAAAGAATCAAAGTCCATTAACACATCCTCACAAGCAGATTTCGGCAACAATGGAACTGAAGAACCTCCTGGTATAATAGCCAAAAGGTTATTCCAACCTCCTATGACATCACCAGCATATTTTTGAATAAGATATTTTAAAGGAACCCCAAGTTCCTCCTCAACGTTACAAGGATTGTTCACATGACCGGAGATACAAAAAATTTTTGATCCTGTATTGTTTTTTCGACCGAGATTATGAAACCATTTAGCTCCTCTCCTCATAATTGTTGGAACGACTGCAATTGTTTCCACGTTATTAACGGTTGTCGGCATACCAAAGAGCCCAACGTTTGCGGGGAAAGGTGGTTTAAGACGAGGTTGGCCTTTTTTACCTTCGAGGCTTTCAATTAAGGCTGTTTCTTCACCACAAACATAGGCTCCAGCACCATAGTGAATATAAACATCAAAATTGAAATTAGTGTTGCATGCATTTTTACCAATAAAACCACTTTTATAAGCTTCGTCAATTGCATCTTGAAGTATCTTAGCTTCATTAAAGAATTCGCCTCTAATGTAGATATAACATTTTGTTGCCTGAATAGCTAGACCAGCTATGAGACAGCCCTCTATGAGTTTATGTGGCTCATTTCTTATAATATCTCTGTCTTTACAAGTGCCTGGTTCGCCTTCATCAGCATTAATAACTAAATAGTGTTGTTTTTTTGATGATTTGGGCATAAAATCCCATTTCATACCAGTAGAAAAACCTGCTCCTCCTCTTCCTCTTAACCCGGAAGCTTTTATTTCATCAATAATTTTTTGGGAACCAAGTTTAAGAATTTGTTTAATATTCTTCCAATCTCCTCTCTTCTGTGCACTTTTTATAAGAGGACTAGAGTCTCCGTACAGATTTTTAAAAATTATGTTACTTTTTTTAATCATAAAGCTTTACCCTTCAGAGGTTCAGACCCTTTTCTAGTTGATTGAGGTCCAATTTTTGGTTTTTTGTTATTATTTAGTTTATTTATGAGCTCTTCACAAGTATTAATAGTTATATCTTCATAATAATCTTTGTTAATTTTAATAACTGGAGCATTTACACATGCACCTAGACATTCAACATGATTTAAAGAGAATTTTTTATCTTTACTTAATTCTCCTATTTCTATTCCAAGTTGTTTTTTACATTTATTTATAATTGAATCTGCACCTCTAAGCATACATGGCGAAGTGGTGCAAACCTCAATGTGAAATTTGCCAACTGGTGACAAATTATACATAGAATAAAATGTTGCAAGCTCTAAAACTCTTATCTCGGACACTTTAAGGAATTTAGAGATATATTCTATAGCTTTTTTTGGGATCCATCCATCATTTTGCTCCTGAGCTAGAGTAAGAAGAGGCATAATTGAGCTTTCTCTATAATTCTTTGGATACATTTTTAGAATCTTGTTAGCCTTATTAAGATTTTCTTTGTTAAAAGAAAAAGAATTTGGTTGTAGAACATCAGCGGCAAATTTTTTAAAACTTTTTTCCATTATCTATCAATCTCCCCAAAAACTATGTCCAAACTCCCAATTATTGCTACCAAATCAGAAAGCATATGACCTTTAGAAAGAAACTCTGTTGCTTGAAGAAAAGGGAAACCAGGTGCTCTTATTTTACACCTATATGGTTTGTTAGAACCATCTGATAAAAGAAAAACCCCAAACTCGCCTTTGGGAGCCTCCACAGCAGTGTATGTTTCACCTTTTGCAACATGAAAACCTTCAGTAAATAACTTAAAATGATTGATTAATGATTCCATAGATGATTTCATAAGGTTCCTTTTTGGAGGAACTATTCTTGGATCATCACTTATCCACTTNCCTTTTGGTAACATTGANATGGTTTGCTCTATNATAAATATTGATTGTCGCATTTCCTCAACTCTTACTAAAAATCTTTCAAAGGTATCGCCATTTGTTCCTGTTGGAACTTTGAATTCTACGTCATCATAACAGTCATAAGGTTGATCTTTTCTTAAATCCCAGTTGAGACCAGAAGCCCTAATACATGGACCCGTGAAACCCCAATCAAGAGCATCTTTAATATTAATTTTGCCAATACCAACAGATCTTTGTCTAAAAATCCTATTTTTCTCTATTAGTCTTTCCAGATCATCAATGTTTTTTGGAAACCTTTTACAAAACATTGAGATATCATCTATTAAACCATCAGGCAAATCTCTGTGAACTCCTCCAGGTCGAAAGTATGCAGAATGAAGTCTAGATCCTGAAACTCTTTCATAAAACTCCATCATTACCTCTCTTTCCTCAAATAACCAAAGAAAAGGGGTCATTGCTCCCACATCTAATGCAAACGTCGTTATGTTTAGAATATGGTTTAATATCCTTGTTATTTCAGAAAACATTACTCTTATCAGCTGCCCTCTNCTGGGAACTTTGATTTCAAGTAATTTTTCAACGGCAAGTGCAAAAGCATGCTCTTGACACATCGGAGAAACATAATCTANCCTATCGAAGTATGGTAATGCTTGAATATATGTTTTATTTTCGATTAATTTTTCCGTTCCACGATGAAGAAGCCCAATATGAGGATCTGCTCTTTCAACAATTTCTCCGTCTAACTCTAGAATAAGCCTCAAAACCCCGTGTGCAGCAGGATGTTGAGGTCCAAAATTTAAAGTATAATTTTCAGTTTTTGTCATTTTGTTTATTGGATTTTTCGTCTCCAGGAAGTTTACCAGTCATTCCCTCCCATGGACTAAGATTATCAAAATCTCTGTATTCTTGTTCTAATTTTACTGGTTCAGACTCGACCCTTCTCAGTTCATCATTATATTTGACTTGAGTGAATCCAGTCAGTGGAAAGTCTTTTCTTAGTGGGTGACCTTTAAAATCATAGTCTGTAAGAATTCTTCTTAAATCAGGATGTCCGCTAAATCTAATACCAAATAAATCCCATATTTCTCTTTCATACCAATTGGCACACGAGAATATATCAGATATAGTGTTAACTGAGTGATTTTCTGGTATTCTAGATTTAACCTTNATTCTNAGATTTTTAGACACACTAAGTAAATTGTAAACAATTAAGAAACGATCACTTTCGTTTGGATAATCGATTGCCGTCATGTCTATTAAAGTGTCTAGGCTTAATGAAGGGTTATCTTTTAGAAACATTAATGTATTTTGGATGTCTTTTGGCTTCACAAAAATACTTAATTCGTTGTTTATATTTTCGATTTCGTATTCACAAAAGNTCATCAGACTTTTGATTAATTGTGAAATTTCAACTATGAATTTTTTGTCAGGATAGGTCATAATCTAAAAATTTTATTATCTCTTAAAATCTTCTTTTGTAGCTGAAGAATTCCGTATAAAAGTGCTTCAGCAGTTGGAGGACAACCTGGAACATAAATATCAACAGGGACGATTTTGTCACACCCTCTTACCACNGAATAAGAATAATGGTAGTAGCCCCCNCCATTTGCACAGCTTCCCATGGATATAACCCATCTTGGCTCNGGCATTTGATCATAGACTTTTCGNAGCGCTGGAGCCATTTTATTAGTAAGAGTTCCAGCTACTATCATCACNTCTGATTGCCTTGGACTTGGTCTNAAAACTATTCCAAACCTNTCGAAATCNTATCTACTTGCNGCAGATTGCATCATTTCCACAGCACAGCAAGCAAGTCCNAAACTCATNGGCCAAAGNGAGCCAGATCTTGCCCAATTGANAAGATCATTNACCTTCGTTATTAAAAAACCATTACTTGAGATATGTTTNCTTGCCTCATCGTAATTATTTGCATCTACTTTTTTTAGTTCCAATCTAATGCTCCTTTCATCCATTCATATATAAATCCAATAGTAAGTACTAATAAAAAGAATATCATTGACAAAAAACCAAATAGTCCAACTTCATAGAAAGCAACAGCCCATGGAAAAAGAAAAATTATTTCTAGGTCAAATATTATGAAAAGAATAGCAACCAAGTAAAATTTAACTTCAAACTTACCTCTGGACTCGTCAAAAGGTTCAAATCCGCATTCATAGGTTGACATTTTTTCCGGGTAATAGGCTTTTTTACCGATTAAAATTGACAGAGAGAATGCACCTACTGAAATTATTAAAGCGAAGAGTATAAACACTAGAATTGGTAAATATTCAATCATGACCTATATATAGTAAATATATTATAAAATTACATCTTATTGTTAATAATTTCGTTGACTCTATCAATGCTTTCTTTAAATATTGGGTAATCTTGACTAAAGATCAATGTGTTTGATTTGATTGATTTTATTGTATTCGAGAGAAAATCACAGCCAACACTTTTTTCATTACCTTGAAAATGATACCATAACCCACCTTCTCCAACCAAACAGGATGAACGACGGTCTATATATACATGTTTAAGAATTATCACCTTAGCATTAAATCCTAAGGATCTCATCACGTTCAAAGCTAATGGAATATTTAGAAGTGGAACTTCATATATTTGGCCTGTTCCAGAAATTACTATGGTTTCGTTACTTCCAAGCAAACCTTTCTTTGAGTCAGGAACAAAAATAAAAATTTCATTTTCTTCTTGCTTTTTAATTCTGCCACCAAGTAATGAAAAAGCAAGTAACTTTGACTCCGCAACATCAGCAACACTTACCATTGAGTTTTCCCCAAAAAAGAGTGTTCTCACTTCATTTGGTAACAACGATTCTATAATATTTTGTTGATATCCATAATCATCATAAAGTGACTTTATTGCAGAATCTAATGACATTGGTGAAGGAACAATTTGGGTTCTAATAAATTCCTGAGCTATTTTATTGTTTTTATTAACTGCTGTAGCATATAATCTCAATATTTGATCGAATGATATCTCATAATAGCCAATTATTGAATCTCCAAAAAGAGAGAAAAATTCACATTTTTCTGGGTGTTTTAGGAATACTTTAGAAGATCTATCAAGTAATGATGCTAAGGTTGCACCGCCTAGTGAAGCAAATTTATCAATATCAATATTTACGGATTTCTGTTCTTGAAGTTGATCGGCATAAAACCTGATAGATTTATGCTTTATTTCATCATCAGTAAGAGGGGGTTGACCCTCTAAATCCTTTGATAATGGATTAAATTTCTTTAACTTAACATTCAGAAGATTTATTAACTCTGCATCTTTGGATAACTGACAAGCTTCGTCAGTAGTTTCTTCTTCAACATTTTGATTTGGAACTGCAAAATCAATAGCATCTTCGTCTAGATCATCAGTTTCCTGACTAAAAACCGAAAGTTTGCAAATAAATACAAAGAAGAGAAGGTAAATTATGGTCTTGTTCATTAATTGTAATATACAACTTTAATTTCTT
>PARN01000012.1 GCA_002711515.1 Rickettsiales bacterium | reverse complement strand
TTTTTTTTAATTCAATATTTGAAAATTGAGTACTATTTTTTTTTATCTTTTGAGTTTGTATTTTTTTTGATCTCCAATCTGAAATTGCTGCAACAGAAATAAAAATATCCACGGGAAGCTGCGCAACCGATTTCTTCAAAAATTCTTCACCAGATTCTACATTTATTACTTTAACATTATCAGGATTTACAAGATTTGTTGGGCCAGAGATAAGTGTTACTTTTGCCCCAAGAGATGATAATATTCTTGCAATTTCATAACCTTGGACTCCTGAAGAGAAATTGCTGATGTATCTTATTGGATCAATTTTTTCAATAGAAGGGCCTGCAGTGACTAAAATATTTTTACTTATAAGCTTTTTGTCAACAAAGCTTTCTGATAATTCTTTTATTATATCATCAATATCCATTAGCTTTCCTGAACCCTTTGAACCACACGCCAGTTTGCCTTTTTTGGGTTTAAGTATTTTGAAACCAACTTTTTTTACATAATTAAGATTTTTCTTCACGACAGTGTTATTCCACATAACAGAATTCATTGCTGGAGCTATAATTTTTTTTGAATTGGATGCAAGCAAGACATTTGTTGCAAGATCATCAGCAATCCCATTAGCAATTTTTGCTAAAAAATTAGCAGTACATGGAACAATTAAAATTGCGTCAGAAGTTTTTCCTAACTCAATATGACTCATATTTTTTTCTTGGTTAAGTGAGAATAGATTCTGATGAATTTTTTTTCCCAAAAGACTNTCAAATGAAAGGCTATTAACAAATTCGTTNGAATTTTTTGTGAGTATNCACTCNACATTTACNTTATATTCTTGAAGTCTTCTNATNAGGTCTAATGCCTTNTAACANGCAATNCCNCCAGTNACAATNATAAGAANCTTTTTGTTTTTCAATAAATTCATTATTTTTTAGACATATGAATTGCGGCTATACCTCCCATTATATCAATAACTTTGATGTCCTTAAAACCAGACATTTTTATTTTTTTTGAGAGTTCAATTTGATTTGGAAATAATTTTATACTTTCAATTAAATATTTATATGCATGTTCATTGTTAGAAAATAATTTTCCATATTTAGGAATTATCTTTGAGTAGAAATCAAAAAACTTTCTAAAAAGTAAATTATTANTTTCACTAAATTCCATACAAAGAAAATCACCACCTTTTTTCAGTACTCTGTTGATTTCACGCAATGATTTCTCTATGTCNGAAAAATTTCTTAANCCAAAACTTACAATTACTTTATCAAAAAATTGATTTCTAAATGGCAAGTTTTCCGCGTGACCATTGATATAGNTTATATCAAAGTTTTTTAGTTTTTTCTTCGCTTGAATAATCATTTNTAGACTTGAATCAAAAACTATACATTGAGGGTTACAATTTTTTTTTATTAATTTAGTGATATCTCCAGATCCAGAAGCTAAATCAAGGATTATTTGATTNTTTTTGGGGTTAACAAANTTAATAAATTCCTTTTTCCACAATCTGTGTAAACCTAAACTCATTATATCATTCATCAAATCATATTTTTCTGAAACTTGTGAAAAAATTTGACTAACAAAAAATTCTTTTTTAGTTTTATCAATTGATTGAAGATTTTTTAAAAGATGATTATCCATGCCAGAATTACCTGAGGTTGAAACTGTAAGATCTTTTTTGTATACCCATATGAGGGGGCGAAAAACAATTGATATCAAAATTATTAATAATAAGCTCCGGTATAAAATTCCAAATGACTTAAAAAAAAAATTAAGTAAATTGATAATAACAAATATTGTAAGAAGGGGAAAATATTTAATATTAGAATATGAAAAAAGTAATTTTTTATTAATTCATCTTGGAATGACTGGTTTCTTTCGTNTATCTAAATNTACNGAAAATAAAAAGCATGATCATCTTTTGTTTAGATATAAAAATTTTCAAATAATTTACAATGATATAAGAAAATTTGGTTTCATAAAACTTTACAANCAAAAAGAATTAAATGATTCAAAACATTTAAAAGAAATGGGCCCNGAGCCTTTAACCAAAGATTTTAATGAAACTTATTTTTCTAATTTCAGCAAAAGAAACATAAATATCAAGAGTTTATTGATGGATCAGAATTTTGTTGCAGGTCTTGGAAATATATANTGTTCAGAAATNCTTTTTGAAGCATCAGTCAATCCAACGAGACAATCAAATTCTTTACGAATCGATGAGATTTCTAAAATTATAAAATATACAAAAAAAATTCTGAATGAAGCTATAAAATTGGGAGGNACTACAATAAAAAACTTTATTGTTTCTGACTTGAAAATTGGATATTTTAAAAATCAACTAAAAGTTTATGGAAGAGAAAATAAAATATGTAAGAAATGTCAAAAGCAGCATTTTATTGAGAAAATCATTCAAAATGGAAGATCAACTTTTTTTTGCAAAAGATGTCAGTTATAAAATGTTTAAGATTGNTTTTTTGATTATATTTCTTTTCAGTTTTTATCTGTCAGCACAACAGAAATTTATAGAAGGTTTAGAAGATATTCCTTCTTATAAAGAAATGAAATATGTTGAAGATTCATTAATTTTATTTGATAAAATTGATGGCAGATATGTTTCTAGCGAATCAAAAGGAAATTACCCACTGTATGAGGTTAAAAACTTCTATAAGAAAATCTTGCCTAACCTAGGCTGGAAAGTAGAAAGAGAAAATTTATTTTCACGTGGTAATGAGAACTTAGAATTAGAGTTTAGATCAATTAAAGACGAAACTTTAATTGTTTTCAAAATTTTTCCAAAGTACTAATTTGTTCTTGACCAATTNTACTTTCAAAAGTATAAACTTGACATATATGGCTAATATAAAATCAGCAAAGAAACGAATTAATCAAACCAATCGNAGATCGGAAATTAACAAAAGTAGGCGNTCTCAAATAAGAAGTGGTATAAAGAANCTTCATAGCCTTATTNTTAATAAGAAAAAAGAAGAATCCAGAAAAAAATTTCTAAGTATAGAGTCAGCTTTGTCGAAAGCTGTNTCTAAAGGNATTTTTAAGAAGAATACTGCCTCACGAGTAATATCCAGATTATCCGGTAAGCTAAAAAAAATAAGTCAATAACTATTTTTTTTAGTTTTTATTGATTCAATATTTTATATTAGATAAGCTAACAAATTCACTTGTTGGACACATTAATATGGACTTAGATTATGCAGGAGATCTCACACCGGAAGAGAGTTGGAATATACTCAAAGCTGACACGCACAGTTATCTAGTTGATTGCAGAACAACAGCTGAGTGGGCTTTTGTTGGTGTGCCTTCCTTAGAAACTATAAACAAGAAAGTTATTTTTCTTGAATGGCAGACATTTCCAGTAATGGAGAAGAATTCAAANTTTCTCCAAGAAATATCAGAGAATATTCCTTCCAAAGATTCAAAGATAATCTTTCTTTGTAGATCGGGTGCACGATCCAGATCTGCTGCTGAATTTCTCACATCTCAGGGATACAAAAATTGTTACAATTGTTCTGAGGGATTTGAGGGTAAACATGATGAGTTGGGTCATAGAGGAAAAGTTAATGGATGGAAATGTTCGAGTTTACCTTGGAAACAAGGATAATTAAATGGTTGACGATTTGAAGGAAAATCTCTCTGAGATTCATGCACAGTGGGTAACTGTAAGAGGCAGAATAAGACAAAAAATTGGAGATGCGCAGTTTGCAAGTTGGATAAAGATGTTAACCCTTGAGGATTATGAAGATAGAAAAGTGACACTCAGTGTTCCTAGTAACTTTATTAGAACAAGAATTATTGAACAATATCTGGATATAATTAAGAGTTATTGGCTAGTCCAAAACTTAAAAATAAATGATATTCAAATTATTGTTTCAAAGACAAACAAGAGAAGAAGCTTAGTGAATAAAGAAACGTCAAATTTAAAAGAACAAAAACCCAATGACGTTTTCAAGTCCATTAGTTCAGATTTAGATAACAGATTTAGCTTTGCAAATTTTATAGTTGGCAAACCAAACGAACTTGCCTTTGCCGCAGCAAGAAGAGTGGCAGAATCTAAGGATGTACCTTTCAACCCATTATTTCTTTATGGAGGTGTTGGATTAGGTAAAACCCATTTAATGCATGCAATAGCACATGAGATTAAGAAAAGGAATCCTCTCAGAAGAGTTATCTATATGTCAGCAGAAAAATTCATGTACCATTTTATAAAAGCACTAAGATTTAAAAATACAGTTGCTTTCAAAGAGCAATTTAGAAATGTTGATGTTTTAATGATCGATGACGTCCAGTTCATTTCGGGAAAGGATTCAACTCAAGAAGAATTTTTTCATACTTTCAACGCATTAATTGATCAAAACAAACAGCTGATAATTTCTGCTGACAAATCTCCACAAGATCTAGAAGGAATAGAAGAAAGAATGAGATCAAGGCTTGGCTGGGGTTTGGTGGCAGATATCCATCCTTTAACCTATGAGCTAAGATTAGGAATTCTTCAAGCCAAGGAAGAAAAATTGAGCTCAAGGATTTCGTCAAATATTTTGGAGTTTCTCGCTCATAAAATCACTACCAATGTAAGAGAACTTGAGGGGGCATTAAATCGTCTTTCTGCTTTTTCTTCACTTGTTGGAAGAGAAATAAATCTAGATATGGTTCAAGATTTATTGAAAGACCTTCTAAAGTCATCACAAAAGAAAGTAAATATCGAAGAAATTCAAAAAAAAGTCTCACAACACTTTAATGTAAAAATGTCTGATATGAGTTCTGCTAGAAGGTCAAGAACAATTGCGCGGCCAAGACAAGTTGCAATGTATCTTTCAAAAAATTTAACTTCAAGATCATTACCTGAAATCGGAAGGAGGTTTGGAAATAGAGATCATACAACAGTAATTCATGCTGTGAGAAAAGTTGAGGAGTTAAGAGATAAGGATGTAAGCTTTGATGAAGACGTTCAACTGCTCATTAGAATGCTAGAGTCTTAAAAATGGAATTTGTAATACAAAAAAAAAAGCTTCTTGATTGTTTAAGTCATTTTCAAAGTGTTGTAGAGAGAAGGAATACAATTCCAATCCTTTCAAATATTAAAGTATCTGCTCTTGAAGGTGGACTCACTGTAACTGCAACCGATCTTGCAATTGAGTTGACAGAACATCTAGTAGCAGATGTTAGTGAAGCTGGAGGAATAACCATCCCTTCCCAACTTTTTTTTGAGATTGTTAGAAAAGCTCCTGAAAAATCTGAAATAAGACTCAAAAGTGAAGATAAAAATAGTACAGTATATGTACTTTTCAAAGATTCTAAGTTTTCAATACCCTTTCTTCCAGTTGACGACTTTCCAGTTATGGACGAAGATAAGTTAGATGTTGAGTTTCAGATTAAATCACAACATTTCAAAGACTTAATAAATAACTGTAAATTTTGCATGGGTCTAGACGAATCAAGGCTATATCTCAATGGAATTTATTTACATGCCAGTGGAGAAAGTATTTCTACCGTTGCAACCGATGGACATAGACTATCAAAATGTTCGCTTCCAGAACCTCTCAAACAATCATTTGAGGGTATTATCATTCCCAAAAAGACTGTCTTAGAAATCTCAAAAATACTTGATGAGTTTCAAGATGACGTAAGTCTTAGTTTTTCAAAGACAAGGATGAAGGTTGTACTAGGGAATATCAAGATTGTCTCTAAACTTGTTAACGCCTCATTCCCTGATTACGAGAGTGTTGTGCCAAAGGATAATGATCAGATTATGACAGTTGATTGCAAAAGCTTTAGTGAAACCATTGACAGAGTTTCTACAATTTCAGATGAAAAATTTAGAACGGTAAAGTTTGACATCTCAAAAAATACATGTGTTGTTAGTTCTTTCGGAAACGATAAGTCCTTAGGAACAGAAAGTGTAGAGGTTGAATTCTCTGGCTCAGAAATTTCAATAAATTTTAATGCTAGATATATACTTGATGTTTTGGCTATTATAAAAAATGGTAAAGTCAGATTTTCCTTTTCAAATAAAACCGCACCTACAATTTTGGAATGTGACAGTTTAAAAAACTCACTCTTTTTGATCATGCAAATGAGAGCTTAACAGTTAATGAGTAGTAATATTAGACTTAAAAAACTAATATTAAGTAATTACAGAAATCATAAATCTTTAAATCTTGAAATTAATGATGATTTAGTACTTATTTGTGGAAGAAATGGCTCAGGAAAAACAAATGTTTTAGAATCAATTTCCTTATATGATTCACCTTCAGGTTTTCGTAATGCGACGTTAAATGAAATAATTTCATCAGACTTAACTTCATCAATAGAAAAGTTTGGAATAAATGGTTTCTTTGAAATTGAAAATAACTCATTAAAAATTGGGATTGGATTAAAAAAAGGTATTACAAATTTTCAAAAAATTATGAGCACGGATGGTAAAAGATCAAATAAAATTATCACTGATTATCCATTTAATATTTTTTGGTTTGTTCCAAAAATGTCGTTTCTTTTTATCGCTAATTCAGAAGATAGAAGAAGATTTATTGATTCAATGATTTCATGTAATGATAATTCACACAAAAATAATCTTAACAAATATGAGAAGTACAAAAGAGAACGACTAAAAATTCTTAAAAGGTGGGGTTTTAAAGAGAGTAAGTGGTTGGATCTTATTGAAAATAATTTAGCAGAAGTGGGAATCAATATCTGTGATGCGAGAAGAAATTTTATAAAACAATTAAATAAAAATTTTAGCAATTTGATAGATGTTTATCCTAATTTACAATTAATACTAGGTGGTAAATTGGATAAATTATTAAATGAGAAACCGGCATTGGAGGTCGAGCAGATTTTTTTAACTAATTTACGAGATGCACGCGAGAAAGATTTTCATTCTGGAAGAACAAGTTTTAGTGCAAATAAAACAGACTTGTTAGTTTATGAGATGTATAGCAAAAGAGAAGCAAAAAGCTTCTCCACTGGACAACAAAAAATTATAGTTTTTTCAATATTTTTATCATTCCTTAAATTTTTAGAAAAAAAATCTTCAAAAAATATCATTTTTTTACTTGATGATGTTTTTTCTTATTTAGATAAAAACTTTATTTTTATTATTCTTGAAAAAATTAATGATTTAGGAATTCAAACCTGGATGACAGACATTAATGGTGATTTTATTTCAGAAAATAAAAAATTTAGTAATTTGATCGAAAAGATAAATATTGACGATAAGAGGTTTAAACTTACTGAGAATAAGTTATAATAAGGAAGTCAATCAAGGTTAAGTTTTGGAAGTAGAAAAAAGTACAATTAAAGATCAAAGTTACGACGAACAGTCCATTAAAGTTCTTAAAGGTTTGGATGCTGTAAGAAAAAGACCTGGAATGTACATCGGTGATACCGATGACGGTTCTGGACTCCATCACATGGTATACGAAGTAGTGGATAACTCGATAGACGAGGCTTTGGCTGGTCATTGTGATTCCATCACTGTTTCTTTAAACGAGGATAACTCTGTAACTGTTTTTGATAATGGAAGAGGTATTCCAACTAATATTCATAAAGACGAAGGAGTATCTGCTGCTGAAGTTATCATGACACAACTGCACGCTGGAGGTAAGTTTGACCAAAATTCATACAAAGTTTCCGGAGGCCTTCATGGTGTTGGAGTATCTGTTGTAAATGCATTGTCTGAGTGGCTTGAATTAACAATCTACAGAGGTGGAAAAAAGTTTTTTATTAGATTTTCTAATGGCAACCCTGACTCTCCTCTGGCTGAGGCTGGTGACTCAAAAGATAGTGGTACACAGATTACATTTCTTCCGTCGAAAGAAACCTTCAGTCAAATAAAATTTGACTTTCATAAACTTGAAGTTCGACTTAGAGAGTTAGCCTATTTGAATTCAGGAGTTAATATCGAACTTATTGATAAAAGAGGTGCAGAGGAAAATATATCAAAATTATCATCAAGGGGAGGTTTGAAGGGGTACATCAAATACCTAGATAAATCAAGGGAACCAATTATTAATGATGTAATTTCATTCAAAGGAACAACAGAAAATATCGCTGTGGAGTTAGCTCTTCAATGGAATAAAAGTTATCATGAACATTGTTTAGTTTTCACGAATAATATTCCACAAGGAGATGGAGGCACTCACCTTGCAGGTTTTAGATCAGCATTAACAAGAACAGTAAATAATGCCATAAATAATTTGGGACTTCAAAAAAAAGACAAGATTAGCCTGACTGGCGATGACGCAAGAGAGGGTCTCACGTGTGTTTTATCTGTAAAAGTTCCCGATCCAAAATTTTCTTCTCAGACTAAGGATAAACTTGTATCATCGGAAGTTAGACCAGTTGTTGAGTCAATTGTCTCCGAGCATCTTGGGAATTGGTTTGAAGAAAACCCTAAAGATGCAAAAGAAGTTGTAAACAAAATATTTGAAGCTGCCGCTGCAAGGGAAGCTGCTAGAAAAGCACGTGAAGTGTCAAGAAAAAACTCGGCATTTGAGATAAGTTCTCTTCCTGGGAAACTAGCAGATTGTCAAGATAAATCNCCAGAAAACTGTGAATTATTTATTGTAGANGGTGATTCCGCTGGTGGTTCNGCTAAACAAGCNAGAGACAGGAAAAATCAGGCCGTATTGCCTCTNAAAGGAAAAATACTAAATACAGAAAAGTCACGAAGAGATAAAATTCTTAACTCTGCCGAAATTGCAACATTAATTCAAGCTCTGGGTGCTGGATATTATGATGATTTTAAATTAGATGGACTTAGGTATCACAAAATAATAATAATGACAGATGCTGATGTAGATGGGTCGCATATTAGGACTCTTCTTCTTACATTCTTTTATAGACACATGCCTGAATTGATTAGAAATGGTTATGTTTATATTGCACAGCCACCTTTATATAGAATTAAAAAAGGTAAAACTGAGTTATACTTAAAAGATGACAGAGAGCTAGAAAGTTTTTTCATAGGAGATGTTATAGATCAGTCAATTCTTAAACAAAAAAATGGTAGTTCACTGAAAGGAAAAGATTTAAAAAAACTTTTTGAAACTGTGATAAATTTAAACAAGTTATTAGAAATAATAAGCAACAAAAATAGTGGTTACTACTATTTGCTGGAAGAAGCAACAATTTGCGGTTTTTTCAATCTAAGTAATTTTTCTTCGGAGCAAAAGTCACAGCAAACCATTGACTACCTCTTGCAACGTCTTAATGGTTCAGAAAANTCATGGGAAGCATCAATAGATAAATCTAGTGGAGTGCTATTTCAAAANAGTGANAATAAAGTTACGGAGCAATTTTTAATTAAATTTAAAGATTTTTCTGAATTTAATTTTCAGGAGCTCAACAAATACACACAGAAAATTCAGGAATTTTTTTTAGATCCGTCAAAACTTATTATAAATCAAGAAGAAATTTTGATAAACACACCTGTTGATTTNTCCACGAAAGGTCTAGATTTTGCCAAAAAGGGCGTTGCTGTGCAGAGGTATAAAGGTTTAGGAGAAATGAACCCTGAACAACTATGGGAAACAACACTTGACCCAGAATTTAGATCGGTACTCAGGGTAAGTATTGAAGATGCTCACAGAGCAGATGAAATATTTGAGGAATTGATGGGTGATGATGTTGAAAAAAGGAAATTTTTCATTCAATCTAACGCAAGAAAAGTTTCAAATCTTGATGTATAATTTACTTTTTTTTAAGAAAATCTTAATTTTGGATAGATAATTTGTGAGAGCTATCAAGTGGCTAATTTTAATATTTGTATGGTTGATCCTTTTCTTAAGTATTGCTGTGACCTGGTCATTGTTAAATCTACCTGAAACCGAATCTATTCAAATTTCAAGACAACCTAGTATTACATTTCTTGATAAACAAGGGCGAATAATTGCTTCATACGGAGATATTTATGGACAATCAATTCAATATAATGATTTGCCCAAAAATCTTATTAATGCAGTTATTGTAACCGAGGATAAGAGATTTTTCTATCATCCAGGAATTGATATAAAAGGAATAGCTAGAGCTTTTTATATAAATTTAAAGGCAGGTAAGATTGTTCAAGGTGGAAGTACAATTACCCAACAACTTGCAAAAAATCTTTTTCTGACCCCTGAAAGGTCTTTCACAAGAAAATTACACGAATTAATTTTAAGTTTCTGGCTTGAGATGAGATTTACAAAACAGCAAATTCTAAGTATATATCTTAATAGAGTTTACCTAGGCTCTGGAACGTATGGTGTACAAGCAGCATCTGAGAAATACTTCAATAAAAAAGTTGATGAGTTAAATTTATATGAAAGTGCACTAATAGCTAGCTTACTTAAAGCACCCTCCAAATATAATCCAATTGCAAATGAAGAGTTATCAAAAATTAGAACCTCTAAAGTTCTTGAGAATATGAAAAAAGATGGTCTGATAGATAAAAAACAAGCTGAGCAAGCTAAGATTAATAATAATAGATTTGAAAAGTATACATCTGCTCCAAAAAGTACAAGATATTTTGTTGATTGGCTTCTTCCGAGAGTAAAATCTTATTTAGGAGAAATTAATGAGGATTTAATTGTTAGAACTACCCTTGATGTAAAATTGCAAAAGATAGCAGAGGATTCAGTTAATTCAATAACTGAAGATTATCCATCAGCCGACCAATCTGCCTTGGTGGCATTAAATATCAATGGAGGTGTTATTGCAATGGTTGGTGGAAGGGATTATGGAGATTCTCAATTCAATAGAGTTACTCAAGCTCAAAGGCAACCTGGGTCAGCATTTAAAATATTTGTATATTTAGCAGGGCTTAATTATGGTTATCAGCCTAATGACTTGATGGAGGACTCTGAGATCAATATAAATGGTTGGTCACCTAAAAATTATAAGAAAGAATACTTGGGTGAGATTTCAATAGATCAAGCTTTTTCGCGATCGATAAACACAGTTGCTGTTAAACTATCAGAAAANATTGGAAGAGAGAGAGTTATTGAAATGGCGAAAACATTGGGTATCTCAAGTCCCATAATAAATTCTCCATCGTTAGCTCTTGGTACCTCTGAGGTAAATTTATTAGAGTTGACGGCTGCATATGATGTACTTGCAAATAATGGGAATGGAGTATTAGTACATGGTATTCGTTCGATTGAAAATACGGATGGAAAAATTTTATTTATGCGTGAGGGTCAAGGACCTGGAAAAGTAATAGATTCAGATTTAGTAAAAAATATGACGAAGATGATGGAACTAACTATACAAAGTGGTACAGGTAAAAATGCTAAGATTAGTAGACCTGCGGCTGGAAAAACTGGAACAAGTCAATCATTAAGAGATGCTTGGTTTGTAGGTTTTACCTCAGATATTGTNGTAGGNGTATGGTTTGGTAACGATAATGATTCACCTATGAAAGATATTACGGGAGGGACAGCACCAGCTATATTATGGAAGGATTTTATGAGTAAAGCACATCAAGGAATTCCGTCTAAATCTCTCAACTATACNAATGTTATAGATGATGTTGAAAACAAAAAGAAAATTGACCGAATAATAAAAAAAAGCAAGGAATTGAGAAAAAAAAAGAATGTATTTGATTCAATTTTAGAGAACTTCTTTTAATGTATTTATGAATTTATATTCTGTAAATTCATTTGATCGATAAAATCTCAGATAATTATCTTTTTCATCGATTAAAAAAACCAAAGAACTGTGATCAACAAGATAGTTGGAATCAAGCTCTGAAGACTTGTTATATTTTACGTAAATTTTAAATTTTTTTATGACTTCTTTTATTTGTTCATTGTTTCCGGTAAGTCCAATAATATCGCTCGAGAAATTTTCAAGAAANGACCTAAGGTTTTCAGGTGTGTCTCTTTCAGGATCAACTGTAATAAATATTGGTTGGATCTGCTCTATCAACGAGGGATTATTTTCAAATACTTTTGAAATTCTTAAAATATCGAAGGGACAAACATCAGGACAAAAGGTGTAGCCAAAATATATTAGTTTCTTTTTTTTAATTTTTTTGGAGTCAAATATTTCTCCATTTTGGTTTGTTAATACAAACCCACCACCCAGTGGTATTTTATTAATGTGTTTGTTTCGTTGGACTAGGTCAAGAAACCAGAAACTTAATCCAAGAACGATGATCAGAATCATCATCATTAAAATATTTTTTTTAAAAATTGTTTTATATTTATTCATAATTCTATAATTATAAATATATAGTCATCAGTACTTGAAATTCTAAGATTTTTATAATTTTCTTCCTTCTTTTTTTTTTTATTCTTATATATTTTCACTTTAATACTATTGCTTTTTGTAAACTTAAGTAACTGTTCTAAGCAAGCTTGATCTTCTATTCTAAGGACTAATTTTTGGCAACCAGGACTTTGAATTAGTTCAGTAAATTTGTTAAATTCAAAGTCTTTCATAAAAGTCACTGAAGAGTTTTTTTCGCGATTTGTCAATAAATCATTATGATCATTAAAAATTCCCATGGACTCAATGATACCTACAGAATAATCTACGGTAATGTCATTCTTCTTAAAAAATTCTATTTCTTTAATACCGTTATTGAATAATAAAGGATCACCGCAATATAGATGAGAGATAGTATGATACTTTTTTAGAAGGTCTTTGATCTTTGTCCATAGTGGCTCTCCTTTGATTTGTGAAAGATCTTCTTCAAAAAAAAATTCAATTGAGTTCTCGAGAAGAGTTTTTGTAAATGTTTCTTCAAACTTTTTTGAAAGGATCACAATTTCTGATTTTGATATAAGTTCAATCCCTTCAATTGTTAATTCAAAAAAATCCGAATAGTTACATCCGATTAGGTGGATTTTTTTTTTTGTTTGTGTAAACATTGTGATTAGAGAATAGACTTTATATGAGAAAAAAAAACACTAAAATTTTATACAATATAATATTTCCATTTTTAATTATATTTAATTCAGTAAGTGCTGTCGATGATAGTGACATTTTTATCGACGCTGTTTTTTTCACAGCAGTAAAGAAATCAAATTATGAAAAAGCTTTAGAAATGATTGAAAGAGGTGTCTCTGTCAATGGAAAAGATTCAGACGGTATGAGTGCATTAGCTTATTGTCTTAAAAATGATGATCAAAAGATGTTCGATCTTTTATTATCAAGAGGAGCTAAGATAAATTTAACTATTTTAGATGATACTTCTCATTTAATTTTTTATATATCAGGGAAAAAATTCAAACTGATTGAGAAAATACTAAATGCTGGCTCAGAAAAAAATTTCCAAGATAATTTAGGCCGAACGCCATTGATGCATGCTGTAGAAAGAAGGAATATTAAAGCTATTAATTTTTTACTAAAAAAAGATGTTGATCTATCAATTACTGATTATGGAGGAAGAACAATTTTTGATTATGTTTCTGTTTCTAGAGATAAAAGTATAAAAAAATTATTCAAAGAGTTAACTAAAGTTAATTAATTTATTTACAATCACCTCTTTAATCTCTCTATAGTAAACCAAAGGTCTCAGGTATATNATATTTCCATCCAATCTTTGTTTAAAGAAAAGTATATTTTTTTTTGAAAGAAAACCATTAAAAAAGAAGATAGGATGTAAAACTACCTTGCCCCCACTTGATAAAATTTTTTTAATTTGGGGGATTACCAAAGATTCTTTTCCAACAAATTGATGGGAGTATCCAGAAAATTTTAAATTAGTTGATAGTGACTCTGTATAATTTTTAAGCTCATTCATTACCGAAGGATCTTTGCTTGGCGAACAAAAGGTAAGTAGAAAGTTTTTTTTATTCAGGTTTAGTCTTTTATTTAAAATTTTCGATATAATCGGCATAACTTCTTTTTTTAATGAAAGTTTATCAATTAATTTTATCTTGTTTAATCCTTCAAATTTTAATAATACCTGACCGATATCATGTTTGTAGTGATTTCCATCAAAAATAAAAAGTGGGAACAAATAGATCTTTGAATACTCATCCACCAAAGAATCAAGACAATTTTCTAAAAGTGGTTTATTTATTTCAATGAAGCAATAGAAAATATTTTTTTCATTTAAGCCATCTTTTAAAAATTTTACGAAATTTTTTAAACTATTTTGATATTGTAATGCTCTAGAACCATGCCCGCACAGAACAACTGCGGTTTTATTTTTGTCCTGAACCATCAGTTATTTTTGAGATTATTGTTTTTAAATTAAAAATCTCCTTCCTTGAAATATTGCTTTTGATAATCTCGTCTGAACTAAATTCTCTTCCATGAACAATCCTATTAAGATCATTTCTTGGTTGTAGGTAGGATCCCTCAAGAGAACTTCCTATGAAAAGTCCTGAGTTATCTGAAAAGGAATAAATGTCAGCTAATCTTGCAGTGCTCTCAGCAGAGTAACCTACTCCTTCATTTACGTAGGCTATATCAACATCTACTCCAAGTTTTATCCTTTCCTTCAATACAGACTTAAGACCTCTGTTGGTCATTATTGTCATTACGACCTTTCCTGACTTTGCACCCAACTGTAAACCCACGCTTACTCCACCAATAGAATAAAAAAAGGGTCCAGAGAAAAGATTATCTTTAGATTTTCTTATTAGAAGTAGTCCATTACCACCCTTNGCACCTAAAATAAAGCCACCNTCAATNACTTCAGGGAAAATTAAAATTGCTCTACAATTTTCNAGGTATTGTTGGAAGTTTATTAAATCTGAATTAGAATCAAGTTTCTTTAAAACAGCTTCTGAGGATTGGATAATATGTGCTGTTTGTATTTTTTTCTCTGTGTTAGCTTTTCCAAAAAGTGGAATGAGTAAAAAAAGTATTAATAATGTTTTATAATAACTCATTTATAATAATCTGATATAAGATAAACTTATTATACTTAAAATTAAAATAAAGCAATATGCAAATTATTAAGAGGTTATTTTTTTTTACTATTTTACTTTCCTCAGATTTGCTGGCTGGAGAGCTAATTGTAAAAATAAAAAATATTGATGAAAAGGTTGGTTTGATTCATCTTGCGTTATATGATGATCCTAAGACATTTCCTAAAAATGATGGTAAAAGAATTGGATTGGTAAGTGATACTACGGAAGTGGCTAATAATGGTTTTACTATTAACAACCTTGAAGAATCTTATTACGCAATTGCAATTTACCATGATAAAAACTCTAATAATGATTTTGATACTTTTCTTTCAATTCCAAAAGAAAAGTATGGGTTTAGCAATGATGCACCAGTTTTTTTTGGCCCTCCCAAGTTTGAAGAAGCTGCATTTTTTCTAAAAAAGAATGAGAATAAAGTAATAGAGATAATTTTAAGATGACAAAAAAAGTTTTAGTTACTGGAGGAGCTGGTTTTATTGGTTCTTATCTGTGTGAAAAATTGCTTGATAGACAAAATATGGTTATTTGTTGTGACAACTTTTACACAGGAAATAAAAAAAATTTAGAGAAAATCCTTGATAATAAAAATTTTAAACTCGTCAACCATGATGTGATCCATCCTATCTCATTTGAAATTGACGAAATATACAATTTCGCATGCCCTGCTTCNCCTATTCACTATCAAAATGATCCTGTTCAAACAATAAAAACTTGTGTAAATGGTGCAATTAATATGCTCGATTTAGCAAGGAAAAATAATTCTAAAATTATACAAGCTTCNACCTCAGAGATTTATGGAGATCCTGAGGTTCATCCACAAAGAGAGAGTTACAGAGGTGCTGTAAGTATTGACGGCCCAAGAGCCTGTTACGATGAAGGAAAACGATGTGCAGAAACTATTTTTTGGGATTATAGGAGACAACATAATGTCGACGTCAAAGTTATAAGAATCTTCAACACATATGGACCCAGGATGCAAAAAAACGATGGAAGAGTAGTTTCAAACTTTGTAGTTCAGGCTTTGACAAATAAAGATTTGACAGTGTATGGCGATGGTTCGCAAACAAGGTCTTTCTGTTTTGTTAATGATCTTGTTGAAGGTATATTTTTNATGATGAATAAGGAAAAATTTCCTGGTCCGGTTAATCTCGGAAATCCTGTCGAAATTAGTATGAATGATTTAGCTAATGAGATAATTCAATTGGTTGGAAGTAGGTCAAAAATAGTCTATAAAGATCTTCCAACTGATGATCCAAAACAAAGATGCCCAGACATATCAATTGCTCAAGAAAAACTTGGTTGGCAACCAAAATTCGATAGAATAGAAGGACTAAAAAAAACAATTAATTATTTTGAATCAATTTTGAAAAAAGAAATATAGATTATGAATAATTTGGGNAAGGTAATTTGTATTGGAGATATAATTTTAGATACCTACTGTATAGGTGATATTGANAGGATTTCACCTGAAGCACCTATACCAGTTTTAAAACAGACAAAAAAATTGAAACAAAATCTNGGAGGCTCAGGAAATGTAGCTAGAAATATAGTTGCAACTTCAACTAAATGTCATCTCATCTCACTTGTGGGANATGACAATGAAGCCAAAATTATCAATAGATTGTGCAAGAATGAAAAAAATNTAAGTTTTCANCTTGTAATTGATAAAACTAGACATACAACAAATAAAATTAGATTTGTATCAGCAAATCAGCAAATTTTGCGTGTGGACAAAGAGTCAACTAAACTTATTGAAAAAAGTATGGAGTTGCAGATTTTAAATAACTTTAAAAAAAATATCGATAACTCGAATGTAGTTGTCATCTCTGACTATAATAAAGGTATGCTTTCAAGAAATCTAGTAAGAAAAATCATATCTATTTGTAAGAAAAAAAATAAAATTACAATTATTGATCCTAAGAAAGAAGACTTTAGTTTTTATGANGGAGCTACAATTATTACTCCAAATTTAAAAGAACTCTATGCAGCAACAAAGTTATTTTCAAACGATGAAAAAAAATCAATAAATTTACTATCACAAAATTTGATTAATAAATTTAACTTTAGAGCTGTTGTAACTACAAAAAGTGCCGATGGTATAACCTTGGTGGAAAAGAATAAAGATCCTTATCATCTACCCTCTAATGCTAAAGAAGTTTTTGACGTTTCAGGAGCTGGTGATACTGTTGTTTCCTANATTGCTTCGGAGCTTTCAAATAATAAAGATTTAATTAAATCAATAGAAATAGCTAATAGAGCCGCTGGNATAGCAGTTGGAAAGTTTGGTACTGTTGTAGTTGAGAAGAAAGAGATCCATAGTTCTAAAAATAAATGTACAGACAAAGTTTCATCATTATCNTCAATATTGAATACTTTAAAGGAAAAAANAGCTATGAGAAATGTTATTGGATTTACNAATGGATGTTTTGATATTCTACATCAGGGTCATATTGATTATCTCAAGAAAGCTAGGAGTAAATGTGACTATTTGATTTTAGCNTTAAATANTGATTTTTCTGTAAGAAAATTAAAGGGATCTTCTAGACCAATAATAAATGAAAATGAAAGATCTTTTCTGTTATCGAATTTTGAATTTGTAGATAAGATAATCTTATTTGATGAGCAAACTCCGATTAAGCTTATAAAAAAAATTAAACCCAATATAATATTTAAAGGAGACGATTACAAAAAAAAAGATGTCGTTGGTTTTACAGAAATAAAAAAGTGGAAAGGAAAAATTATTCTCATTAAATGTACAGAAGGACTTTCAACTTCAAGCATTATTGAAAGGATAAAAAATGAAACTTAGTGCAGTCTTATTTGACGTAGATGGAACTATTGCTGAGACTGAAGAATATCATAGAAAGTCTTTCAATGAATCTTTTAAAGAATTCAATTTAGACTGGTTCTGGGATGAAGCAATATATAAAGAACTCATAAATGTTGGGGGAGGAAAAGAAAGAATAATGTACCATATAAAAAGAGCTTGGCCAGAAATGTTAAATTACAAAAATTTATCAAAATATATTGATTCGATTCATAAAATTAAAAATGAAATATTTGAAGATTTTATGAAAGATATGGNAATTNAACCNAGAAAAGGAGTNATAAGACTGATTAATGAATTGAAAGAGAAAAAAATACGGTTGGCNATAGTTTCTTCTTCATCAGAATCTAATATCTTNAATTTGTTTANTAAGGCNTTGAAAATNNANCTCAATGAAANATTTGATATTATTGCTCATGGNGATATTACAAAAAATAAAAAACCATCTCCTGAAATTTATGAATGGACTCTTGAAAAAATGAGACTACCGCCTCAATCATGTCTAGCTATAGAAGATTCGCCAAGAGGAATGGAATCAGCATTGCGGGCAAATATTAATGTCGTCGTTACACCATCNATTTTGACATCTGAGGAAAAATTTGATGGTGCCAAACTAGTTGTTTCAGATTTGGGTGAGTTTGATGAACCGTTTAAAAAGATTTCTGGGGAAGATTTTGGTTATGAATACGTTTGTTATGATATGTTACAAAAGATAAACGAGTCTTAAATTTTTAAAAAAATGTATAACATTAGACCCAGTTGGGAAATAAAAATAGTAACACTTACTCGGTGAAGAGATTTAAATCTTTTTGTTTGTTTTTGGTCACTAGCTTTATTTATTAGTTTCATTAAATATTCTCTAGAAAAAAAATAGCCAATAGTTATTATAAAAAACAAGAATGAATAGGTTACATTCAGCTGGAATAGAAATATTGTAATTAAGGAACTAATGATGCCGGCCCACAAATATATTTTAGGAAAAATCGCTCTGATGAAACTTCTTGCATTTTTTTGGTTCAGATTAATAAAAGTATTGGGAGCTACTATGGCCGAAAAAAAAACCAGGCTTCCAAACAAAAAAGGGATTAAAAAATTTACTAAAAAAAGTGAGATTGATATATTTTGTGCCATGCTAACATCTAACATAAACTGTCAGGAGGTAAAAAAAAAGTGAATTTTAAGTTTATCTTGTTAATACCGTTACTTGAAATTCTTGCATTCATACTATTTGGGGACTTTTTTGGTTTTTTTCTTGTTATTTTCATGATTTTTTTTACAGGATTAATTGGTCTTTTTCTTTTTAGTTCTAAGATTGATGTAAGTGAAATCACAAAACTTGCAAAAAATCCAAATGAATGGGTATATAAAAAATTAGCGGGAATTCTTTTAATTATCCCTGGCTTTGTTACAGATTTTCTTGGTTTCGTTATATTGATTAAATCATTTAGGAGGTTGATATGGAATTTACTAATCAATCAGAAAAAATTTAACAATCAAACTCACAAAAAAGATCTAAATAAGGAAAATATTATTGAAGCAGATTATAAAGATTTAGATGAATAATAATTTTTGTAATTTGCATGGAAAAATTCGTGGAAGAGTTCAGGGAGTTGGTTATAGAGCTTGGTTCAAGAAAAATGCTGATAACTTAAAGATTCATGGATGGGTAAAGAATTGCTCCGATAAGTCAGTAGAGTTTGAAATATACGCTGACAAAGTTGCTCTAGATAAGTTAATAGAAAAGTGCTATCAAGGACCATTGTTTTGTAAAGTTGAAGAAATTATAATTACAAAAAAATCAAAAGAAGAATTTACTAATTTTGAGATAATTTATTAAATGAAAATCTATTTTCTTAGACATACATCCTTAGACGTGACTCCAGATATTTTTTATGGACAAACTGACTTAGATGTATCCGAAAATTTTGAATCAGAATTAAAGATAATAAAAAAAAAAATATCTCATTATGAAATTGACTTAAAGAAAATAAAATTCTATTCAAGCCCGTTAAAAAGATGTTTGAAGCTAGCAAAATCTATCTCTAAAGACATAAAATTAGATCAACGTTTAAAGGAACTACACCTTGGTGATTGGGAAATGAAATCAAGAGAATCAATTCCTAAAAATATGATTGAGCAATGGGAGAATAATTTAATGAGTTTTAAGATTCCAAATGGCGAGAGTAATACGGAATTTTTAGCAAGATTAGGTAATTTTTGCAAAGATATTCTTCTCTCAAATAATGATTCATTTGTAGTTGCTCACGCAGGTTCAATAAATGGTATGATCTCAGTTTTAACCGGAGAACCTTTTGATGAACTTGTGGAAAATTATTGGGAAAAAATCAGTTATGGTTCATTATCATTATTAGAATCATTAAATGGAAAAATAGAGATTCAATTTATTGGAAAATAATTTGATGTTTAAGTTTTTTAAAATAAATAAAGAGGAAGAATTTGTAATGAATGTTCGTGTTATCCGAAAAAAAAAGAGATTTAACTCAGTCTTAACTAGAATTAAAAATGGAAAGCCTGAAATAATTTGTCCTCTCCATACACGAACGGAATTTTTAGAGAAGATAGTAAAAAGAAATATCCCTTGGATAGAAAAAAGAATAATTGAAGAGAAAAAAAATGAAGAAAAACTAGCTGAACTTAAAAGTGGAAAGTTCATACTCTTGTTTGGACAAAAAATTATAATTTGTTATTCAGGAAAATGTAGGGAAAAAATAAAATTAAGGAATGGCAAGCTTTTATTACCCTTCAATAAAACTAATTTAGATGTAAATTATCTACTAAAGAGTTGGCTTTTTGAGTACGCCCAAAATTTTTTAAAATCTAGAATTAATATTCTTGCAGCGAGAACTAGCATATCTTTCAAACGTATGGTTACTAAATCATATAAAGCAAGATGGGGATGTTGCAATAAAAACGCAGAAATTTTTCTTAACTGGAAGTTGATTATGTTACCTAAAAAAATCATTGATTATGTAATCATACATGAGCTTGCTCATGTTAAGGAACCCAATCATTCAAAAAAATTTTGGAATTTAGTCAAATCAAACGATGCCAGATACAGATATAAGGATCTATGGCTCAAAAGAAACGGCAATGTACNAATTCTTTTCTAGCTAAATCATATTATAATTTTTTCGTTTTCAGTCTTGATAATATTCCTAGCCTTATTCAAATCAGCAGAATTAACTTGGACTCTAATTGGTATTGCTGTAATGCTTCCTTCTTGNTAAGCCATTGATTCATCCATTACGTAGTAATTGATATCATGTGAATCAAGAATGTATTTGATCCAACTTATGAGAACAGTGTCATTGCTTTTAATTAATGTTTCCATGTGTTTAAATATAAGTTTATTTAACCAATTAGTATTAATTATTTTTAAGTCAATAAATTAATATTAGTTGGTGCGCCCGAAAGGATTCGAACCCTTAACCTTTTGAGCCGAAATCAAATGCTCTATCCAGTTGAGCTACGGGCGCTTCAAAACAACTTATCAATTATCTAAGCCATGAGAAAGTCTCTTGAGTCTTTTTTGAAAAATAATTATAACGAAACCTGTNACAAGACAAACAAAAAAGATTCCTAGNAAAACAGTTTTTTCTCCAAGATTATCAGAGTGCTGGCCAATCGTACCAGCAAGNTTATTACCTAAGCCTATCGTGGCAAAATAAATACCCATAACGCTAGCAATTATTTTTTTAGGTGAAAGTTTTGTAATATAGGACAGAATTATTGGAGATGCACAGAGTTCACCAACTGTATGAAATAGATATGCAAGTAATANCCAGTACATGGATGATTTACCNAAATTACTAGATTCAACTGAAGCAAAATACATAAAAATGAAACCAGTACCCATGATGATCAAGCCAGTTGAAATCTTAAAGATTGAAGAACATAGAAACTTTTTTTTACTCAAAAATATCCAAAATGCTGAAACATAAAAACCAAATAAAATAATTAAAAGTGGGTTTATTGATTGAAACCAACTCGCGGGAATTTCAAAATCCATAAACTCAANATATCTATTAGTTTTCTCAAAAGCATATATATTCATCAATCCACCGGCTTGTTCGAAAGAGGCCCAAAAGATAATCAATGCTAATGATGCAATAAGAATTAATTTAATTCTATCAAGTTCGATGGAGGTAAACTTTAAGTTACGNATNACCATTTTTCTTGATTTTGAAACATAAAAGTTATTTTTTCCATTCAAAAAAAATATTTGTCCAATAATCATTCCAATGCCTGCTAAAGAAAAACCAAAGTGCCAACCGTGAACCTCTCCAACATACCCGACAATAATACTTGCCAAAAAGGCACCAAAATTTATTCCTATATAAAAAATAGTAAATCCTTGGTCTCGCCTTGTATCATTTGTTTTATAAAGACTTCCAACNAGGGTTGAAATATTGGGTTTGAGCAGTCCTACTCCGAGGATAATAAAAAGTAGTCCACTAAAAAAGAAGATTTCGTTTTTGAAGGCCAATAGTAAATGACCTACACATAGTAGTGCTCCACCTACTGTCACAGCATTTTTGTTATTTAGAAATTTGTCACCAATAATGCCTCCAGGAACACATGCTAGATATACAAGAGCAGTATACCAACCGTAAAGACTTATAGCTTCTTGATTAGACCATCCTAAACCTGGGTTTTCTCCAGTTTTNTCAGAAATGAGATACAANACTAATATTGCTCTCATACCATAATAACTAAATCTTTCCCACATTTCGGTAAAAAATAAGGTCATAAGTCCTGGAGGATGTTTATCAAGTTTTTGGTTGAAGAAAGGATTCATNTTTTTAAAGGNTTACTNTTTTTTATCTAAACTTTCTAAATCTTGTAAATGAGTTTTTANAGCTTTGCTACTNATGTTTATCTCTACAAGAAAAATAATTATTGCGAGAGAAAAGAAAACTAAAGCTNGGATAAACAANAACAAAGCATAATAAATTTCAAAGATACCAATTATTATTGTTAAAAGGTTAAAAAGAAATGATAAGCCAGAAAAAAATTGCATAAGCTTTACATATTTAAGTCTTGTATTTAACAAATTTATTTGTTCGATATATTTAAATGCAAGTTTACTTTTTTTATTGAATTTGACATCAATAAGGTCGCTATGCATTTTTCTTATAAGAGAACTTATTGCAANCCATCTATTACCAAATGTTAACATCATTAATGGAATAGCTGGAAATAAGAATGCTGCATATGTAAGTTGAAAATTATTAATTGTGAGTCCTTTGTTATGCTTTAAAGATAATATCAAGTAGTTAAATTATAACAAAAAAAAAATCAAACCATTTTCCAAATGGCATACTATTTGCGTAATATATTTTACTTTCTGATATGTCAGAAATTTGAATTAATAGGAAGGTTTTACAGCATAATATTTCCTCCCTTTTAAANAAACCTTCCTTAATTCAATCNCTNATTTTTTCAATAAATTCAATAAGNTCNGGAANTTTTTCGTTACANATNTCNTTNTAAGACTTNCCAAATTTNTGTTGAATTAGTGAGCATATATGTGCATATGGGTTTCGACCACTCGGGTGATTTGGGTGTGGCTTCAGTTTTTTCTTTATTTTATCTCCGTGGCTTTGGATCAATGACCATATGACTTTTCTTTTTAATTCATCCATTTACCTGAAACCTTGATTAGTTCTTTTTCTTGCTTTTTTTTTGGTTCTTTGAAAAATAGAATCTTTTTCTTTAATTTTGTTGATAATTCTTTTTTTGATAACGTANGTATTACCAGGTTTTGGTTTTGGNAGTTTTAAAAATGTACCATCACTTTTCATCAGAAAGAAATTACCCTCAGAGTCCTTAATAATTTCGTTTGCTGAGAGAGTAAAAAAGCCAAAAAAGCTTATAAAGAAAATAAGATGTAAATTTTTCATTAATCAAGAATATGATAAAATTTTTTTTTTTGAAGTATTTTTATACTATCTCTGAAATTTTTCGTTTCATTTGGTTNTTTTTCATTGATTATCCATCTTTTTATCTCCTCAAGAACAAAATCTCTTCGATAATCCCTCAACATCATGTGATAATTNGATTCATGNACACTCAAATTAATAGACTCTTGAAAGTAAATATTTTCTTTTGAATTATCCAATAATTCTAAGAGTGGCTTTCTTGGCACTACTTCATCCTTAATAGGAATTAGTAAAAGCGTTTTGTAGTTTGGGTTAATGAAATAACTCTCTGCATTCTCATAAGACTCATCCATCAATTTAATGATACCATAAAGACTATTAAAGTTTGGTTTGTGGATAAAAAAAGGGTCTTTTGATAACTCTTCNANCATTTCAATATTATCACTAGCTTTAATTTTTATAATTCCTTTCCCACTTACTCTGAGATTAGGAAAAAGCTTCGAGAGAAAATTCATTGTTAAACTTTTCAAAAAGTTTTGTTCAGTAAAATTCCAGATTGCGGGCGCAACTAAAATTATTCCATCTACAGGCAAGTTTTTTTCTAAATTTGCTAAAGTCAGGACTATTGCCCCCCCCATACTTTCGCCAATCAAGTAGATTTTTTTGTTTGGAAATTTATTTTTTATAATCTTNATTCTTGNTTTTACATCATTGACATGAAAGNCTAAATCAAACCACTGTCCNANATTATTGTTCTTCCCAAANCCTTGTAAGTCAAAAGAGATCAANCTTATATTAAATTCTTTAAGGAAATNTGATGGTAATTTAAACGAGTTTTTGTGATCATTATATCCGTGAACGGCTAAGACAATATTTTCAAAATCACCATCCAAAAATGATTCTGTAAACATTAATTCATGACTGTAGTCTAGACCTGATACTGTCCCATGTTCAGAATAATTTTCACAACTGGACATATTAAGGCAAAAAAAAAAAAAAGTTATTTTTTTAAAAGTTTTAAAAATATATCCTCTAAATCTGATTCCTTTGTTGAAATCTCTTTAAATTTAAATTTTTTGTTAATAAAGATTCTTAGTATTTCAGCTGTACTTATTTCACTTTTTCTAAATTTTAACGTAACTGAGCTGTTTGAATATTTGGTGCAAAACTTTTTTATCTGAGAAGGCAAATAATTTCCTGGCTCTAAAAATTCTAGTGTGAGTTCTTTGTAGTCCAAAAGTTTTAATAGGTTTTTTTTTGTATCACATGCTATAACCTTACCTTTGTTGATAACAGCAATTCTATCACAAAGTATTTCAGCCTCTTTTAGGTAATGTGTTGTTAATATAATGGTTACACCATTTTTATTGAGTTTTCTTATGGAATCCCAAAGTTTGCTCCTTAACTCTACATCTACCCCAGCTGTTGGTTCGTCTAATATCAATAATGATGGATGGTGAACCATGGCTTTTGCGACCATCAACCTTCTCTTCATACCTCCAGAAAGACTTCTTGAGTATGCATTAGCCTTTTCAAATAAATCAAGATCTTTTAAAATTTGTAAATTATTTTTCTCGCTTTTCCAAATTCCATAAAGTCCAGCCTGAACTCTCATGATTTGTAATGGAGTAAAGAATGGATCAATGTTTATTTCTTGAGGAACTACGCCCATGTTACCCCTTACGGTTTTAGGATCTGTATCTAGATCAATCCCAAAAACATTTACTTTTCCTGAACTTTTATTAGACAACCCAGAAAGAATATTTATGAATGTACTTTTTCCTGCCCCGTTAGGACCTAGCAAACCAAATATAGATCCTTGGGTTATGGAAAGGTTAATATGATCTAATGCATATGAACTGTTTTTTCCATATTTCTTGGCTAGATTAGTTACATCTATTATTTTTTTTTTCATTCTTCAGAGATAATTGCTATATTATTTAATTAAAAAACTATTCTATTTTAGAATTTAATCATATGAGCACAAACTTTCAAATAGATATAAAATATGTTGATGACGAAACAATTAGTTGTAATGGAAGTGAATGGTCAAGTGAATCTCATCCTCTGATTTATTTAGACCTATCATCTGGCAAAATCATCACATGTCCATATTGCAGTATGAAATTCAAGAGAAAATGAATTCATCAGATTCAAATGATTTAGTTTTAGTAGATGGCTCTGGATACATTTTTAGAGCATATTATGCATTACCTCCAATGTATCGATCAGATGGAACCCCTGTTAATGCCGTATTTGGTTTTTGTAATATGCTTTTAAAGCTGATTGAGGATATTCAACAAGAAAAGGGAGGAAAGATATCGATAGCTGTTATTTTTGATGCTGCAAGAGAAACATTTAGAAACAAAATATATCCAGAGTACAAGGCTAATAGATCTGACCCTCCGGATGATTTAAAACCTCAGTTTGATATAATAAAGAGAGTTCCAGAGAGTTTTAATCTTCAATCAATTCAATCAATTGGATTTGAGGCAGATGATCTGATTGCCTCATATTCAAAAATTGCTGTTGAACAGGGCAGGAAAGTAACAATTATTTCTTCAGATAAAGATTTAATGCAGTTACTAGTTGGAAATATTTCAATAATTGATCCAATGAAGAAAAAGGAAATAAACAGAGAGAGTGTTTTTGAAAAATTTGGGGTTTATCCTGAAAAGGTTATAGATGTTCAGGCTTTAGCTGGTGATTCATCTGATAATGTTCCTGGCGTACCAGGGATAGGACCAAAAATTGCTGCACAATTAATAAATTCTTTCGGGACAGTCGAAAACCTTCTTAAAGAGGTTGATCAAGTTAAGCAAGAGAAAAGAAGGATGTCAATCCAAGAAAACAGTAAGTTGGCATTGATCTCAAAAAAACTAGTCACTTTGAAAAATGACGTTCCATTACCAATTCCTGTTGAGGACTTAAAATTTTCTCCATTAGATGTCGAAAAATTAATTCACTTCTTAGATGAAATGGAATTTAAAAGAACTAAAGCAAATGTAGTTGCAAAATTCGGTATTGAAAAAAACAAAGATGATGTGGAAAAAAAAAATCTTCCTACCATATCAAATAACAATCAGGACTTAAAACCAAGGTTCTTTATAGCTAAAAGGGAAAAGCCTGATACTTCAAAGTATAAATTAATTTTAAGTAAAGAAAGTTTGAAAAATTGGTGTGTGAAGGCTATCTCTTCAGGAAAAGTGGCTATCGATTGTGAAACAACCTCATTAAATGCCATAGAGGCCAGGATAGTTGGGTTTTCAATGGCCTTAGAAAATAGTGAGGCGTGTTACATACCAATTTCTCATAATGACAAGGAAGTCAACCAAATTAAACTTGACGACTTCATTTCTGAATTGAAACCAATGCTAGAGGATTCTTCAGTTTTAAAAATTGGTCAAAATATCAAATATGATTACATAATCTTGGCTAATTTGGGAATAAAGTTAAAATCCGTTGATGATACTATGTTGATGTCCTACGTATTGAGAACTGGTAATAGAGGCCATAATCTTGATGAACTTTCTTCTGATTTCTTGGATCATGAAACAATAAAATATTCTGATGTAACTTTAATTGATAAGAAAAAAGTGAGCTTTGAGGATGTTCCAGTAAAGCTAGCACTCAATTATGCAGCAGAAGATGCAGATATTTCTTTCCGACTTTGGGAAATATTAAGAATTGAACTTATAAAAAATAAACTTTACGATTTCTATTTCTATNTAGAACGACCTTTAATAAAAATAATAGCGTCAATGGAAATGAACGGTTGCAAGGTAGATAACAAGCAATTAACAAAATTATCATTATTATTCACAGAAAAGCTTAACATCATTGAGAATCAAATTTTTAAAATATCCGGTGAGAAATTTAATGTAGGTTCTCCAAAACAATTAGGTGAAATTCTTTTTAATAAATTAAATCTTCCGTACGGTAAGAAAGGGAAGAGTGGAAATTTTCAAACAGATGTAAAAATACTTGAAAAACTCAAGGCTGAAAAAAATAATATAGCTTCACTTATTTTGGAGTGGAGACAATTTTCTAAACTTAAGAATACTTACTGTGAAGGTTTGCTTTCTAGAGAAAATAAAAAAACAATGAGAATTCATACATCATTTGGAATGGCAAGTACACTTACNGGAAGATTATCATCAAATGATCCAAATCTTCAAAATATACCAATTAAAACTAATGAGGGAAGGCAGATTAGAAAAGCATTTATTTCCTCAAAAGGTTCACAGATACTATCTGTTGATTATTCTCAAATTGAATTAAGGATTCTCGCACATGTTGCAGATATAAGCTCACTAATAAATGCTTTCAAATCTGATGAAGATATTCATAGCGTTACTGCAATGGAGGTTTTTCAATTAAAAAAGCAAGAACTCACATCTGAGTTACGAAGAAGGGCTAAGATTATTAATTTTGGGATAATTTATGGAATATCCCCTTATGGTCTTGCTAATCAGTTAGATATAAGTAATTCTGAGGCAAAGACTTATATAGAAAGTTATTTCTCAAAGTATCCTGGAATTGATAATTATATGAAGAANACAATTTCACAATGTAGANNNAATGGTTTTGTAATGACACCATTTGGNAGAAGAATATTCATNCCATTCATTAATGATAAAATTGCTGCTAGAAGAAATTTNGCAGAAAGATCTGCAATCAATGCTCCAATTCAGGGAGGAGCTGCAGACCTAATNAAACTTGTTATGCCTAAAGTGAGTATATTTATTGAAGAAAATAAGCTCAAATCTAGGTTATTGATTCAAGTCCATGACGAGTTAATATTTGAAGTACCTGAAAATGAAATCGCAATAATCAAAGAAAACATTCCTAAAATAATGGTCAATTCTCCCCAAGAATTTATTAACCTTAATGTTCCTATAAAGGTGGATTTAGGTATCGGTAATAATTGGGATGAGGNACATTAAAGATTAGAAGCTTTTTTATGTAGATTAACAAAAATNCCTCTCAATTTCTTAGCATCAGAAATTTCTTTTTCAAAACAAATCCTAGTGAGAATATTTTTTTTTCTGAGATCAAANCCATCTGGATCAATTCCAACAATCCTCCAATTGTTTTGAACTTTTTGTCGATTNGAAGATTNGGGTCTCAATTTTGACGCATATAAATTTACACTTTCCTGATGGCATTGATTCATATGATCAATTATATTGATNTCTGAATCAGGAAAATTTTTAATATTTTGAACGCAAAGATCTTTTTNTGAAAACCATTTTACATGAGCGAAACCACCTATTAGNTGTGCACTTTTTATTTTCATTCTATANAAATTCATATCAGCGAAGTTTGCATAAAGTTTTGAAGCTGGATGTCTGGATAAAAATCTGGATTTTAGATTTTTATCATTAGTTTTGAATAAGTCTCCAATAATTGTTACTCTAGGCCTAGACATTGGGTCTTCATAATCTGTTACAGGTTTTTTATTTAAAAATTTAGGAAAAAAATCGTAAAGTTTTTCTTCTTCACATAGCATTAAAGATACGGTGGAATAATTTTTAATATTAGTTGTATGTTCTGATAAATTAGAAAAAAGAAGAATTGGTGAAAGATCGTAATCAAAGGCTGTAAGTGTGAAAGTAGAGTAGGGAAATGATTTTTTTATGTTGAATGATTTTTTTTCAAAATTTTCGGGATCAAATCTTGTTGAGAGATAACCTTTAGAGGCAGACCTAATCAGTTGACGAGTTTTTAAATTAATATTCATATATTTACAAATTATAATTATAATATACAAATACTTAAATGATCACTAATTTATTAAAATTCAAATATCTTTTTTTATTCTTCTTCATTTTTTTTTTTAAATCACAAATCTTGTTATCCAATAAAAGACCTGAATTACTTTTCCACGGAGGTTATGCTTTTGAAACAAATTCTAATCAAAAAAGTACTGCAGTTTACATAAGTATATTTAATAACTCAGAAAAGGATGTAGTTATAAAATCTATAAATTGCGATATAGCAGAAAAGGTAGAGGTTCATGAGGTAAAGATAATCGACGACGTAGTTAAAATGCAAATGATTGAAAATTTTGTAGTTAAAAAGAATAGTGAACTTTACCTTCAACCGGGTGGCAAGCACATAATGTTAATTGGGTTGAAAAGAAAAATGTCGGATGGAGATAACTTCAGTTTAACTTTTCTTCTCGAAAACAATAAGGTTTTAAACTCTAAAGTCATGGTTTTAAGTAATGAATTAAGAGAAAATCTTATCAATTAATCACAATGCAATCTAAAAATTTTCACTCAACATCAGTTGTCATTGAGGACAGCGGTCTGATGATAATTGGAGAGTCTGGATCAGGAAAATCTGACTTAGCTTTGAGATTAATTGACAGTGGAGCAACCTTAATCTCTGATGATATTTCAATTTGCAGAAAAAGATTAGAAGGTGTATTCCTTTATTCACCAAGTAAAACCAAGGGTTTGCTTGAAGTAAGGGAAATTGGTATAATTACAGTACCCTTCATTGAAAATGTTAAGTTACATTTAGTTGTTGAGTTAATTGATAAAGATGGAGAAAGAATGCCTCAAAAATATGAAACAACAATTCTTGGTCATAAAATTCCTAAAATTAAACTATTTGGTAAAAACTCTTCATCTGTTGCAAAAATAAAAGTTAAATTGAATGAAATTAGAGAAAAGTAATAAAAAAATAGTTGTTATTACTGGTATTTCCGGTGCTGGAAGAAGTTCAGCTCTTAAAATTTTTGAGGATCTTGGTTATGAAGCTATAGATAACCTTCCATTTTTCTTTATAAATAATATTTTAGAGGCAAAGATAAAAAAAAATCTCGCTGTCGGTATTGATATTAGAAGCAGGGATTTTGATGCAGAGAAGATTTCAAGTGTTATTCAAGAAAAGCAAAATAAAATCAATCTATCGGTTATTTTTTTTGATTGTGATACTTCAATTTTAATTAATAGGTATAAAGAGAGTAGAAGAATTCACCCACTAAAACTGGATCTTCCAATGAAAGATATAATAAAAAGGGAAAAATCTNGGGTTGAACCATTAAAAAGACTAAGTGAGTATTACATAAATACATCTAATTTATCCATTAACCTTCTAAGAAAAAAATTAGAAGTTCTTTTCGGGAATGAACAAAATAAATTGACTACATGTCGATTAATTACTTTTGGTTATAAGAATGGTTTACCAAGAGAGGCAGATTTTGTATTTGATATGAGATTTCTTAAAAATCCTTTTTACGTTANGAGNTTGAAGAAACTTAANGGCAAAAATCAAGAAATTATTGACTTTGTTACAAATCAAAAANAATTTAGATTTTTTTTTGATACGATCAAGAAATTATTTGATAATATTTTAATTGGATTTAAAAATGAAAGTAAAAATTACATTACAATTGCATTCGGTTGTACCGGAGGTATTCATAGATCAGTTGTAAGCGGTGACTTATTCTTTAACTTTTTGAAAGATAATAAAAAAATTGAAGTATTTATTGATCACAGGGATTTAGGAAAATGATTGGAATTTTAATCGTTAGCCACTCAAATATTTCAAAAGAATTTTTGAAAGTTCTTGAACATATTGTTGGAAAACAGGAATTTATGAAAGCAATATCAATATTTCCNAAAGATGACGTTGAAAAGAAAAGAAAAGAAATAATTGAATCTATTAAAGAAGTTGATCAAGGGAGTGGAGTTATAATTTTAACTGATATGTTTGGTGGCACTCCATCGAATCTTGCTATATCAGTTATGGAAGAAAGAAAAATAGAGGTTGTTGCTGGTGTAAATTTACCTATGTTAATCAAGATATCTTCTCTAAGGGAAAAACATAATATAAAAGATTTAATAAGTATTTCACAAGAATCAGGAAGGAAATATATGAATATCGCATCTGCTTTTTTTGGAGAATCAAAAAATTGCAAGAAAAAAAATTAGAAAAAAAAATTCTTATTACTAATAGATTAGGTTTACACGCTCGTGCTTCAGCGAAGTTTGTAGGCTTAACCTCTAGATGCAAGTCTAAATTTATCATTAAAAAGGGAAAAAAAACTGTCAACGGCTCTTCTTTGTTGGGACTTATGACTTTGGCAGCATCAAAAGGAACAGAGATAATCATTCAATGTTCTGGTAAAGACGCAGAAACAGATTTGAATAAACTTATTGATCTTATCAAAAATAATTTCGGTGAAGAAAAACCCCTTAATGAAGATTCTCAAAGAGAAAAAATTTACAAAGGTATAGGAGTCTCAACCGGATATGCTATTGGCAATTGCTTGATTAAACAAAGCTCAAATTTATCTTACACAAAATATAATATACCTATAACTGAAGTAAAAAAAGAGACTATCAGGCTGGAAAAAGCGGTAAAAAACTCTGTTGCAGATATTGCAAAGATTATAAGGAAAATAAAAAGTTCTAAAAATGATATTTATGAGGAAATGAAATTTATGCTTGAAGCAAATATGTCAATTATAAGTTCATCATCTCTTATAACTGATGCAAAAAAATCAATAAAATCTGAATTGATAAATGCAGAATATGCAATTACACAAGAATTAAATAATCACTCAAAAATTTTCAAGAAAATCAAAGATGATTATTTAAAGGATAGATTTGACGATGTAAGATACGCATGTAGAAGAATACTTGAAAATCTTCAAAAAAAGAAAAGAAAGCAAAAGAAAGTTAAGGATAATCAGATTCTAATTTCCTCTGAGTTAAGTCCAGCTGATCTTCTCACAGACTTGAAGGTTAAAGTATTAGGCCTGGCAAGTGTTTTTGGTGGGCCAGAAGGGCACTTTGCAATTGTGGCTCGTTCTTTGTCCATACCAACAGTTGTTGGGATTAAAGATATTATTAAAGAGTTAAGAAATGGCGAAAGGATTATTTTAGATGGAGAAAAGGGTCTTATAATAAAAAACCCAAGTTCTACTTCAATTTCAGCTTATAAAAAAAAAATTGAAAAACAAAAATCTGAAGACAAAAAATTAAATTTTTTTAAGAAAATTTTACCAACCACATTAGATGGACAAAAAATAAGGATAGAAGCAAATATAGACAATGTTGATGAAGCAAAAGAATCAATGAAGAAAGGTGTAGATGGTATTGGTTTGTTTAGGAGTGAATATTTGTTTTTAAATAAAAAAAGAATGCCCAGTGAAAATGAACAGTTTGAATATTTAAAACGAACACTCAGATACCTGAAAGGAAAACCATTAACTATAAGAACTCTCGATGTTGGTAATGATAAAAAAATTCCATTTATTGAAAAGTTCCTTCCGAAATCTCCTAATCCTGCCCTTGGTTTAAGAGCAATTAGACTTACTCTGGCTTTCCCAAAAATTTTCAAGAGACAAATAGCGGCTATTCTTAGAGCAGCAAATTATGGAAATGTCAGGATAATGTTACCTATGGTCTCAAATGTTTCAGAGTTAATTGAGGCTAAAAAACTTATTAATGAGGTAAAAAATGATTTAGAAGGAAGGAATCAGAAGTCTATCATTACAAATTTAAAATTAGGAGTTTTGATAGAAACTCCAGCTGCAGCTTTGATATCAGAATCTCTTGCTAAAAATTGTGACTTTTTAGCTATTGGTACGAATGATTTAACAATGTATACTTTGGCAATTGATAGAGGCGATGAAGAGGTTGCAAAAATATATGACCCTGCACATTTGTCAGTTTTAAAATTAATAAAGCTATCAACAGAATCCGCAAAAAAAGCTAAAATCCCTGTTAGTCTATGTGGGGAGATGGCAGGTGATACTATGTTTACCTCTATTCTTTTAGGAATGGGGATAAGAACATTTTCAATGAGTGTTTCAAGAATATTGAGAGTTAAACAATTTATGAGTAAAGTTAACCTAAAAGAAGTAAAAAAAATTTCAGATGAAATTTTAAAAGAAGATGATAATGTTCAAATTAAATTAAGACTTAAGTCTTATTATGAAAAAATAAATAACCATATAATAAATAACAATTAAAAATAAAAACAAAAATGAATGATTTTAAAGTTAAAGATTTAGACCTAGCAGAATGGGGAAGAAAAGAAATAGAAATTGCTGAAACAGAAATGCCTGGTCTCATTAAATTGCGCGAGGAATATTCTAATTCCAAACCTTTGAAAGGTGCAAGAATTTGTGGATGCCTCCATATGACCATACAAACCGCCGTGCTGATCGAAACATTGATTGAACTAGNGGCNTCTGTAAGATGGAGTTCTTGCAATATATATTCTACTCAAGATCAAGCTGCAGCAGCAATTGCAAAAAAAAATATACCAGTTTTTGCNTGGAAAGGAGAAACNGAGGAGGAATTTTGGTGGTGTATTGAACAAACAATTAAAGGNCCTGATGGTTGGAAACCCAATCTAATTTTGGACGATGGAGGAGATTTAACAAAGATTATACATGAAAAATACCCCGAAATTCTCGATGAAATAAAGGGTCTTTCAGAAGAAACAACAACTGGTGTCTTACGATTAATTGAAATGGAGAGGGATAAGTCATTAAAGGTTCCTGCAATAAATGTAAATGATTCAGTTACGAAATCAAAGTTCGACAATAAATACGGCTGTAGGGAAAGTTTGGTAGATGGGATTCGAAGAGCAACAGATGTTATGATGGCAGGTAAGGTTGCAGTTGTGGCTGGATACGGGGATGTTGGAAAAGGATCNGCNGATAGCCTNAGAAATGCTGGCTGTAGAGTNATTGTTACGGAGATAGATCCAATATGTGCTTTACAGGCTGCTATGGACGGTTATGAGGTAACGACAATGGAGGAAGCTGCAAATAGAGCTGACATATTTGTTACNGCAACAGGGAACGTTGACGTTATCACTATTGAACATATGAGGGCTATGAAAGATAGAAGTATTGTATGTAATATTGGTCATTTTGATTCCGAAATACAGATCAATGCATTGAAAAATTACAAATGGAACAATATAAAGCCGCAAGTTGATGAGATTGAATTCCCTGATGGTAAGAAAGTTATAGTTTTGGCTGAGGGAAGACTGGTCAATCTGGGTTGTGCAACTGGTCATCCAAGTTTTGTAATGTCAGCATCATTTAGTAATCAGGTGTTAGCTCAAATAGAGTTATGGCAAAATCACTCCAATTACCAAAACAAAGTTTATGTACTCCCAAAACATTTGGATGAGAAAGTTGCAAAGATTCATTTAGAAAAAATTGGTGCTAAGTTAACTAATCTTACTAATGAGCAAGGAAAATATATTAATGTTCCAGTTGCTGGCCCTTTTAAAAACAACGAGTATAGATACTAAACTATTTGAGGTCGATGACACCTTTCGAAGTAGAATATTCGAAATGCAGAACTTTGTCCGGAAACACCCTTTTAAAACAATTGTGAGATGCTATCGCGGCCTCTGAGAAGCCAGTGAGAATAAGTTTCAATTTACCAGGATACGTACATATGTCTCCAATGGCAAAAATACCTTCTCTGGAAGTTTTACAAGTTGATTGGTCAACTTTTAACACGTTTTTCTCTATTTCTAANTCCCAGTTTTTTATTGGTCCAAGTTCTGTTGATAACCCAAAAAATGGAAGAAAATAGTCAATTTTGAGTTGCTTTTTATTTTGATTTAAATCTTTTAAAACTAGATCATGAATAACACCGTTTTCTCCATTAATTGATTCTAATTGATAAGGAATAACNAATTCGANAAGACCTTTTTTTTCAAGCTTTTCTAACTTTTCTACGCTATTAGGTGCAGCTCTTAATTTATNGCGTCTGTGTATAAAAAANATCTTTTTTGCTAGACCGCATAATTCTATTGCCCAATCAACTGCAGAATCTCCTCCGCCGGCAATTGCAATAATTTTATTTTTAAAAATCGTTTTATCTTTTATATGATAAAAAATCGTCTTATCCTCAAAGTCATCTATATTTTCAACTGGAGGTTTGTTAGGACCAAAGGATCCATTGCCAGCAGCAATAACAATGCAACTTACAATTATATCGGAATTATTTGAAGTTTTGACGTGGAACTTTTTATCTTTCTCGATAATACTTTGGACTTTCTGATTGAGAAGGAAACTTGGGTTGAAAGGTTTTATTTGGGCACGTAATTTTTCTATTAGTTCTTCAGCTTTTATTTCAGGGTATGCAGGAATATCATATATTGGTTTTTCAGGATACAAGGCTGTACACTGACCACCAATTTCACTTAAAGAATCTACAATACAGGATTTTATTCCAAGTTGACCTAACTCAAAAACAGTAAACAGGCCTATCGGTCCAGCACCAACAATAAGAACATCTGTTTCAATTTTTTTCATTTGGTATTAAGTTAAATCATTAAAGTAGTATCTTATAGATTAATATTAGAATATTTAATAGAAATGAAAGAAAAAATTTACCTTATTCTTAATAATCTTAAAGAAACTGAAGTTTTTGCAAATAAAATTTCAAAATTTCTAAGTAAAAGATCTACTATTTGCTTATTTGGTAAAATTGGTAGTGGTAAGACAACTTTTTGTAGATTTTTGATAAATTCGTTATCAAAAAAAAAAATCAAAGTTCTAAGTCCTACTTTCCCAATAGTCCAAATTTATCAATTAAATAATTTAAAAATTTGGCATTATGATTTTTACAGATTAAAAAAAAAAGAAGAATTAACTGCACTCGATCTTGATATTGCCAGAAATGATTGTTTACTTGTGGAATGGCCAGAAATTGCAATTGATTTATTACATAATGATAGAATTAATATAACTTTTGATGACGGTGGTGCTGGCTCAAGTAGAAATATAAAAATTGAATTTTATGGTAAATTTATAAAATTAAGGAAAAAAATTTGCAAAAATTTAAAGATATAATAGCTGAAGTTTTAAAGAAAAAATCGTTCCCTTTTTCAAACATTTCAGAGTTAGAGGGTGATGCATCTAATAGAAAATATTTTAAGTTTCATTCTAATAACACTGAATTAATTTTAATGCTTGATAATGATAAGAAGAGTTTAAAAAAGTTTATTAAAATTACAAATTTAATAAAAAAATATGTTTCAGTACCAAAAATCTTAGCAGACTTCAGTAAAGAAAATATTTTGATTTTGGAAGACTTTGGCCAAACAAAGTATAGTGAGGTTATGAAAACTAAAAATAGACAGAAGTTATATATGATAGCAATTGACTCACTAATTGAAATTCAAAATAAAAAAATAAATTTGACAGATCGCTACACTGCTGAGAAATTTCTTTGTGAATCAGATCTATTTTTTGATTGGTATGTGCATCCTAAAAAAAATATTAATAAAAATAAAATAAATGATTTGCTTTTCAGAATGTTGGAAAATCTAAATAATATTCCAAAGGTATTCATTCACAGGGATTTTCATATTGATAATTTATTTTTTTTAAAAGGGAGAAAATATTCATACAGATGCGGTTGGATAGATTATCAAGATGCTTTAATTGGTCCTTGTGTTTATGATCTGGTTTCATTAACTCAAGATGCTAGGGTTGATATTCCAAAAAAATTAGAGACTTTTTTGGCAAACTACTATCAAGAAAAATATTTGGATATAGATAAGGATCTTTTTTATTATTCCTATTATTTGCTCGCAATCCAAAGGCACATGAAAGTACTTGGAATATTCACCAGACTTGCTAAGAGAGATNATAAAGAAAAGTATCTTCGTCACATTCCTAGGGTAAAAAAAATGCTAATATCAAACCTAAAACAAAATAATTTTTCAGAGCTAAATGAATTGTTATTACCACTTATAAACAATGAATAATATCAATGAAGCAATGATTTTTGCAGCAGGTTTTGGAAAAAGGATGCTTCCTTTGACAAAAAAGATTCCAAAACCATTGGTAAAAATAAAGAATAAACCCTTAATATCATATATAATTGAAGATTTAATTGATTTAAACTTTAAGAATATTGTGGTTAATGTTCATCACTTATATAATCAAATAATTGAAGAGTTAAAAAAATTTGAACCAACTGTGACGATTGTTTATGAAAAAGAAATCCTAGAAACTGGAGGGGGTTTAGTCCATGCTATCAACAAAAATAAATTTTATGAACCTTTTAGACCAAAACTCTTAATTAATGGTGATGTTTTCTGGACCAAGCTAAGCAAATCNCCTGTGAAAGAGATTTGTGAATATTGGGATAGCAANATGATGGATATTTTAGTTGGATTAAGATCAAAGAAAAATTTGATTGGNTATAANGGAAACGGTGATTTTAGTGTTAAAAAAATAGACAACAATATTGCAAAGATTTTAGAAAATACTGGTGATAAAGAATTTGTCTTTACAGGTATTCAAATTGTTAAAACTGAAATATTAGATTTGGAAAGGAAAAAATTTTCAATGCGAGANGTATTGTTTTCTGCAAGAAAAAATAAAACTTTATATGGTCTTAAATCTAAGCAAAATATATTTCATATAGGNAATNTTTCTGATTTAAAAATGATAAATGAACTAGATTTTTAATGACATATATAGTTTACGATTTTGAAACCACTGGNAGATCTGCNAGGTTTGATCAAATTATTCAAGCGGGTTTTGTTGCCTATAACAATAATTTCCAGATTCTTGAATCGTTAAACATGAAATCTAGAATAAACCCAGATATAGTTCCATCAATAAATGCACTTAGAGTAAATAGGTTAAGAGTTTCTGATTCGCTGAATGAGAAATTTAGCTCTTATGAAATGACTTTGAAAATATTAAATTTTGTATCGCGTTTTAAGAATTGCTTCTTTTTTGGATTCAACTCGATTAATTTTGATGAAGAGTTTCTTAGACAAACTCTTTGGGAACATTTTACATTTCCATACATAACAAATTCAAAAGGAAATAAAAGAGGAGATTTACTTAATTTTGTNACAATGTCGCATGCATTTAAAGATGGTTCAGTAAACGTAGAGAAAAATGAAATAGGTAAATTAACTTTTAGGCTAGAAAGCTTGGCAAAAGCAAATTATTTTGAATCAAAAAANGCACATGATGCAATTGCNGACGTTNAAATTACAATGCAATTNTTTGAATTGNTGGCAAAAAAAAACAAGGANTTTNTAAATTTATTTATNAAAAATTCAAGAGCTTCAAATGTAGAGGAAACAATCAACTCTCAAGAATTATTTACTCTTCATAGTTATATGTTTAGTGCTCATAGAATATATTTAGTTAAGAAACTTCTAAAGCATCCAGTTTATAAAAATCAGATTATTGGTTTTGATATGAAATATGATACAGNCCAATTAGNTGAACTTAATGAAAAAGATCTTTCGGACATATATTCAAAAAAAAGTTTCTTTAGGAAAATAAAAATCAATAAACAGCCGAATATTTTACATAAGTCTTTTGCTTTAAAAAAAGAACCATATTCAAGCTTTTCTCATGATGAAATTGAGTTAAAGTGTAAACAACTTAATTCGACAAAGTTTTTAGAAAATCTTAAAATAATTCTCGAGAAAGAATCAATGGATCGTCTTGATAATCAGAGTCAGGAATTAAAATTTGAGGAGGAAACAATCTATAGTCAAAACTTAAACTACAAGGATTCAGTATTAATGAAAGATTTTCATACTGAGCCCTGGGATAGAAAATGGNAATTTGCTGAGAAATTTCGAGACTCTAGACTAAAATTTTTNGCCGCAAAGCATATATTTAGAAATTTCCCAGATCAACTTCCTAAGAAAATATTTTTACANCTTCATGAAAAAATTTCTGAAAGAATCTCATCATTAGATAAATTATCTTTCACTACAATTCCTGCAGCAATGGAAGAAGCAGATAACCTATCACTAGAATTTGAAAACGACGATGTTAGCAGAGAATCAAAAGAACAACTAACAGAATATAATATTTACATAAATTTTCTAAATGATTATTATAATCAAAAAAATCCAATACCAATAAAATTTGATTCAAGTTTATCAAAAAAATTNTTTGGATGAATTAAGGAGTTAAAATGAGTGATATAAAAAAATTAGATTTAGAAAACTTTGAAGAGGAAATTTCTAATTCAGAAACCCCAGTTCTTGTCGATTTCTGGGCGGAATGGTGTGGTCCATGTAAAATGTTAACACCCATATTAGAGGAGTTAGCAGTAGAACTTAGTCAAAAGCTTACAATTGCTAAGGTTAATCTAGATGATAACCAAGATTTGGCAATGAAGTATTCTATAAGAAGTATCCCAACACTGTTATTGTTTAAATCTGGTAAATTAGAAGATATGAAGGTAGGACTTCTTCCCAAAACTGAACTGTTAGATTGGGTAAAAGAAAAAATTTAATATCATTTTATCTTATACCCATCAGCAATTAATGTTTGACCAGCAAGATAAAGAGAGCCGCAGATCAATATATTTCCTTTATTAAACTTAGCTTTAATGATACCTAATGCTTCTGTGATGTTTAAGCAACAGTCAATATTAATTTTTTTGAATCGTTTTGAAATTTCGTTTTTTATTTCATAGGGTTGAATATATTGGTGGTCATCAATTGGTAAAACAATCAATAATGAGGTTTTTTTTATAATCTTTTTAAGAAAACTAATTGGATCTTTTCCAAGAACCATCCCTAGCATTACTATTAGTGGTTTATTATTCCAATTTCTCAAAATACTTACAATCATCTCAGATGCGTGTACATTGTGACCACCATCTAGCCATATATCAAAATTCTTCCCCAATAAATCCTTAAGCTTGCCCGAGTTAAGTTTTTGCATTCTGGCTGGCCAAGTTGTTTTTTTTATAGAATCAGAAATAACTTCTTGCGAAACTATAAATTTTCTTTGAGCCATTATTGTAGCAATAGCAGTTGAGGCATTCTCTATCTGATGCAGACCAAATAGAGATGGTCTAGGAAATTCGTATTTATTTTTTTTGAAACTGAAAATGAAGGAGTTTTTTTTTATTTTGATAATTTTCCAATCTTTTCCCTCCTCAAAAATAAAATTGTTTTTTTTGATTGCTTCTTTCCTTATTAATTTTCTTACATAATTGTATTGCTTGGAAATGATTGTTATAGACTTTTTCTTGATTATTCCAATTTTCTCTCTTGTAATATCTCTAATGGTACTACCTAGAAAATTCATATGGTCCATAGAAATGGGAGTTAATACAGAACATAAGGGGTTATTAATTACGTTTGTTGCGTCAAACCTACCTCCTAAACCAGTTTCAATAAGAACTAAGTCAGATTGAATTCTATTAAAAGCTAAAAAGGCAGTTGCTGTAGTAATTTCGAAAAAGGTGATTTCTTCTCCGTTATTTAAATCTTCGCATTCCTCAAGAAGATTACTGAGAAGATTATTAGAAATTATTTTTGAATTTATTCTTATCCTTTCATTAAACTTTATGAGGTGAGGAGATGTATATGTGTGTACTTCAAAACCTGAATTCTCAAAAATTGATCTCAAAAAACTTGTAATAGAACCTTTACCATTCGTTCCAGCAATGTGAATAGAAGGTGGAAGATTTTGATGAGGGTTGCCCAATTTTTTTAGTAACCTATTTAGTCTACTCAATGAAAGATCAATTTTTTTGGGATGCAGTAATTCAAGCCTTTTTAAAATTTTCTTTGATTTATCCACAATTAAATTTTCAGATTAGAAAATCTAGTATATCTTGAATCTTTTTTGTTAGGTTTTTTCTATGAATAACAATATCAATCATTCCTTTTTCAATAAGGTACTCTGACTTTTGAAAATTCTGTGGCAGTTTTTCTTTTATTGTCTCTTCAATTACTCTGCTTCCAGCAAATCCAATTGTAGCATTTTGCTCGGCAATAATTATATCGCCAAGCATCGCAAAGGAAGCTGAAACTCCACCTGTAGTAGGGTCTGTGAGGACGGAAATAAATGGTATATTAGTTTTGGCTAACGAATTTACTGCAATGACGGTTCTAGGCATCTGCATTAAGGATAGAATTCCCTCCTGCATTCTTGCTCCACCGGAGGAACTAAAAATTACTAATGGAAGATGATTTTTTCTTGAAAAATCACAAGCAGTAACAATGGCTTCACCTGCAGCCATTCCCATTGACCCTCCCATGAAATTAAAGTCAAAAATTGCACTTATAATCTTTCTTTTTCCAAGAGTTCCTGAGGCTACAATTACTGAATCATATACACTATTTTTCTTTTGAGCATCTTTCAATCTTTCTGTATATTTTTTACTATCTTTGAACTTAAGAGGATCAGGAGTGATTTTTGGAGTATCCATAATCATGAAATTATTTCCAAAGGTACACTCAAGTCTTTTTTTTGCACTTATCCTAAAGTGATAATCGCAATGTTTACATACATAAAAATTCGATTCCAATTCCTTTTTCAAGAGCATTTGTGAGCACTTTGGGCATGTCTCCCATAGATTATCAGGAACTTCCTTTTTACCAACAAAGGCTTGGAGTTTTGGTCTTACAAAGTTTGTTATCCAATTCATATTTATAAATTAGCATTTTTTTTTAAATTTAATAAAAATTCATTTATTTTTTTTTTTATAGATGTTTTTTTTTTTAAATTTTTTTCAATAATATTTACAATAGCAGATCCTACAACACATCCATCACTGAAACTATAAATTTCTGAAACTTGTGAAGAATTATTTATTCCAAAACCAACAACAATAGGTAAGTCTGTAATTTTTTTTATTTTATTAATTGAGGATTTTACTTCTTTCATACTTGGTTTTTTTGTTCCTGTAATACCCATTATTGAAATATAATATAAGAAGCCTTTTGAGGAAGATGAGATTTTTTTAATTCTTTCTTTTGATGTGGTTGGTGTGATAAGTCGAATGTTATGTATATTAAATTTATTTGTAAATTTGTTGATAAGATCATCCTCTTCAGGTGGCAGGTCAACTATTATCAATCCATCTACACCAACATTTGAACAACTAACAAAAAAACTGTTTAGACCAAATTGAAAAATTGGGTTGAAATAACCCATCAAGATTACAGGTGTTGTCTTATCATTTTTTCTAAAAACTTTTACTGAACTTAATATTTTTTTTAAGTTAATTCCAGATTTTATCGCTCTAATACTAGACTTTTGAATAGTAGGCCCATCAGCCATTGGATCAGAAAAAGGGATACCCAACTCAATTATGTCTGCACCAGCTTTGGGAAGTGAATTAATTATTTCTTGAGAAGTTTCTAAATCTGGATCACCAGATGACACGAAACATATCATAGCCTTTTCTTTACTATTTTTTAAATCTAAAAATTTTTTTTCAATTCTATTTTTCATTTCGAATTAAATTTTAATTCCTAAATGATTTGAAATAGAAAAAATATCTTTGTCACCTCTTCCACACATGTTCATGATAATTATATCTTTAGNACTAAATTTTTTTGCATTTCTTAGCAAATACGCAAGTGCATGTGAGGGTTCTAGAGCTGGAATAATGCCTTCTAATCTCGAACAAATTTTGAAAGCATTTAGAGCCTCTCTGTCAGTTGCATTAACATATTTAACCCTTCCGACTTCTTTTAGCCATGAATGCTCTGGTCCAATTCCTGGATAATCTAATCCTGCTGATATGGAATGTGCGTCTTGGATTTGTCCGTCATTATTTTGTAATAAATAGGTATAATTACCATGAAGATATCCTGGTTTTCCTTTAGAAAGAGAAGCAGCATGCTCTCTAGTTTTTAACCCTTTACCTCCAGCTTCAACACCAACAATTTTTACTTTTTCATCGTTCAGAAATGGGAAAAATAACCCTAAAGCATTTGAGCCTCCGCCTATGCAAGCAACTAGTAAATCTGGAACTCTTTTTTCTATTTTCAATATTTGTTTTTTTGCCTCAATTCCAATAATAGATTGAAAGTCTCTAACCATCATTGGGTAAGGATGAGGCCCAGCAACTGTACCAATAACGTAAAAAGTGTCATTTACATTTGAAACCCAATCTCTTAAAGCGTCGTTCATTGCATCTTTCAAGGTGGCAGTCCCAGATGTAACAGACCTGATTTCTGCACCAAGGAGCTTCATTTTAAAAACGTTGGGTGCTTGTCTTNTAATATCTGTTGCTCCCATGTATACAATACATTTGAGATTGAATAATGCACATACGGTTGCTGTTGCCAGACCATGTTGACCAGCTCCAGTTTCAGCGACAATTCTTCTTTTCCCCATTCTCTTAGCTAATAGAATTTGACCAATACAATTATTAATTTTGTGGGCACCTGTGTGATTTAATTCGTCACGTTTAAAGTAAATTTTTGCACCATTTAACTTTTTTGAGATTCTTTCAGCATAATAAAGAGGGCTTGGCCTTCCAACATAATTATTAAAATAATAATGGAGATCTTTTTTAAATTCTTTTGCTTTTTTTGCTTTTTCATACTCTCTTTCTACTTCAATTAGAAGNGGCATTAGNGTTTCTGCAACAAATCTTCCACCGAATTTNCCAAAGCGTCCAAATTTATCAGGAAATTNTTCAAAATTTATTTTTTTTTGTAATCTTTTAGTTTTTTCTAACATACTTTATAAAGTCCTTGATTTTTTGTGCGCATTTAATACCTTTTTCGCTTTCAACACCTGAAGAAACATCAATTATGGGTGCATTTGTTAANGAAATAGCTTCTTTAACGTTTTTAATGTTAAGACCTCCAGCAAGTATCCAATTTTTTTTTAAACTAAAACTTTTTAGCAGTTTCCAGTCAAAGGTNTTTCCGCTCCCCCCAGGCAATTCACCAGATTTCATTTTAGCATCGAATAAAATCATATCACAAATTTCATGAAAATCTTTNGAATTTTCAATATCCTTNTTTTCAGAAACAGGTATAGCTTTAATTATTGGTAGATTCAATCTTTGTTTAATTTCTTTGATCTCCTGAACAGATTCTTTTCCATGAAGCTGAATTATATCTAAATCAACAAATTCGGTTATGTAATCCATGACTTTTTTATCAGGATTTACAAAAAGCCCAACTTTTTTTGTTTGCTTTGTTAAAACAGAACTTATTTCTTTAGCTTCATTTGCTNTAACGAACCTNGGGGANTTTGGATAAAAAACAAATCCTACAAAGTCTGCATTTTTTGATGANATNGCAGATTCAACTGTATTAATTCCACAAATTTTAATTTTTACTTTCAAAGTACCTCAAAATATCTTTTTTAATATTATTTATACTTTTAACTGGATCAGGTGATTTAGTAATCGGCCTACCAATTACTAGCATAGAGGAACCATATTTTATTGCTAATCCAGGAGAAAGGAGCCTTTTTTGGTCATCTATTTTATCATTTTCTAGCCTAATACCCGGAGTAACAAAAAATAAATCTGTATTTGAGTATTTGACTTTTAATTCTTTTACCTCGTTTGGAGAACACACAACACCATCAATTCCAGATTGTAGGCCCAAGTTTACTAGCCTGTGTACATATTCATTTTCTGAGATATTTATACCTAACGCACAAAGATCATTTTTATCAAGACTTGTAAGCATAGACACGCCGATGATTTTGGTTTGATTTTTGATTGCTGTTACCTCTTCTATCATTTTTTTTCCACCACTTAAATGAATAGTGAGAAAGTTTGGTTCAAGATCAATAATATTTAATAATGTTTTCTTAACTGTATTAGGAATATCGTGTAGTTTCAAATCTAAGAATATGGGGAGATTAAATTTTTTTAGCCTTTTTATACCATTCAAACCATTTTTTGAGAAAAACTCTAGTCCTAACTTTATTCCTCCAACTTCATTTTTAATTATGTTTAAGAATTGTATTGTTTCGTCAATGTCTGAAAAATCTAATGCACAAAAAATAAAGCGCTTAATACTCATTTAAATAAATTCCCGATGTAAGAGACAATATAACCAACAAATAAACCTAAAAATAAGATAACTATAACAAGAAGATAAAGAGGAACTTCTATTAAATAAGGAAACGGAAATAGTGAAATTTTTATCAGGTATCTATTTGATATTGAAAAAAGGACAAAAAAAAACAAAGAAAGAAAAAGCATATTAAACTTAAAAGTTTTATTAGTTTATTCTTCATTTACTAGTTTTTTAAGATTTTTACCAGGAATAAAATGTACTAGATATTTATCATCTATATTAATTTTTTCTCCAGAAGATGGGTTCCTGCCAATTCTTGCTTTCCTAAGTCTTGTTGAGAAAGTCCCAAAATCTCTAATCTCAATTCTACTTCCCTGAGAGAGACATGAGACGAAGTATTGAAGAATTTTTTCTAGCGTTCTTTCAACTTCTCTTTTCGGCAAATATTCAAATTTTTTTTCTAACTCATCTAGAATATCTGATTTTTTCATAGACCCGGCACCCAAACTGCTAAAATTCCATCATTTAAACTTAGTTCTAATTTTTTTATTTTTTCTATAATTTTTAAATTTAGAAACTTAAAAATATTATCCTCACCATCAAAGTCAATAACTTTTACATTATCATCTAAGTTACCCTTTTTTTTTATCCAAGTTATTGCATCATCTTCAACACCAACTTCATCTACAAGATTAAGGGATTTTGCTATTAATCCTGTAAAGATTCTACCATCTGAAATCATCTGTACTGTTTCTTCTGTTATATTCCTTTTTTCTTTTACAATTCTTAAAAATTCTTTTTGCATCTGACCGACTATATCATTAATGTATTCCAACTTTTCATCATTAATTTTTTCAAGAGGATTGGGAACGGCTTTAAGTTCTCCGCTTTTAACAACTAGTGGATTGATCCCAACCATCTTGAATAGATCAGTAAATTCAACGGTTTGAAGGATTACTCCTACTGAGCCAGTGATAGTTGCTTCATTTAAGAAAATTTGATTTGCTCCTAGTGAAGCTAAATATGCTCCTGAAGTTGCGACTTCACGCATATATACAGCAGTGGGAATATTATTACTAATTTTATCGATGGCATTAAAAATTTCTTTGCTACTTACGAAAGTCCCACCAGGACTATTAACAATCACAAGTAGCCCTTGAATATTTTTATTATCTTCAATTTTTTTTATTTCTTCTAGAAGGTAAAATTTATCTTTAATTAATCCCTCAATTTTAATTTTACCTATAATTACTTCATTATTTTTAAAATTAGACAAGAAGGTGCTGATAATAAAAATGGAAATGAGTAATACTAAAATAATTTTGAGGAGTTTGTTTCTTGAAATAAAATACTGATTTAAGAAATCATTTTTATTCATCTTTAGGTTTACTATTTTTTTTCTTGTCTTCTTCTAATGCTGCTCCAATAATATCTCCAATACTTGCTCCAGATGAAGATGAACCATATTCTTTAAGAGCTTCTTTTTCTTCCTGTATTTCGAGATCCTTAACAGAAAGCTCGTAAAGGTTATCTTTATTTTGTTTTTTTATTACTTTAGCATCTATTTTTTCTTTTAAAGCATATCTTTCTGTATTTTGTTCTGATTTAGTCTTAGCTAAGTTTGTTTTTCTGATAAAACCTTTAAAATCTGGATCAAATAAAACCTCAATTTTATCTTTTTCAATTTTTTCTATGATACCGGTAACTATTTTACCAACTAATTTATCACTCTTTGAGTTATCTTTAATAAGCTGTTTAACTCCAAGAGAAACTCTTTCTTTTTCAAGGTCAATCTCCAAAATTTTAAATTTAACAGTATCATCAACTTTGAATTTTTTAATAGCATCCTCTCCTGAATCTTCCCAAGACAAATCAGACAAATGAATTAATCCGTCCAAATCATCAGAAAGCTCAACAAAGATCCCAAAATCAGTAATGTTTTTTATTTTACCTTCTGAAATATCTCCCTTTTTATTCTTTTCAGCAAACTTTTTCCATGGATTTTCCATACATTGTTTTCTACCCAAACTTATTCTTCTTTTTGTGTTATCAATTTCAAGTATCATTACCTCAACTTTGTCACCGGTTTTAACAATTGAGTTTGGGTTAACGTTTTTGTTGATCCAACTCATTTCTGAAGAGTGTATTAAACCTTCAACTCCTTTTGCTAATTCAACAAAGGCCCCATAGTCTGCTACACTTGAGATCTTTGAAGTAATTTTAGAGCCGACTTTATATTCTTTTTCTACATTTTTCCATGGATCTTCAGTTAGTTGTTTTAGTCCTAAACTAATTCTATTATTTTCTTTGTCATGCTTTGTTACAACCACCTCTATCTCTTCGCCAACATTAAACTTTTCGGATGGATGATTTACTCTTTCCCAAGACAAGTCAGTAACGTGAATTAGTCCATCAAGTCCTCCTAAATCAACAAAAATTCCGTAATCAGTGATATTTTTTACAATACCCTTTAATTTATCACCCTCATTAATGTCAGATAAAAGTTTGCTTCTGTCGGCTTTTCTTGATTCTTCTAAAAGGGCTCTTCTTGAAACAACTATATTTCCTCTTAATTTATCCATTTTAAGAATAACCATGGGTTGTGGTTTATTAAGAAGGGGTGAAATATCTTTTATAGGTTTTAAATCAACTTGACTTCCAGGAAGAAAAGCAACTGCGCCACTTATATCAACAGCATAACCCCCTTTTACTCTTCCAGTGATTATTCCAGTGACTTGTTGTTTTGCATCCTGTAATTTCTCTAGGTTACTCCAGGATTCTTCTTTTCTTGCTCTTTCTCTACTTAGGAGAGCTTCTCCTTCCTTATTTTCAAGTTTTTCAAGGTAAACATCGTATTTATCTCCGATATTTATACTATGGTCTTCACCTGGTGAATGAAATTCTTTAATTGGAATTCTTCCCTCTGACTTGAGACCGACATCAACAACCACGGTGTCATTATGGACCGCCATAACAGTACCTTTAATAATTTGTCCTTCCTTATACTTAAAATCAACAAGGCTTTTTTCTAATAATTCGCTAAAATTTTCTTCCAATATATTTCCTCAAATTTACTGCAATACCTTTACAAAATTTTGAAACTATATGCAATGACTAAATAAAATCAGTTTTCTTTTTAATAATATCCATGGCTATTTCAAAAACTGTGTTTTCATCAAGATTTGATGTTTCTATAAAGAAACTGTCTTTAGATTTTTTAAGAGGTGAGTTTTTTCTGGTTTTATCTTGTTCGTCTCTATTAGTCATTGTTTCAAGTATTTCATCGAAATGTTTATCCTCAAGTTCAAGCTGAATTTGACGTCTTTTTGCTCTCACTTTAATATTTGCATCAATATAAAGTTTAATTTCTGCATTTGGTACTATCACAGTCGAAATATCTCTTCCATCAACAACTGATCCCTTTCCTCCAGGAGGATTATTAACGAATTCTCTTTGAACGGAAATTAGTCTTTCACGAACGATCTTATTTTTTGCAATTATTGATGCATTTTTTGAAATTTCCTCAGTTCTGAGATTTATACTCTTATTTTCTTTTAAAAAAGCCTTAAGATCAAATGAGATATTCTCTAAACCTTTATTTGACGGATTATTTTTAATGAATTGAAAAGCAAAAGCTCTGTACAAAATTCCACTGTCAAGATGATCAAAATCAAGTTTTTGTGAAATCTTCTTTGCTAATGAACCTTTCCCGGAACCTGCGGTTCCATCAATTGCTATCACAGGTTTTTTATTTTTGAACGAGCTCAATTTTTGCACCTAAGTTATTAAAAATTTTTTTGAAATTTGGGAAAGATGTTTTTATCATTTTCATATCGTCGATTTTAACAGGTTCTTTACTAGCCATACCAAATACTAGCATTGACATGGCTATACGATGATCAAGGTTTGTTTGTACTTGATTCCCACCTTTATTCTGTTTTTTTCCTAATATTTCCAGTGAATTATTTTTTTCCAAAATTTCTACACCAGCGTCTTTCAAAGCCTGAGACATTGATTTAAGTCTGTCACTTTCTTTAAGTTTTAATTCATCTAATCCGTAAAATTTAGATTTTCCTTGAGCAAAAGAGGCAGCAACAAAAAGAATAGGATATTCATCGATTAATCTTGGTGAGATGGTTTTATTTACAGTTATTGAAAATAAATTTGAGCTTTTCACTACTATATCACCGACTAACTCTCCGTTTTGATAGCGTTTATTTTTTAAAGTGATATTTGCCTGCATTTTTTTTAAAACATCAATTAGTCCAGTTCGAAAAAAATTTAGACCAACATCTTTGATAGTCGAGTTACTATTTTTTGTTATTAAGGTTGCAACGATTATGAATGCAGCGGAACTGAAATCTCCAGGAATAACTACATCGTTACCTTTTAGTAAATTTGGTGATTGAAGTTTTATAATGTTTTTCTTTTTTGAGATATTTGCCCCAAAGTGTTTCAGCATTATTTCAGTATGGTCTCTACTTGGAATATTCTCTTTTACAGTAGTCGTTCCCTTTAAATTTAATCCAGCTAGAAGAATAGCACTTTTTATTTGAGCTGAACCAAATTTCAAATTATATTTAATTGGTATTGAAGTATCATGATTGTTCTGGATCTCTAATGGAAGAAAACCATTCTTATGTTTTAATACAGCATTCATTTTTGACAGCGGGTCTACTATCCTCATCATGGATCTAGATGAGAGAGATTTATCACCAACTAACCTTGCCTTAACTCCTCTATTACATAATAACCCACATAAAAGTCTTACACCGGTTCCTGAGTTACCTAAATCTAAACTAGATTTAGGGTTTTCAAAATATCCTCCATTACCGTATACTTCGATGAAATTGTTTTTTTTTTTAACTTTGATTCCAAGTTTTTTTAATGATTCTAAAGTGTTGATAACATCGTCTGATATTAACAAGTTTTTGATTTTTGAATTACCAAAGCAAATAGAAGAAACTAATAAAGCTCTTATTGATATTGATTTGTCTGGAGGTACATGTATTATTCCTTTTAAGCATTTACATTTAGTTGATTTAAGAGTAAAAGTTTTCTTCATTGGTTAAGTAAATGTATAAATTATTTATTCTACTAAGGGAATTTTAAAATGGAAGATTTTGAAAAAGGGGCAAAAAGAAAATGCACTCAATGTGGTGTTCTTTTCTTCGACTTCAGCAAAACCCCAATTATTTGCCCAAGTTGTGGCTCAGAAGTTAACTCATTACTGACAAATGTATCTAAGCGAGGAAGGCCACCGAAAGTTGCAAAGGTTGAAGAAAAAAACGACGAGGGGGATATGAAAATTGAAGAAATTGATGTTGCCGAAGATATTGAGGATGTAAATTCAGACGACGAACCTGTAGAAGAAATTATCGAAATTGAAAAGGAAGAAGATTAAATAATATGTTTGTCAGAATAAATACCTTTAAATATGCCTCAAAAATGCAAGCTGATGCAACTAGAGCTTTAATAAAATATGAGGTTATAAAGAATTTAGAGGGAATAGTTTCGATAGAAGTGATAGATATTACTGAAACCCATTTAATTGGCATATTTAGATATGAAAGTGAGGAAGCTGCCAAAAAGGGTTACAAGGTATATGTTGAAAATTTGAAGAAAGAAGCAAATCTTAAGTTCGAATCTATTGAAGGTGCACGAGCATTCTACATAGAAAAAAGTTAAAATTATAGGGGCTGTAGCTCAGTTGGGAGAGCGTCTGGATGGCATTCAGAAGGTCGTCGGTTCGATCCCGTCCAGCTCCACCAATTCTATTTCTTGATAAATGTTTTTTTCAAGGTTTAATATAAATTTTTGAGATCGAGAGCATACGAAATTATTTATTTGTAAAAAATTTATATAAGAATCAATAATAATATTTATAAAAAAACATTGAATATTTTATTGTTATGTAATAGATAATATAAGAACGCTTAATTATAAGGTTCTTTAAATAATTCGCTCTTTTTAGTGAGGATTTGTGAACAGAATGTCGGTATTTAATAGTCCATTTCTCTTAGGTTTTGAACAGTTCGAAAGAACAATTGACAGAATTTCCAAGCTTTCTTCAGACTCTTATCCCCCCTACAATATCGAGCAGCTATCAGCTAGTCTACTCAGAATAACTGTAGCAGTCGCGGGTTTTGAGAAAAAAGACCTTGAAATAAATCTTGAAGGCAATCAACTACAGATAAGAGGATCTAAGAACGATGATGAAAATGAAAAAATATATATTCATAGAGGTATAGCTACAAGGCAATTTCAAAGAAACTTCATTCTCGCCGATGGCATTGTTGTTGAAGAGGCTTCCATGGAAAATGGCTTGCTATTTGTAGATTTATCACAACCTATTAGCAGTGAGGAATCTAAGAAGATTGAAATAAAAGATAACAGAGGTAAGATAAAAGACAAATTAATTAGTTTAGACAATGGTAAATCAAACAGACAAAGATAGTATCTCAGGCGACTTCTTTAGTGATAACGAATCGGTAAGCTACGCATTCGTAAAAAAAGAAATCCACGAAGAAAACAACTACAGTACAGACATTTTTTCTGTTTACGGTTCTGACGGAACATTATTAGCAGCGTTCGATAGCAAAGAAGCTGCAATTGCAGCTATTATGCAATCAGGACTAATGTACATCAGTTTGCATTAAGTATTTGAAAAGATTGCCAGAATTTTTTCAGGATCCTTAGCTTCTCTCAGCTCTTTTATTCTAACCTTGTTTCTTAAAAAGTTTGATATTGATGATAGTATTAAAAGGTGCTCAGACTGCGAATTTTCTGGAGCTAAAATTGAAAATATTAAATCTACTTTCTTTTTATCCGCAGACGAAAAATCGACAGCGTTATTCAATTTTACAAAAATAACTTGAGTTTTTTTTAAACCAATTATTTTTGTATGCGGTATTGCAACTCCATTTCCAACTCCAGTTGACCCCAGCCTTTCTCTCTCATTAAGTTTTGCTAGAATATTTGAAGCTTTTTCTTGATCTCTTTTTGAAAACAAAATTGATATTTTTTTAAAAATGTTTTTAACACTATCCGCTTCTACATTTAGATGAATTGAAGATAATGAAATAAATTCGTTGAGTTTCATTTTTTTTTCTTAGGATCTAACCATCCAATATTTCCATCGGAACGTTTAAATAAAATATTGAGCCTTTTGGATTGAACATTTTTAAAGAAAATTGCATTCTGATCATTCAGATTCATCAACATAATTGCTTCACTAACTGAAACAGTCTTTATAATTTCTTCAGATTCTGAAATTATAACAGGGTCATCTTTATCAACATTTATTTTATTTATCTCTGGGTTTTTAATAATATATTGATTGGCCTCTAAATAATTGAGCTTGGTCGGATCATTAGATCTGTGATCTGTAAGCTTTCTGTGGTATCTTCTTATTCTTTTTTTAATTTTTTCATTTGCAATATTAAAAGCACCGTAGGCATCGTTACTCAATGCACTTCCCTTTACAAAAATTGATCCCTCTAAATGAATATTAATTTCACATTTAAAGTTGAATCTGTCTTTCGAAAATATCACATCAGAATTTATAAAATTTCTAAAATACTTTTTTAAAGTAGCATTTAAATTAATTTTTACATATTCTGTGAGAGAATTTCCTATTTTAGTCTGTTTTCCAGAAATAGAGATATTATTATTTAAACTCAAAAGTTTTGTCCCAGATAAAATGTCCGAACATTTTTATTATTTATAATTTCGTCAGGCTTTCCCTCAAAAAGAACTTTCCCTTCAAAAATTATATAAGCTCTATCAACAATTTCCAAAGTACTTCTAACATTATGATCTGTAATTATAACACCAATATTTCTGTTTTTTAGATTTTGAATAAGGTCTTTTACATCCTGTATTGCAATCGGATCAATTCCTGCAAGGGGCTCGTCCAGAAGAACAAAGTTGGGGTTTGAAGCAAGACATCTAGCTATTTCAAGCCTTCTTCTTTCACCCCCTGATAAAGACATTGATGGTGCCAGCCTAATATGTTCTATACCAAATTCAGCAAGCAGGCTATTTAATTTTTTTAATTTATTTTCATCAGAGTTTGAAGTTTTCTGAAGAATAGCCATGATATTATCTTCAACATTCATTCCCCTGAATATTGAAGATTCTTGAGGTAAGTAACCAAGACCTAATTTTGACCTTCTGTACATTGGTAATTCTGAAATATTATTTTTATCTAGTAAAACTGATCCACTGTCTGGTTTGATTAAACCCATCATTATGTAAAATAATGTAGTTTTCCCGGCTCCATTTGGTCCAAGTAGAGCGACAGATTCACCTCTATTTAAGTTTAGAGAGACATTATCGAGAATTCTTTTATTATTATATGATTTTGTGATTTTTTGGATATCAAGGCCTTGGTTATGTATTGCTACGAAGGGAATATCAATCTGCCCAATCTTATTTTTAATTTTCTT
>PARN01000011.1 GCA_002711515.1 Rickettsiales bacterium | reverse complement strand
TTACTGAGTAAAGTAAACCGAAGAAAATGATATAAACCCCTCCAAGTAAAAACCGAATTAAAGATGACACAGAACTTCCAAGAAATTCAATTTTTAAACTCATTAGAAATGGATTTACCTTAGATTTAGTTTTTTTATTCAACCAGTAAACAGGATAAATACAAATCCAAAAAATTGGTAAATATAATAAAATATATAATGCTGTAATTACTAACAAATTCATAAAATAACCTTAATGTTTATATAAAAAGATTTAATATATCTTAAGGTTAATTTTCTTAAAAATTTTTCATAATAAGATTTTGTGGTGGGAGTGTGGTTATCATTTTTAACTACTGAAATAATTAAAAAAGCACCTCTAGCAAATGGATGGGAATTTATAAAAAAAGCTAAAAGAGCTAAATAATTGATTGTATTATTTTGAAATATAATCATTTATATTAAAACTACGGTAAGACAGTTAAATATTGGAGAATTTATTTCATAAGTTCTCCAATATAAAACTGACTATCCTAAATGAAAATTCAGCTCACGAATAATTTAACGTATCTTAACTAAAATAATCAGTTTGTACAAAAATTATGTTACAACTTAACATTTAATGCTATATAATTTTATTACTTTATAGAAAAAATTTTTAAAAAAATGAATGACAATATTGAAAAAAAGGCCTTCGACTTTTGTATTAAAAACAAACACAGATACACAGAGCCAAGAAAAAAAGTTTTACAAATCATAGCTGAGAGTCCAAAACCACTTAAAGCTTATGAGATTCTAAAAGAATTAGGAAAAGTTTTGAATAACCCAAAACCGCCAACTGCATACAGAGCGATTGAATTTTGGCATAACAAGAATTTTATACATCGTATCGAAAGCTTAAATGCTTATTCAATTTGCGAGGCTGGGCATTTTCATAAGGGGTCACAGTTCATGATATGTAGTACTTGTGGTGATGTAACTGAATCACATATTTGTAAACTACCACAGGTAATTAAACAAAGTACTAATAAGGTTTCATTCAAAACTTTGAGTTGGAATATCGAAATCAATGGTATCTGTAATAAATGTAATTAAAGAATTATTTAAGAGCTAACTTTGCATTGTTGAGTCTAAAAAAAATATTATATAAGTCATCNTTTTCAACNAACTCCAGCTCACCTTCAATGTTCACAGCCTCATAAGAATAAAGAATNGGATTTTTTGTATGAACCTCAATTATAAGATTTGATGAAACGTGAGGGAAATATGGACAAGTTTGAGGAAATGGAACAAGAAGAAATGTTTTTTGTTTTTCGTTCTGGTCAAGCGGAAACATATAACCCTGTANAAGAATTTTTTTTGAATCTAAAATNTTTATTTCTNTTGTAAATTTNGGACGAACACCTGTCCATTCTAAACCTTTATTATCTTCAAATGTATACTCATCCATTCCGGTTTCAGCAAAAACTTCCCAAGGTGTTGCACCTTCAGGTAAATCAATAAAATCATCAATATTAGATAATAAGTCTATTTCTTCTTGTAAATTAAAATCAGGATCANAATTTGATGAATCTAGATCTATAATAGGATCATCGTAAACCGGTTTTTCTATAGTAAAGCTAAATGAATTTCCATAAAAAAACAATAAACAAAAAGAATACAANAATATAATCTTTAGATGAAGTTTATTGGAGACAGATTTTTTCATNATGTCATATTTTATATATTTTTTGAAAGTTGATTTGCAACACTAATTTTTGAAGCACGATATGCNGGCAATATTGCAGCNAAAAATCCTGCGAAGAACACACATGTTATTATTAAAAAAAAGCTTGGTATCAATCTAAAAGAAGCTTGACTTATGTTAAGAGAGTTAATTGCTTGAATAAAGAAATTAAAAACAATCATTCCAATCAAAATACCGAAAAATATTCCAAGAACCGTAAGTATCATTCCCTCAAAACAAATTATCTTAAAAATTCTATTTTTCGAGTAACCTAAAGCTCTTAAGATTGCTAGATCTCCTAAACGATTTTCAAGGTTTGCTGCAAGGCCNGAAAAAATACTCAATGATGCTATTGCNATGAGAATTATTGAAAGAATCGCAAAGGTTCTAGAACCNAGCCCAAGCATAGTAGTCAGTCTAGTNATTTCTACTGCAGGGTTCGCAGCAAGCATAGAGGTTTCTTTATTAATTTGACGAGGTAGATTTATATTAGCAATTGGTGAGCTTGTTTTAATAATTAATGCCGTGATTTCTTTTGTATTATATTCTTTTTCTTGATAAGTAGAANTATTATTATGACCATGATCATCATCTTCCGATTGCTTATCATGATGATCATGTTGGTGCTCTTCTTCTGCTGAATGTGTGTGATGATCATTCTTTTTTTCTTCTGGATGCACGTGATTATTTTTTAAATCCTTTTTTTTTTNATTATGATCATCAAACTCATGAATTTTTAANACAGAANCCAAAGAAGTTAGAATTAATCTATCTAAAACTGTTCCTGTTTGATTCATTATCCCAACTACTTTATATTTTTCATCATGATGGACGTTACCTCCTTCTAATAGACCATGTGCGCCTGAAATTTCTGAATTTNTATNTAGATTTATTGCTGAACCAACTACNATTTCAAAATCNTTTTTCCATAATCTTCCCTTTTNAACAAAAGCATTATAATGATCCAAATATTCATAAGTGGTNCCAACTATTCTATAACCTTTCCAATTATCACCTAATGCAATGGGTATAGAACTTTTTACTAAAGGGTTTTTCATTAAAATTTCAGCATCACTTAAAGCAATATTTCCTGGTGGATTATCAACATGATATACTGTTGACAAAATTAGTTGTAAGGGACTCCCCTTTGAACCTACAACAATATCGATATTTTTTCCGTCTTTAATCAATCTATTTTGGATGTGGTTGCCAAATTGAGTAAGAAGTAGTGCCAATGNAACACCAAACGCCGTTAAAAATACTGAAAGTGTAGAATTAAGCAGTCTGGATCTTAATGAATAAAAAATAAAACTTAAATCACTCATAATTACATTTTTANAACTCTAGAAAAATACTTTTTAATCCTGTCATCGTGAGATGCAACCANTAAAGTAGATTTATTTTTTTNTGTTTGGTCAAACANAAGTTCNATTACTTTNATTGTATTNTGATCATCCAATGCAGAAGTTGGTTCATCAGCAAAAATCACTTTTGGATTATTTGCAACTGCCCTGGCTATTGCAACTCTTTGCGCTTCTCCAACACTTAGATCTTTGGCTAATTGTTTTTTTTTGTCTTCAAGTCCAAGATATTTTATTAAAGACAAGATATTTTTAGCGTTTGATACTTTGGACGCCAATTTTAAATTTTGTTCTACATCTAAATGACCAATTAAATGAAGCCTCTGAAAGATTAATCCAAAATTGTTTGATCTTAAATCATCTAACTCACNATCAGATAANGNTGAAAANTCNACATTCTCAAAAAAAATAGTTCCTGATGATGGTCTNAGTAAGCCAGACATTAAGTTGACTAATGTGGTTTTTCCGCACCCTGATTTACCATGTAATAAAACATGTTCACCTTCTGNAAAATTNAATTTTTTCTTTTTGAAAATCTCTTTTTTTTTAAATTTATAAATAATATCTGAAAGTGTAAAAAGCATTTTTGAATGTTTATTATATTATTATCAGNAATAGCTGGCAATGGAGCAAGCATTTTTTGNCTTATTTTTNCATAAANAATTAATTTATTTTTTTTTTTTTGCAACAAGAGTATCCATATAAGCCAAAAGAACTCCACTCAAAACGAATGTTAAATGTACTGCAATAAATAATAATATTTGAGAATCTGTATATTTTTCCAAACCAAAAAATATTTTTAGCAAATGAATACCTGATATGGCNACAATCGATGATACTAGCTTAAGCTTTAATCCTCCAAAATCAACGGTTCCCATCCACTCAGGTTTNTCTTCGTGATTAGAAATATTAATTTTTGATACAAAATTNTCGTACCCGGAAAATATTACAATTATAAGAAGGTTTCCCGCAAATGATAAATCAATTAGAGTGAGTATAAATAAGATTAGTTCTGTTTCATTTGTACTAAAATGTAATACATAATGAATAATTTCCTTAAGAAAAACAATAAGCAGAAAAAACAAAGCGATTATCAATCCAAAGTAAAAAGGAGCTAATAACCACCTTGAAGAAAACATTAAATTTTCCATAAATTTTTCAAAGGATTTCATATCAATTATTTAATTTGTTAATTTATTATTATAAAAAANGTTAGTTAATTTTTCTAAAATACTTATCAAAAACATCTTTTATAATATCATGAGTTTTGATCTTTTATACTATATAAAAATATTTGAAAAAGAAAAATATGTATAATAAATTTTATAAAAAGTTTTTGATATTCGTGATTGGTTCACTGATCACTTATAGTTTNTATTTTTATCCTTTTGATTCATTACTGTATTTAATCTATGATCAAAGTTTCATTAAACCTTCATCTTTTACCCTATCTATATTTTTTTATATCTTCTTGATTTATTACTTTAAATCTAAATACAATTTATTTTTCATAAAATTCCTTATTTATGAAGGATTAGGAATAGGTTTTATAAGTTTCACAATAGTTAATTTTGTTCTCATTCTTAATTTGTTTGCCGATATAAGTAATCCTTTGCTTGGAAAATTAAGCTTAGTTCTCATCTTTTTACTTTCTCTTTGGAGTTTGATTAATGGAAGATTAATTAGCTTACGAGAAATTATAGTAAAATCTAAAAAACTAAAAAATAATGTAAAAATAACTTTTATAAGTGATGTTCACTTAGGGTCAAACTCAAAAAAACATCTAGAGAAAATAATTCATAAGGTAAAAGACTTAAACTCAGATATTATTCTTATTGGAGGAGATTTAATTGATTCAAGTAAATTTGATATCAATCATTTAAAACTATTTGAACAAATAAAAATACCAATTTTTTTCACATCTGGTAATCANGAATTATACCTAGAAAATTATTCACAAATAAAAAAAAAAATTCGAAGCCTAAAATTTAAAATTTTTGAGCAAGACTCTTTATATTACAAAGATATCAATTTTTTAGGTATAGGTGATGAATTCAATATAAATAAACAAAAGTTAATTCTGAATAAATTAATTAAGAAGAATGTATTTAATTTACTATTTATTCATAAACCAGAAATTTGGAAAGTGGCAAAAGACAAAGTAGACTTAATGTTGTGTGGTCATACTCACAGAGGCCAGATCTTTCCGTTTAGCTTTATAGTTAAATTAAAACATAAATATATATATGGAATTTATGAAAATTTTTCCTCAAAATTATTTGTTTCATCTGGTGCTGGATGTTGGGGACCAAAAATGAGATTGGGTTCAAAAAATGAAATCGTTCAAATTTCGCTTACAAAGAGTTGAAGAAATTATTACTTACAATTTCCAACAATTTCAGATGTAAAATAAGGTGTTGTAGTGCCGTTAAAATAGTATTTTTTATACCTTATCAATCCAGAGAATTTTTCAATGATTATGCTATACATGTTCTCAAGTATTTTCTTGCTTGAGGAATAATATTCATAAAAAGAGAATTTTATGATTTTTTTATCACCAAGATAGTTTTTCTTAACTCTTTCTTTCAATTCAATATTGTCTGAAAATTCTTTAAATGAGACCTCACTAACCCATTCATTTTTTTTATCAATAAAGATTTTAATTGTTTTTGACGTATATAGCTTGTTTGGAGTTATTTGATTATTTTCTAATTCTTTGTTAACCAGACATTCTAAGATCTCCGTAGAAGAAAATGTATAATGAGGAAAGACATTGATAATAAAAATAAAAATTAGCTGTACCATAAATATTTTATGAAAAAAAAAGGGGATAAAAATCCCCTTTCCGTATTAAAGCAATCAAATTAATGAAAATTACCTAATTTTTCATCAAAGGTTGCTCTGACAAAAAGTTAGATACATTAATTTGAATTGAATCTATAATACTAGACATCAGATCACCTCCTTTAAATTATGTTATTATTAAGAACAATATATGAAATTTTTTAACAAACTTCTATAAAAAGTTTCTATTTCACATTGGAGTCCAACCATTTTTTTAGCTCTTCCTTAAATTCAGGAAAATAAACTTCAATTATCTCTAATTTAAATGAATTTAAAATAGAGGTATTCGATTCTCTTTGAAGTAAAAAATCAAAGCAGAATTCTAAAAGTCTTTCTTGTGAAATTTTCCCTTTAGTATAATTTAAGTAAGTCGTCTGAGAAACTTTCACATTATGTTTAGTTTCAAGTTCAGCACTTACAGTTACAAGATATTCTTCACTTTCAACTTTATTTACAAAAATATTTGTCAACTTTTGTTAATAAGATTGTAATGAAATATTACTTTTACTAACATAATCAATCATCAAGTGGTGAATCATTTCTTGTCCAATCCATAAGCGAGCCTTCAATTAAATGGAATTCTTCGCCCACATGCTTAGTAATTGTAATATACTGACATTCTAGCTTTATTCCAAGAATTTTATTGACTGCCGACATATAAGTTTTTACAAGTTTGTTTATTTGATCATCTGATCTTCCTACCCTTATATCTAAATTCATCAAACAGACGTAATCTTTTTCTTTAGCTCGTCCAAGATACAAAGAATCTTTACTTGACTCAACTAAACTTATAGCAATATGTTTTGTTCCAGTCTGCATAATTTCACTAAACTTTTTTGAAACACAACTTATAAAATCCTGTTTGACTTTATCCTCAACCTTTTTGTTAATTTCAAATCTTAAATATGGCATACAATGAATTCAATTGATTGTAAAAAACAATTGTTGACCCTTTATTTTAAATGAAGAAATTAAACTTTTAGTTTCGCCTTTACCAAGCCAGTTTATAAATATTTCACTAGCGTCAATTTTTGTTTCAGGGCACTTTTTGGGATTGATCGGAATAACTCCATAGTAATTGTATAAATTTGGTTCATTTTGCACGAGTATGGTATGTTCTTTTTTGTTATTAAAAGTTAGCCAGGTTGACCTATCCGATAAAATATAAGCATTTTTATTAATAGCTATATTCAAAGCGCTACCCATCCCTTGTCCAACAGAGTAATACCATTTATCTTTTTTTGGATTTGGTTTGAACTTAATTAAATCCCAAAGCTTTATTTCCTTTTTATGGGTGCCACTCTCATCTCCACGAGATATAAATATACTTTTTTTATCTTTTATAATTTCAAGAGATTCTGAAATCGAATATGTAGTTCCGATATCTGCCGGGTCAGATTTAGGTCCTATAAGTACAAAATCATTATACATGAACTCTTTTCTGTAGAGCCCATATCCATCCTTTATAAATTGATTTTCTGATTCTCTATGGTGAACTATTAAAATATCGCCATCGCAGCGCATTGAATTTTTTATAGCCTGACCTGTTCCAACCGCTACGACTCTGACTTCAATACCATATGCTGACTTAAATTTTGGAAGTATAAAATCATAAAGACCTGAATCTCGTGTTGAAGTGGTTGATTGAAGTACAATAAAATGATCTTTTTTTGAACCTTTCTGGTAGTTAAAAAAGAATAATATAATCAGTATTGAAGAAAAAATTATAGATTTATAAGGCATTTTATATGTCGCAACCAGTTAATGTTGATTATTTTTATACAATTTATCTAATACATCAAGACTATTTCGATGATATAGACTCAGTANGTTACATGAACTTTGTAAATTTAAGATTGATGCTTAGTGGATGCGGTCTGAAAACTTAAATATTTTTTCTGAATTTCTTTGTTTTTCACAAACTGGGCACAACTTTGCTGCAAGTATCTGTCCTTTNATGAAAATTTGGTCGGATTCTTTTAATAGTCTATTAAGAAGTTTTTTTGCAAAAGTTTTTTTTGTTTTGATCGGTTTTGCAGATACCCAAAGTTTGTCGAAAAGTTGATCATATTTTGCGTGTAAATCTTTCTTCTTTTTTACCACGTCATCAATGATTTCTACAACAATATGATCGAAGTCATCGAGGGCTTCTGCTTCTTCTTCAACCGAATCTTGTTGTTGATTAAATATGTCTAATATTTTTCTCATTTTATGTTAATTTTGTGATTGGACTTGCAGGAATGATTACTGGGGAGTGATATTCGTGCAAGTCCTCTCAACCATTTTTAAGGATAAAATACCCTAAAAATTCGCGATTCCTTTAACCCATGCAGTTAAAGGCTTGCCAGGTCTAGCACCATCTGGGTGTCTTGAAGATATATACTCAAGATCAGTGGCGTTATTTACACCGGCAGTTATAGAATAGTTTTTATTGATCTCATAGCCTGCACGTAGATTAAGAAGAGTAGCTGAATCTATTCTCCCAGCTCTAGCGTCAGGGGTTGAACCACTCATTTCTGTTTCTGTTTCAGAAGCAGTACCATAGGATTCTGAGTGATGAGTCACATTAATGCCGAAGCTGAATGGACCGTATCCATAATCAATACCTCCAGAGAAAGTGTGCTCAGGAATATATGGAACATTGTTACCATCTAGTCCCCCTGCAAACATTGACTCGGAGTCAGTTGATGTAGAATCGCCATCTAAGTTAGCATTAGTGAACGTGTAATTTGCATAAAACGTTGTGTCACCAGGGAAAGGTAGAAGATCTTCTGGAGCATAAGTTGTCATAAACTCAAAACCCTTAGATACTATCTTACCAGCGTTATCTGCAATTCCGCCTGTGTTGGAGTTGGCAAGAACTAACACATTATCAAAGTCAGTTTTGAATCCGATCCATGATGCTGTAAAGTTCTGATCAGCGTATCTGACACCAATTTCTTTTTGAACACTCTTCTCAGGTTGGATTGGAGTACCATCATCGCGGGCTCCACTAGGTGATGTGAATCCAAAACCCTTGTACACAGCACCATACCATTGCCAGTTTTCGTCATGATTATAAGTTAATCCACCGCCTGGAACAAATGCATAGGTTTTTTCTTCCAAGTTGTCANTAGTTCCCATTGTAGCGGCTCCACTTCTATAATGCTGTTTGATATATTCAAATCTAGAACCAAATGATACTACAAAGTTATTTATTGTTGCCGACTCTTCAAAGTAAGCAGCAACACCTTTTGTTTTTTGGTTTCTATCAGCATCGAATGTAGTTCCAGCATGAGTTAAAACACCGGTTGTTGCTTGTGTATAATCATGCTTGTACTGATCTCTATTGATTGAGTCATAGTGTATTTTAAAACCAACTTTTAAATCATGATCAATAGATCTGTTTAAGATATTAGTGGTAAAATCGAAGTCCGTCTGGTTCATAACGCCATAAGCATAATACTGTCTGTCGTTTGATTTATACTGAATAGTACCAGCAGTTGTACCTTTAAAGATACCAAGGTCTGTTGTGTTGGCTGTGTAAGCTTTTGAAGTAATTTCTCTTAAGTTCTTACTATTTACCTTAGCTAGTTTGTACCAATCTCTATAAAACTGATTGTAATAAAAAGTAGTTGTATTTCTAATGTTATCAGTTATTTCAGCATGAACTTTGGCGTAATATGTTTTCGCTTCTGAATTCATGTGATCCAATTGACTTGCTACGTATCTTTGATATGGATCTGCATTAAAATCAGCCGTTGATAAGCCGGCATAACCTTCAGCATAAAATAGACTGTTGTAAGCCCCTTTCAGTTCCAACGTAATTTTGTTTGTTGTTGGGAGCTGCCATAAAATTTTAACCATGGGAGCGATCTGTGAAAGTCCTCCTGCTCCGTCATTACCATAGTGATCTTGTGGTCCAGCTCCATCTGGATCCACTGGTCCGTTAAAGTCTCGGAATCCATCGTTATCACGCCAGTATGCCTCACCCAAAATTGCAAGGGCACCGTATCTTCCAGTAATACCATAATTTCCGTATGCGTGAGTGGTAATATCGTTATATGAACCATAGGAAACGCTACCATAGGCTCTTTGTCCGAAATCAATTGGTGTGGTTTGGTAGTTAATAACACCCCCAGTTGTGTGAGGACCATATCTAAATTGAGCACTACCTTTAAGAATTTCGATTGCGTTCATTTTTGCAGCTAATGGTGAATAGTAAGCATCAGGAGCAGAATATGGAGCTGGAGCAATATTGATCCCATCTTCAAGCATAGTTACTGCGGCCGTTCTGAGCGTACTCACCCCTCTTAAACTAATATTTGGAAAAATTCCGTAGCCGTCTTCTTCTCTAGAATAGACGCCCGTAGAATTTCTTAGGATATCGTTGATATTTTGAAAATTATATTTTCTTATATGCTCAGTTGGAATGTAATCACCAGAGCCGGGAAGTTCAAAATCCTGCTCTGGCGATTCATAAATGTTTACATCAGGAGCAACATAAGTGTAGTCCTGAGCGTAAACATTGGCACTTAACATAAAGCAAAAAGTAAATGCTAACCTTGACATTTGACGAGCATATTTAGGTGCTACCCTTTCAGTCATTACTGAATCTGTATTCTTTTTTTTAATGATCATTTTAAATCCCTTTTAAATATTAGTAAGTTTTTAGTACGATTTCGCATGCATAATTATAATTATTAATAATGATTATCATTACCAGATTTGTATGTCAACATAATATTGATAATTATTATCAAATATATATAGAAATTAAAATTTGTATGTCAAACTCTAGATATTACTTCCCTATTATAAATGAATAACTTATTATTCATTGAAGAAAAATTTAGCTTAAAACTATAACTAAAAATTACTGAAGAATGATTAAATTTCTTATAATTATTTATATTTTTTTATTTTCCTCAAAATCAAATGCTTTCTCAATATCAGAGGTTGCTAAGGGAGTTTATGTTCATTACGGAGTTCATGAAGATGCAAATGAAAAGAATGAAGGTGATATTGCTAATCTAGGTTTTATAGTTGGGGNAAAATCAATTATGGTTATTGATACAGGTGGAACTCAATTAATAGCAAAAAAACTTTTAAATAAAATNAAAGAAATTTCAAATTTACCAATCTCCCATGTGGTAATNACTCATTCCCATCCNGATCATTTNTTTGGNACAGAGGTTTTTTTANANGAAAAACCATTGATTGTAGGGCATGAAAAATTAAACAGGTCGTTACTTACTAATTTTGAGTTTTATAAGAATCTTCAATATTCAAATATCAAACTTGATATAATAAATAATGCTAAACCAGTCACAGCTGATTTATTGGTCGAAATTAAAGAAACAAAAGAAATAGATCTAGGAGATAGAATAATTGAGATAAAAGCATGGGGCAGTGGACACACCGATAATGATCTCTCAGTATTAGATAAAAAAACTAAAGTATTGTGGTCAGAAAATATTTTTGTGACAAGAGTTCCTTCTATAAGAGCCAGTATATTAGGGTGGAAAAAAAATCTTGAAGAAATTTTGGAAATGGATTTAGAATTAATTGTTCCTGGGCACGGCAATGCAATACCTAAGAATGAAGCAGTTATGCCTATGCTCAATTACTTCAATAGGATTATAAATCAACTGAGAGACTTCATAGAAAAAAATGTTTCTTTACAAGAATCAATTAATAAAATTCTTCAAAATGAAATTCTCAATCCAGAAGAAGTAAATAAAGAAAATTGGCTTTTGTTTACAGAATACCATTACTCTAACATAACTAAAGCTTATACCGAGCTAGAATGGGAATAATCCTTAACAAAAAATTATTTAAGTCGATTAATAAATTATGTTCCCATTATTTTTTAAGGTATTTATATATTTGAATATAAGCTTTGCTCTAATTATCTCAGTTTATATTATTTTTTCAAAAAAGAACGAACCAAAAGAATTTCCTGATAAATTTACTAAATCTTATTTTCTAAAATTAACAAAATCATAAATTCTTTTTCAAAAAACTATTTACTATTTTCCACCTAACAACTACATTATTTATATGGACAACAATGACCTTCAGCATATCAGAAGATTAGAAGAAAAAATCGATAAACTTCAAAAATCTATGACCAAACTGGAAAAAAAACTCTCTAGTCACATNGAATTTATCGACAGAGTTTACGAGCCTTTAAGAAGTCCAATCTCAAAAATAAAAAATTTTTTTGGGTAAGACGTTATTATTAAATCAATGCTGTTTTTTATCGCCAAAGTTTTGTTTTCTGGCATCCTGATAGCTTTTGCTAGCTGGCTATCAATCAAAAAACCAATACTTTCTGGTTTTCTTATTGCATTACCACTTGTAAGTATTATTTCAATCGGCTTTTCCTACATGGAAAATAAAGATTTCGATAAAACTATATTGTTTGCAAAAAGTATTTTCGTTGGTGTACCTTTGTCTCTTACATTTTTTGTACCTTTTCTTTTTGCCAAGAATCTAGGTCTTAATTTTATTTCAACATTTACAATTGGTATCTTTTTTCTCATTATTGCATATTTTATACATGAATTTTTGTTGAAGAATTTCTGATGCATGAATTTGCTAGATTAATTATCTATTCACTAATTCTTATAATGCTAGTTTTTACAATTTTAAAAACTCTTTTTTAGCACCTGAAAATGTTTATATTTTAAAATAATATTTTTTTTGCTAAGGTTTAAGGAATTTAAATTTATGAAAAAAATCTTTATAGATTACGGTCAAAGAATCAATACAGCTATTTTAGGTGTAATAAAAGATATTTTAAAAGATCTTTCTGAGTCAAAAATTTCATCAAACCATTGCTTTTATATTACATTTAAAACACAAGATTCAGACGTAAAAATTTCTCAGAAACTTGCTAAAGAATATCCTAAAGAAATGACAATTGTCCTTCAAAACCAATATTGGAACTTAAATGTTAAAAAAAATTTCTTTTCCGTAACTCTTACCTTCAATAAAAAAAAAGAGATTCTTCAAATCCCTTTCAAATCAATTATAAAATTTTATGATCCATTTGTTAAATTTAGTATACAACTNGAATTAAAAGATGCTCAGTCAAAGTCTGTAAAAAATAAGCAAAAAAAAGAAAGAAAAAGCCCAACAAAATCAAAGAAAATTATAACATTAGATGACTTCAGAAAAAAAAAATAAATATAGAATTGAAAAAGATAGTTTGGGTGATGTTAAAGTGCCCTNTGAAAAACTTTGGGGCGCACAAACTCAAAGAAGTCTTCAAAACTTTCGCATCGGGAATGACCTAATACCACCTGAGTTTATAAAAGCGTTTGCAATGCAAAAAAAAGCAGCAGCTGTAAGTAATATTGCTATAAATCAATTGGATTCCAAAATAGGAAGTAAAATTATCAAAGTTTGTGATTTAATAATTAAAGGAAATATGTTAGATCAATTTCCTTTGTCNGTTTGGCAAACTGGCTCTGGNACCCAAACAAACATGAATCTNAATGAAGTAATTGCTAACAAAGCTAATCAAGAATTAGGAAAACCTCTCGGGGAATATGAACCAGTTCACCCAAACGACCACTGTAACATGGGTCAGTCATCAAATGACTCTTTTCCAACTGCAATGCATATTTCTATTGTTTTAGAAACTAATNAAAAACTTTTCCCATCAATAAANAATATGATAAAGATTTTAAAAAAAAAAATTAATCACTTTGAAAAAATTATTAAAATAGGTAGAACGCATCTTCAAGATGCCACCCCAATCACACTTGGTCAGGAATTTACTGGCTACCTAGGACAAATTGAAAACGCCAAAAAAAGAATTTCAGAATCTATCAATTACCTTTTGTATCTTGCACAGGGCGGAACAGCTGTTGGAACAGGGCTCAACGCCCCAAATAAATTCATTGCAGGGTTTATTAAAGCACTACAGATGATTTCCGGTTTAACATTCAAAGAATCTAAGAATAAATTTGAATTACTATCATCTCATGAATCAATAGTTCATTTTTCAAATTCACTTAATACCTTAATTATTGCCTGCTATAAAATAGCTAATGATATAAGACTTTTAGCATCTGGGCCGAGATGTGGAATTGGCGAATTAATTATTCCTTCTAATGAACCAGGCTCGTCAATAATGCCAGGTAAAGTAAACCCAACTCAATGCGAAGCTCTATCACAAGTTTGTTTACACATAATGGGTTTAAATTTTTCTAATTCAGTGGCAGGCACCCAAGGACACTTCCAATTAAATGCAAACAAAACTCTTTTAATGTTTAATACACTAAAAAGTATTGAACTAATTACTGATGCGATTGATTCATTTTCTACTAATTGCTTAGAGGGAATCGTAGCGAATAAAGAAGTCATTCAAAAAAATTTGAACAATTCATTAATGCTTGTAACTGCACTCAACCCCAAAATAGGTTATGAAAAGGCAGCCAAAGTTGCTAAGCTTGCTTACAAAGAAAATATTTCACTNAAAGATGCGACAGTCAAACTAGGATACCTTACCATCGAAGAGTTCGAAAAAATAGTTGATGTAAAAAAAATGATTTAATTGATAAAAAAATCAATTATTTCNTTAGGGTCAATTTTTTCCTTTTTTCTGTTTTTTAAAAAATCTTTTATTGANCCAGGGTCTATTACAATTGATTTCTGTTCTTTTAGAATTTTGTTAATACTCTCATTNAATAATTTTTCCTTTAATTTATCAAAATCATATGAAACCTTGTATTCCTTGGATGATCCACTAAGATTTATTCCTAGTGGAGGCANATTATTATACTTTGTTGTTTTAAAAAATGCATCCGTATCAACATTTATTTGGTCATTTATTATATGATATTTCCCGTTTGAATTTAATTTCAGATTTTTATGCTCAGCCTTTAGATCTTTTATCCTAAGAAATGAATTCTTAATAACAAAATTAAATACTATAGAGTCNAAATTTGAAGTTCCTTCAAATTTTTCAAATTTAAGAAACTCCAAAAGATTTGATAATGTTTTTATTTCATCTACNTTACTTGCCAACTTATTTAAATTTAGTCCTTTAAACTTTATTTTTCCAATTTTACACNTTCCTTCAGACCTNGTCNTATCAATTATTTTTTCAAAATCATAATCATCTAGCATTGAAGAAAAAAATATTTCGCAACTTGCGTATCCATCATATAGATCAAATTTTGTNTTACCGTAAAGTTTCTCATCAAGGAAAAAATCACTTATTTTCATTACCCCATTAAGTTGATTATTATTAATTCCGTATGCAATTTCGCCCTTTACTAAAGAATTATCTACTTTGGCTGAGTAATTTTTGATTTTAAGAGATTGATTATCGAAATTTAATAAAAATTGGTTATTTACCAAGGAAAAGTTATTGAATCCAATCTTCTCAACTTTAAAATTTAAGCTTCCTTTAATTTTTAATTTAAAATCATTAGAAATAAATATTCTATCTTGGTTCATATATAAAATAGAAAATGAACTTGTTAAGAATTCATTAATATCTAAAAATTTACTCTTTACTTCACCATCAATTAGTAATGAATTTCTTTCAAATGAAATTTTACCGGCATAATCTATTTTATTTTTATTTTTTATTTTTTGTTGGAGTATGAAATCTAAAGAAGAAAGTTGATCCCCATTTAAACTTAACCTAAATTCTGAGAAAAGTTTTTTTATACTAAAAGCACCAACGCATTCAATTTTATTTTTACCTCTAACTGTCAAATCAATTTCTTCGAAAAAAAAGCCTTCTTTTTGAAGATTTTCTATTTTTCCATCAGCAATTTTAATAAATTCAATTTTTTTTAAAATATCGTCAATTTGTTTAAATTGATTATTTATGGAATTGTTAACATAATACATATGGATTTTATTTGATCGTGTAATTTTATTTGAATTAATTCTTAAATATGGCGAATAAATCTCAAGAGAGACAATTTCTGGATCAAAATTAAATATTGATCTCCATGAAGTAATTAAATTTAATTTTTTAACTGATAAATCAATTCGAGTATTTTCATCTAAATAAATTAAATCGTTAATTTTTAGTGTTGGATAAGGGATAAATGATATATCTACGTTTTTATCGAAAGAAATGTTAAGTCCATAGTCATCTTTTATTTTATTATTTAATTTTTCAATCACCTCTTCCTTATCTATAAATAATGGTAGTATCAGGATAACTAGNAAAGTAAAAAAAAATAGAGAAATAGAAAATCTAAATAGTTTTCTCACTACTTTGAGGACTTTAAATATCTTGGCCTGTGAGGACCGGATAAAATGATAAACTTTTCATCACCCGATTCGTCTCTAAATGAAAGAAAAGATGGAGATTGATTTTGATTCATCCACATATCATAAACTTGAAAAGCTTGATTGGAATGTCTTCTTCCCTTAAACCAGTCATTATGTGCAATAACTACAGCAGCGGCNCCACCCAAATGCTTTACATCAATGAATGTTTCAACTGATATTGCATCTTTTATAGATTGACTCATTTCTAAGACTCTACCTTTAAAGTTTTTAAAGGATTCATTGTAGTTTTTTCTTTTAAAATCACCTGATGGCTTTTGTTTTGAAAGAAGATCTGATTTTACCCAACCTACCAACCCAGTTTGTTCGTCAATGACATGGAACCAACTATCTTTTTTTTCTTTAACAATAAACTCTTTTCCTTGCTCGATCGGATAGATTATTGGAGCATCAACACTTGGGCTCATGTAAAGGCTTGACAACTCCACTTTAGAATACACTTTTTCTGCTCCTTTTAAATCTGTAAAAAAGAACAAAGAAATAAATAATAAAAAGATTAAGTTTAATTTTATCATAAAAATAATTAGTCTATAAAAACAATATATGTCAGGTTGTCAACTAAATATCTCCCATAAATTTAAATCCAAAAATTATGATTCAAGGGAAAAGGACATAAATTTCATTATAATTCATTACACTGAAACAAAAACACTTAGTCACGCTGTAGACCTACTCACTTGTAGAAATAGAAAAGTAAGCTGTCATTATTTGATTGATATAGATGGTCGGGTTTATAACCTTGTTGATGAAAAATATAGGGCATGGCACGCAGGTGATTCAAGGTGGATGAAATCTTCCGATATAAACAGTAGATCTATTGGGATAGAAATAGTTAACGAAGGAGAAAAAAAAAAATCACCCTTCAAAAAAGAACAGATAAGAAAACTAGTTACCTTAGTTAAATATTTAAAAAGTAAATATAAAATTTTTGATTCTAAAATACTTGGCCATAGCGATATTGCTCCTCTTCGCAAAATTGATCCTGGTATCCAATTTCCTTGGCAAATATTACATGAAAACTCTTTGGGCCTNTGGGCCAANGATCGAAATGATAATTCNAAACTAATTGATAGAGACTATAAAATTTTTATCAAAAATTTGAGAAAGATTGGTTATTCNTACCTTAAAANTTTTAATAAACAAGACAATAAACTGATTNTCGATGCNTTTCATAGACACCATTTGCCAAAAAGACTNAATAAGCCGNTAAANAGATCGAGTTTAAATAAATCTCTAGATTTACTGAAAATAAAAAATTATTGACATCAATTATAATAAATAACTAAATTATAAATACTAGATGGTTGTATGGCTGCCTTTTTAAGGAGGAAAGTCCGGACTCATCAGAACACCAAAGCCGGATAATTCCCGGCGGGGGTAACCCTAGGGAAAGTGCAACAGAAAATAAACCGCCATTTTTGGTAAGGGTGAAAAGGTAGGGTAAGAGCCTACCGCTTTTTTGGTAACAAAAAAGGCATTGTAAACCCCTTTGGGAGCAAGTCCAAGAAACTATGTCTTATGACAGGTGATGTTCTGCACCAAGTATGGTAGGACGCTAAAGGTAGTTGGTAACAATTATCTAAGATTAATAGCCATAACCTTTATAGGTACAGAATCCGGCTTATAGACCATCTAGTTTTTTTTTAATTTTATCTTGAATTATGGTAGAATATACCATATTATCCCATATAATCCCAAGAGAGGACTTTTATGACTTTATTTTTATCAACAATTACAAATAAAATGGATGCAAAAAGTAGAGTTTCCGTTCCGTCCTCTTTTAGAAATACTTTAAAAAATCAAACTTTCAATGGTGTTGTTGCTTTTCCATCGTATAGTGAGAAATCAATAGATGCATGTGGAATTGAAAGGATGGAAAATATTTCTAATAGTTTGGATAGTAACCATAAATATTCTAGAGAAGAATTTGATTTAATTTCTTTATATTTTGGTGAAGCTGAACAACTCCCTTTTGACAGAGAAGGNAGAATTATTTTACCNAAAAAATTAATTAATCATGCNGAAATNGAAAATTCTGTTCTTTTTGTTGGCCTGGGACCTACTTTTCAAATGTGGAATCCAAATTCGTATGAAAAGAAAAAGAACAAAATGATCCAAAAAGCAACTGATAAAAAATTAAATCCTAGATTAAAACCAATTCCCAAGGGACTTTAAAGGAGAAAAAAAATGACTCTTCATCTTCAAATGCCATCTCAAGTAAATAACTTGTCGCCAAGAATCCTTGTCATAGGAGTTGGGGGAGCAGGTGGAAACATAATAAATAGTATGAAAGAATCAGGTGTTGAAGGAGTAGAATTCCTAAATGTGAATACAGATAGCCAACAATTAAAAAATTCAAAAGTAGAAAAAACGCTGCAACTCGGTCCTTCTTGTACAATGGGACTTGGAGCCGGTGCAGATCCCGAAATGGGTAAAAAGGCTGCAGATGAAGTTGCAGGAGAAATTGAAGACTACCTAGATGGTTCACATTTGGTTTTCTTAACTGCTGGAATGGGGGGCGGCACAGGAACTGGAGCATCTCCTGTAATTGCTCGAATAGCAAAAGAACTAGGTATCTTGACNGTAGGGGTAGTTACAAAACCATTTGAAATGGAGGGAAAAAGAAAAATCAGAAGAGCTGAGGAAGGAATTATCGAGCTGCAAAAATATGTTGATAACCTNATCATTATTCCAAATCAAAATATATTTCATCTAGCAAAACCTCAAACTTCATTTACTGATTCCCTNCAATTTGCTGATAATGTTTTAATTGACGGAGTNAAAAGTATTATTGATGTAATGGTCAATACNGGGGTNATGAATCATGATTTTGCNGATGTTAANGCAATAATGAGTGAAACTGGAAAAGTTCATCTTGGCACCGGAGTNTCAGAAGGTGAAAATAGAGTAACTGAAGCNACAGAAATGGCAATATCCAACCCNTTACTCGAGAATAATTCAATGAAAGGCGCAAAGGGNGTGCTAATAAATGTAAGATGCGGTGATGACACAAGTCTTCATGATATTGATCTTGCAATTAACAGAGTAAGAGAAGAGTCAGATGAAGATGCTAATTTGATATGGGGAGTTCAGAAAGATAAAGATCTAACAGGAAAATTTCAGATATCTGTAGTATCTACTGGTATCGATTGTGAAAATTACTATAAAAATATCATACATAAAGAAAAACTTNCTAATATAGATAGGATANACGAATTCGAGGGTAATTCTAATAATGTCAAAAGTTTTTCTAATAANANNNTGAATNAGGAAACNAAACAAACAAGCTTTTTTGTNGATCTTCAACCCTCCTCACCAAATATCGAAAAAGAAATAAATACAACACAATCAGATTTAGAGTATGAGATCAAAGAAAAGAATAAAGATTCTGAAAAAAGATCATTGTTCTCAATGATATTTGGAAGAAGAAAAAAGAACAAAATACAATCAGAAATTGAGAGTAAAGAACCTTTTTCAGAGGAAAGTGATGCAGAATTTAAAAATGAAATGAAAGAAATTTTAGAAAACAAATCAAATGAACATTTAAGTGAAGAAGAAGATATAAAAATTGAAGAAGAAATTAATGAAATAGAATCAAAAAATGTTGATGATGACTTACTTCAGATTCCAGCTTTTTTAAGAAGACAAGCAAATTAAATATGCATACTGATTTAAAACATCTTCCAGTAATGGCAGATGAGGTTATTTCATATCTACAACCAAAGCAAAAAAAAAAATATATCGATGGAACTTTTGGTCAAGGAGGACATTCAAAAAAGATTCTTTCTGAAACCGAATGTAGTGTTCTAGCAATTGATAGAGATAGTCAGTCACAAAAATATGCAGATGAGTTAAAAAAAGAATATCCAAGTAAATTTTCCTTTTTTAATGAAAAATTCAGTAATTTAAAAAAAATTATTAGTGGATATGGGATGACAAAGTTCGATGGTTTGATTCTTGATCTTGGAATATCTAATACTCAACTCAATGACCCAAGTAGAGGGTTTTCATTTTCATCAGAAGGTCCATTGGATATGAGAATGGATAAGATTAATAGCAAACTTACTGCTGAAAGAATTATAAATGAATTTGATGAAAAAGAACTGAGTGATATTTTTTTTCATTACGGAGACGAAAAAAACTCAAGAAAAATAGCAAAATCAATTGTAAGTTACAGAAAAAGTAATTTAATAAATACAACATCTGTCCTTTCAGAAATTATCAAAAAAATAAATAAATATGAAAAAAAACATCCTGCCACTAGAGTTTTCCAAGCATTAAGAATATTCATTAATGATGAACTAAAAGAATTAAATTATTTTCTAAATAACTCTAAAGACATTCTTACGAAAAAATCCAGAATTGTAATCTTAAGCTTCCACTCAATCGAAGATAGAATAGTGAAAAACTTTTTTAAAGAAAATAGTAAACATTCTAATGATATTAAGTTTGGCAACACCAAGATAATTAGCCCATTGCTAAAAATTATCACCAAAAAACCTCTTACTCCATCTTTAGATGAGTTGAAAAAAAATAATCGTTCAAGATCTGCAAAAATGAGAGTAGCTGAAATAATATGAAATTCTTATTTATAGTCTCTGTGATAGTAGCCTCAATCACCATAATTTCAAAATTAGTAGTTACTGATCAGGAGAATCAAATTAAAATCCTCAAGCAAGAAATTGACTTTCTTGAAATAGAAATTGAAAGTATACAAACTGACCTTGCATATACAACAAGCCCTCAAAATTTAAAAGAAATAAGCAAAAAACAATTCAATCATTTTCCAATTTTTTTAGAAGACCAAATCAAAGTTGAAGATTATGAAGAATAATTCAGGTAATTACGTTTACGAGAATATAATTCCAAAAAAAGGCAACTTTGATTCAACCAATATAATTTTCAAAGATTCAAATGATATTCTGAATAATGAGCATAAAAGGAAAGTTATTGGGTTTGCTAAAAAAATTCACGGTATATCTTTTTTAGCTTCGTTTATGTTTTACATTATTATAGTTATTAATTTAGCTGAACTGTCAATTCTTAAAAACAATAAACTTATAAATACAAATAGGGAAATTAATTATAAAAGGGGAAAAATTCTTGATAGAAATGGAGAAATTATTGCAACAACAATAAACACTAAAGATTTATATTTAGATACCAAAAAATCACTTAATTATGTGAAACTTATTGAGAAATTAAGTTCCATATTTGAAGATAAAAAAGAAGACTATTTCAAAGCTATTTTTAAAAAAAAACAATATATTCGAGTAAAAAAAGATTTGAATCTAGAAGAAATTAACTCACTTATGAAAATTGGTGACCCTGCAATTAAATTTCATGATTCAAAAAAAAGGATTTATCTTCAACACAATCTTTTCTCACATTTAACTGGATTCAAGTCCCTTCATTTAAAAAGCAAATTAGAAAAGAACTTAGATGATAAATTGGCTAAAGGAAAAAATATTGATCTTACAGTTGATTTAAAAATTCAAACTATTGTTCACGAGGAACTCAAGAAAAGCATTAAGAAGTATAATGCTAAATCTGGGGTTGCAATTGTAATGAATGTTGAAAATGGTGAAATAATCTCACTTGTTTCGCTGCCCGACTTTGATCCTAACTTTCCTGAAAACATTAAACCTTTATCAGAAAATAATCTAGCAACCGAGGCAAGATATGAAATGGGATCTACATTAAAGATTTTTAATGCTGCACTTGTCTACGAAAATCTAAATAACACGAACTTAGTAAAAGAAGAGTTTGATATTTCAAATGGATATCAAATCACATCAAAGAAGTTAATTGAAGACAAACACATCGTGGAAAAAAAAATAGACTTCAATGAAATCTTCATACATTCCTCAAATGTTGGGAGCATTAAACTTATTGAAAGCATTGGAATAGAAAAACAAAAAGATTTTTTTGAAAAAATTGGTATAACTTCAAAATTAAAAATTGATGGACTGAAAATAGTAAATAACAAACCACCAATCTACTGGGATGAACAGGCATCAAAATTTATTAGTTATGGCTACGGAATTTCAATATCACCAATTAGTTTAATTTCAGCATATTCCTCATTGGTAAATGGAGGATTTAAAATCAATCCAGTTATTCATAAAAATCAAAAAAAAGTTAAAATAAAAATTATTGATGATCAAGTATCAAAAAATATCAGTCTTCTTCTTGAAAAAATTGTGAAAGAAGGAACGGGGAAAAAAGCGAGAGTAAATGGTTTGGCGGTTGGAGGAAAAACTGCAACATCGAAAAAACTTGAAAAAGGTGAATATTCTGAAAAAAAACTAATTACTTCCTTTATTGGGATTTTCCCAGTCGAAGAACCAAAATTCATAAGTCTAATCCTATTTGATGAGCCAACTAAAAATGCAGGTGTATCCATAGAAAACTTTGGAGGAAATACTGCTGCTCCAACATTTTCTAGAATAGTAAGGAAAATTTCACCTATACTGCTTAAACATAATTATCTGAGCGTAAAATAAAATGTTTTTAAATAATATTCTAAAGCTTTGTAAAACTAATCATTTAGTAGAAAATTTTAGAAACAAACTTATTTCTGGAATTGCAATAAATTCAAAGGTTGTAAGAAAGAATTTTATATTCGGTGCAATTAAAGGAAATAGCCTAAATGGTGAAATATTTATTAACAGTCTTTTAAAACTTTCTTCAATAGTTGTAGTAATTGAATCAAAATCAAAAATAATGTTAGATTTTAAGCAACATAAAAATATTACCATCATAAGAACATCTAATGTAAGAATGTTTATTGCTGAAATAGCATCAATATTCTATCCAAATAGCATAAGAGAAAAAATCGCAATTACTGGAACTAATGGAAAGTCAAGTATTGTCAATTATACCAAACAATTGTGGAATCTTAAAAAAATAAATAATGGAAGCTTGGGTACTTTAGGTGGTTTTCTCAATAATAAAAAAATCAAAGACCTAAGTTTAACAACTCCCGATCCCGTAGTACTTAATCAAACTTTAAATATACTTTCAAAAAAAAAGTGTAAGAAAGTTATACTTGAAGCCTCTAGTATAGGTTTAGATCAAGGAAGACTTCATCCTATCAAATTTAAAAAAGTTGTATTTACTAATCTTACGCGTGACCATTTAGATTATCATCAAACTTTAACAAGGTATAAAAATGCAAAATTGATTTTATTTGAGAAGCATACAACAAGAAGTTCTCAAGTAATTTTGAATACTGATGATAAACATTCTAATTTTTTTTTAAATTTTTGCAGACAAAAGAAATTGGAAGTATTAGATTTTGGGAAGAAGGCAGGCTTTCTAAAAATAATCTCTATAGAAAGAAGAAAAGATTCTTTTTCTGTTAGAATCTCATTAAGAGGTAAATATTATATTATTGATTTTGATTGTCTTAGTATTTTTGAAATTTATAACATGATTTGCTGTCTAATTATTGTTTTTGGGAAAAACATAAAACATAAGGATTTTCAAATCCTACGAAAATTGAAACAACCACCTGGAAGACTTGAAAATATTTATTGTAAAAAAAGAATAAAAGTATTCGTAGATTATGCTCACACTCCAGATGCTCTTGAAAATGTATTAGATTCATTAAAAAGAATAACTACTAAAAAGTTATTAGTTGTTTTTGGCTGTGGGGGAGAGAGAGATAAGACAAAAAGAAATCTTATGACTAAATGTGCTATTGATTATGCAGATAAAATTATTCTTACAGAAGATAATCCTAGAAATGAAAATCCTCTTAAAATTTTTGATGATATGGTATTAGGTATCCAAAAAAAAGATTTGAAAAAGATAAAAATTATAAGAAATAGGAAAAAAGCTATTAAATTTTCAGTCGATGCACTTAGTGAAAATGATGTCCTTTTGATTGCTGGAAAAGGACATGAAAATTATCAAATTATTAAAAACAAAAAAACTATTTTCAATGATAAAGATGTTGCTTTAGAATTTTTAAGGAAAAGACATGCTTTGGAGTCTTAAAGAAATTTATAAAGCCTTATATTTAAAAATGGAAATCACAAAAGATTTTTATTTCAAAAATATTTCAACAGATACCAGAACAATAAGTAATGGAAGTTTTTTCATTCCAATTGAAGGCGCAAATTTTGATGGACACAAATTTGTAGATCAAGCATCAGATTTAGGTGTAAAAGCATCATTAGTTGAAAAACAAAAACAACATCTCATAAAAAATAAAAAAATTCATCAGATTCTTGTTGATAATTCAAAAGATGCGTTAAAAAAAATAGCAGAATATTCTAGAAAAAGAATAAAAACTCTAACTGTAATTTGTATTACAGGAAGTACAGGAAAAACTACGCTTAAGGAGTGGACTAAAGAAATTTTAAAAAATAGGTTTATTATTCATTACAGCAAAGGCAACTTCAACAATGAAATAGGTATGCCNATCACNTTAGCCAANATGCCTAAAAAAACAAGAATATGTATACTCGAGTTGGGTATGAATAANCCNGGTGAAATCGANTGTTTAACAAAAATAGCCAAACCCAATATATCAATAATTACAAATATTGGATTAGCTCATATTGGAAATTTTAAATTTAAGGATGATATTGCAAAAGAAAAGTCAGATATTCTTAATTATTTAANTCCTGANGGAACAGCCATACTTCCTGGAGATTCAGATTATTCAAAAATGTTGTGCGATAAAGCAAAATCCTTAACAAAAAATGTTCTTACATTTGGNTCAACAAATNNATGTNATTTTAATTTTTCTGATCNAGGAGAAAAAGAAATTATTTTTTCAATTCTCGGAGAAAAAATANCCTTTAAACAGAATGATTATTTTATTAATTGGAAAAAAAATGTAGTTATTATTTTAGGNCTATTAAAAGTTTTTAAACTTACACTCNGTGATTTNAANAAATTTGTAGAGAAACTTNAACCACTTCAAGGGAGGGGAGAAANGATTTTACTTAATATNAAAGAAAAAAAAATATTGCTTATTGATGAATCTTATAATTCTAGCCCAAATTCACTTGAAGATGCTTTGATAAATCTAGTAAAATTAAAAAGTAATTATAAAAGATTAATACTGATAATTGGAGATATGTTAGAGCTTGGAAAAATGTCACAAAAATTTCATTTAAACAGTATTAAAAAAATTATTAGTCTTTATCCTGATTTAATTATAACAAGTGGCAAACAGACTCAAAGTATTTACGAGCAGTTACCAAAAAGTTTTAATAAAGTTCATATTAATAATTATAAAGCTATTTTTAAAAAATTGATCAAGTATTTACGAGATAAGGATATAATTATGATAAAGGGTTCAAATTCAACCAATCTCTGTAAAATTACAAACCTTTTGAAAGAAGAACTTTAAATATGTTTTACTATTTTCTNATCCCATTAGTTGAAAAATTTAATTTTTTGAACTTATTCAACTACCTTACATTCAGAGCCGGGGGAGCTTTATTTACAGCTTTCTTCTTTAGTCTNATATTTGGACATAGACTTATAAGTNCTCTAAAAAAAATACAAAAAAATGGACAACCAATTCGAAAAGATGGTCCAAAGAGCCATCTAATTAATAANGTTGGAACNCCAACCATGGGCGGAATGCTTATACTACTTTCTTTATTTCTCTCAATTTTACTATGGTGTGATTTGAATAGTCAGCTTGTGTGGCTCGTTTTTTCTATAACCATGTTTTTTGGATTGATTGGAGCATTTGATGACTACAAGAAACTCAAAAGTAGTTCACCTGATGGTATTAAAAGTTCACACAGATTAATTTTAGAATTCGCAATTTCATTCATTTTTATTTACTTACTAAATCAAATAATTGATAAAGACTTAATCAATATTGTTTTTATCCCATTTACTAAGGGATTATTTATTGATTTGGGTTATTTTTACTATATTTTTGCTTCAGTAGTTATTGTTGGTTGTGCAAATGCTGTGAATTTAACTGATGGGTTAGACGGCTTGGCCATTGGGCCTATAATGATTTCAGCATTGTCTTTCGCTTTCATTGCTTACTTCACAGGCAATTCAATTTATTCAGAATACCTTAAAATTCCTTATGTNAGTGATACTGGTGAATTAGTGGTTATTTGTGCCTCACTTATAGGAGCCGGTTTGGGATTCTTATGGTTTAATGCTCCACCCGCCATGGTTTTTATGGGNGATACTGGTTCATTGTCGGTAGGCGGCACCATTGGTGCAATTGCTGTTGCCACAAAACATGAAATAATTTTATCAATTATTGGAGGAATATTTGTTCTCGAAGCACTTTCAGTATTTGCCCAAGTAATCTCTTTTAAACTTACAGGAAAAAGAATCTTCAGAATGGCACCAATTCATCATCACTATGAACAAAAGGGATGGTCAGAATCTACTATAGTAATTCGATTTTGGATTATCTCAATAATTCTTGCACTNGTTGGGCTAGCAAGCTTAAAATTGAGATGAAAATTAGAAAATTTCATAAAAGAGTTTTTATTTTAGGATTGGGTATCTCTGGACTATCTTTAGCAAATTTATTATCCAAAATTTCCAATACGATATTTTGTTGGGATGACGATATTAAAAAAAGAGAAAAAGTAAGACTTAAAAAAAAAATTTTAAAAGATTACAAATCTATTGATTTTTCAAAGATTGANTACCTTGTATTGAGTCCCATAATTAACCATAAAATAAAAAAACCCCATGAAGCTGTAAAAAAAGCAATTTCTCATAATGTAAAAATTATCTCAGATATTGAGTTTATTGAAATATTAAAAATCGANAATCATTCTATAGGAATTACCGGGACTAATGGTAAATCAACAACTACTAAATTTGTAGAGGAAACTCTGTCTAAGAANCTTTCTTCNAACTCATTAGCATTCGGAAATATTGGATTACCCTTTGCACAANTAATTCCAAAAATTAAAAAAAATACAAATTTGATTATTGAATTATCATCTTTCCAACTAGATAAAATTGACAAACTAAAATTAGATATTGCTATACTACTGAATATAAGTAATGATCACCTAGACTGGCATCAAAATAAAAAGAAGTATGTTGATGCAAAACTAAAGATTTTCAAAAATCAACATCACCTAGCCTATTCATTAATCTGCGTAGATGACAAAGAATGTATGGATATCGCAAGAAATTTTGGAAAATTTTTCAAATCAAAACTTATAATGATAAGTACAAAAAAAATACTTAATAATGGTATTTACTCAAATACATCTTCAGAAGGTGTAGAAATTATAAATTCAATTAACTCCACAAAATTTTTTTTACCCTTCTCAAAGCTAAAGTTTACAATTGCAAAGCATAATCTTCAAAATCTTTTGGTAACATACGCTGTTAATTTTTTAATGAATGTTAATAATGAGGATTTTTGTAGNTCAACGAAAGAATTNAAAAACNTAGAACATAGNATTGAATTTGCTGGATCATTAAAAAATATTGATTTTTATAATGATAGCAAATCAACAAATGTGGCCTCAGCCAAAACAGCTATTGATTCATTTAAAAATATCTTCTGGATACTTGGAGGTAGAAAAAAAAGTGGTGGATTAAATGAAATCAGCTCAAAACTTAAAAATGTAATGAAATGTTATGTATTCGGGGAGTCCAGAACAGAGTTTCATGAATTTCTTTCAAAAAAATCTTACCCTTCAAAAAGCTTTGAATATCTAAAAACTGCACTTGATACAGCAATTAAGGATGCACTTAAAGAAAAAAAGAAAATAAATATTTTATTTTCACCAGCTTGCTCATCATATGATCAATTTAATAATTTTGATGAAAGAGGTAAATTATTTAAAAAATGTGTTAAAGAAAGAATTTTGCATGGGTAAGAATAAAATTGATGCAGATTTTTTTTTAGGAATAGATAAATGGATTCTCTTCCCGACTTTGATTTTATTAATAATAGGAATTTTTGGTGTATTTAGTGCATCAACAAGGCCAGACGAGAAATATGATATTTTGATAAAAAAGCACCTGATTTTTTGTATTTTAGGATTTATAATTATTTTTATTTTCTCAAACCTTTCGATTAAAAATATAATAATTTTTTCGATATTTTTTTTTTTTATTTCAATTCTCTTATCNATATCAGCTATACTTTTCTTTCCAGAAATGAAAGGTGCAAGTAGGTGGATTAAAGTATTTAGTTTTTCTTTTCAACCNACTGAAATCTTAAAACCAACGTTTGTAATTCTTAGTGCTCTGCTCCTTGGGAGATATAAATCTAAAAATGATTTCTCNCTTTTATTAAATCTGATTTTATTTNCTTTCATTACTTTGATACTTTTTATTCAACCAGACTTCGGAATGTTCATTTTAATCTTTTCAGTTTGGATAATACAAATAATAAGTTCAAATTTAGAAAAAAATAAAATATTTCCAATCCTATCNCTATTCACTATGATTATTTTGTGCGGTTATTTTTTTCTAGATCACGTTAAATTTCGTATCAATAACTTTTTATTTCCAAACATTGGTGATAACTACCAGATAAACAAATCNCTTGAATCTTTTTCAAGCGGAGGAATTTCAGGAAAAGGAATTGGAAAGGGCGAGGTTTCAAAAAGTTTGCCTGACGCTCATTCAGATTTTATTTTTGCATTGATAGGTGAGGAACTAGGATTTATAACTTTACTAATTATAATTTCGTTGTTTTTGNTTATACATATTAGAATTTTTCAAATTTCAAGATATACAAATAATTTTTTCACAATGAACGCACTAACTGGACTAGCGAACATTCTTTTTTTTCAAACAATTATAAATATATCATCCAGTTTAAATCTATTACCCACAAAGGGGATGACATTACCATTTATTTCATATGGTGGCTCTTCTTTAATTTCTTGCTCTATAGTAATTGGGTTTGTATTAGCTTTAGTCAGAAGTACGAAAAATGTCTAAAAATATTTTCTTAGTTGCAGGTGGTACAGGAGGACATTTATTTCCTGCAATTGCAACTTCCCAAAAAAAATCAGAATTTAAATATATTTTTATAGTTGATAAAAGAGTTAAAAATTACTTAAAAAAAACAAAAGCAATTTATCATACTGTTTGGTCTGAGAAATTAAGTAAAAATCCTATAAACCTTATTAGAGCATTTGTTATAATTTTAGTTGGTTTTTTGCAGTCAATTTTTTTTTTAATTAAATACAAACCTTGCCTAATTGTTGGTTTTGGAGGTTATACATCAATTCCCACAATCTTAGCTGGAAAGTTATTAGGTAAAAAAATACTTCTTCATGAGCAAAATGCGGTGATGGGAAGAACTAACAGATTCTTNAGTTTATTTTGCAACAGAATAGCTTTAACCTTCAAAAAAACAAAATTTGCTCACAAAAAATCAATTTATTCTGGAATCCCACTAAGAAACGAAAAAATTCTTGAACCTTCAAAACAAAAAGTTTTATTGGTTATTGGAGGGAGTCAAGGGGCATCAATCTTTTCAAGAGTCATTCCCAAAGTAATAGAACATATNAAAAGTAATGATAGAAAAAAAATTTATTTTTTACAGCAAGTTAGGATTGAAGATATTGACNATCTTTCTAGAAAATTAAAAGACTTAAAAGTAAAATTTAAACTACTTCCTTTTATTGAAAATATTCAATCTGAGATAAATAATTCATTTATGGTAATTAGTAGGTGTGGGTCATCTAGCCTAGCAGAAATAGAAAGGTTTAAAAAATATTCTATCTTATTACCACTTCCAACAGCAATTGATAATCACCAATATTATAATGCTNAACAGTTTAAAGTTAACAACGAATGTGAAATATTTAATCAAGATAAACTTGACTATAAAATAATTGCTAAATTGATTACTCAAAAATTGAAGCAGAAAAATAAATTCAAAAAACCTAAAATCATCAAAAAAATATCACTGAATCAAATCATTAATGATATGTTAAGATAATAATGTTTAAAACTATTAAAATTCATTTCGTCGGAATTGGTGGTATTGGTATGAGTGCCATTGCAGATATACTTTTTCAAAAAGGCTTTAATGTTTCAGGAAGCGACCTAACTAATAATTCTATAGTTGAAAATTTAAAAAAAAAGGGGATCAAAATTTTTCTTAATCACTCAAAAAATAATATTCAAAACCATGATTTTATAGTTTACTCNTCTGCAGTAAAAGCAAGTAATGTTGAGTTAAAACAAGCAAAAAAATTGAAAATACCATGTTATTCAAGAGCTATGATTTTAGCAGAAGTAATGAGATTAAAAAGATCAATAACAGTTTCTGGATCTCATGGAAAAACCACAACAACATCGTTGATTGCTTCAATCTTTGAATATTCAGGTTTAGATCCAACAATTCTCAATGGCGGAATTATAAATAGCATTAAAGCTAATGCAAAATTGGGGAAAGGAGATTGGATAATAACAGAGGCAGATGAATCAGACGGTTCATTCACACTACTCCCATCAACAATAGGTGTAATAAATAATATTGATTTAGAGCATTTAGATTTCTATAAAAACTTAGATCACCTAAAATCGTCATTTATAAAATATGCTCAGAACATCCCTTTTTTTGGTTTTCTTGCTCTTTGCCAAGATAATAAGAATATTAGAGCTATAAAAAAACAATTAAGTTGCAAAAAAATTATCACTTATGGTCTCTCTAAGAACTCAGATTTTCAGGCTGTGAATATTAAAACAAGATTTTTTCAGAATTCTTTTTTTACCTCATTCGATATCATTGAAAATTTCAATAAGAAAAAAATCATTAAAAACTTTCTAGTTCCACTTTTAGGAAAGCATAATGTCCATAATACTCTAGCTTCAATTTGTGTATGTAGAGGACTAAATATATCATATGAAAAGATAAGACAAACACTAAAAAGATTTCAAGGAGTTAAAAGAAGATTCACGATTTTGCATAAAGATACTGATTATATATTAATTGATGATTATGCTCACCACCCTGTTGAAATTAAAGCTACTTTAAGTTCACTGAAACTGATAAATAAAAAAAGAATTGTCTCCGTATTTGAGCCCCACCGTTTCAGCAGGCTATCAGGAATGTTTGAAGATTTTATTGAATCTTTTAGAGAATCTGCGTTAATTTATATACTTCCAATTTATGCGGCTGGTGAAAAAAATAATTATAATATTTCTAGTGAATCCTTTCTGACATCAATTAAAGAAAAATATCCAAAAAAAGAAGTTTTTTTAGTACAAGAAGAAAAATCTTTTTTTCTTAATTTAAAAGAAAAAATGAATAAAGGAGATAAGATAATCTTCCTTGGTGCAGGATCTAGTTCAATAAAAGCTCAGAGATTGAAACAATTTTTATTTGCTTAGAGGATATGATAATGTTTAAAAACCTAAAAAAATTTCAATTCAATTATGAAGTCGGAAAAAAAACTTGGTTTGGATCAGGTGGAAATGCATTAATTTTTTCACAAATCAACCAAGTTAATTCTATCTGTAATTTATTAAAATTTATTCCCCAAAAAATACCAATATTTATTTTAGGTGCAGGTTCAAACATTTTAGTTAGAGACGGTGGATTTAATGGTTTAGTGATAAAGTTAGGAAAAAACTTCAAAAAAATTTCGTACAATAAGTCTTCTCAAATAATTGAAATTGGATCGGCCTCAAAGGATTCAGAAATTGCAAAATATTGCCTAGAAAACTCTATCAAAGGGTTCGAATATTTGAAAGGCATTCCAGGTACATTAGGTGGAAATCTTGTAATGAATGCTGGATGCTATGGACATACAATCAGTGATCTTCTGATAAGTTGCAAAATTATTTCTAGAGATGGTTCAATACAAGAGTTAAAAAAAGAATTAATTCACTTTAGTTATAGAAGATCCTCAATCCCGAAAGATTCAATAATCATCAGTGCTAAATTTTTTGCTAAAAGAGGTAATAAAATTAATATTAAAAATAAAATGAAGCAAATTTCAAGATCAAGATTTACTTCTCAACCAACAAACTCAAGGACAGGAGGAAGTACGTTTAAAAATCCGCCAAATGAATCCGCATGGAGTTTAATAGATAAAATAAATTATAGGGGAAAAAAAAGAGGTGGTGCAATGGTATCAACACAACATGCAAATTTTATGATCAATGAAAGTGCTGCCTCTTCNCTAGATATAGAAACACTTGGTGAGGAAATTAAAGAAAAAGTAAAAAAAGAATTTAAAATTAATCTTGATTGGGAGCTTGAAAGAATTGGAAATTTCAAAAAACTATAAAAGAATTGCAATTCTTAGAGGTGGTATTTCTGATGAATGTAAAATTTCACAATTGACAGCTGATCAAGTATATAAAACTCTTCAAAATAAATTTTCATTACAAATAATAGAAGTNACAAAAAATTGNAAGAAACTGTTAGAGGATATAGATAAATCAAAACCAGATGTCATTTTTAATTGTCTGCATGGTTATTTTGGAGAGGATGGTCAAATTCAGTCAATCATGAATTATTTAGAAATTCCTTACACTCATTCTGGAGTCTTAACATCCTCACTGTGTATGAATAAAATTTTATCCAAAAAGTTTTTTATAAGTCTGGGAGTTGCTTGCCCAGAAAACATTGATTTTTCTCTAAGTCATAAAATTAAAATTCAGAAACCAATAATTATTAAACCAATTTGTGGGGGCTCAAGCAACGGGCTCTACAAGATCAATAACNGTGAGGAATTGAATAGTTTTTTTCAAAAAAATAAAGAAAGNCTGAATTTTTTTATGATTGAGGAATATGTTGAGGGGCGTGAAATAACTGTTGGAATACTAGAAAATAAAGTATGTGGAATTATGGAAATTAAATTTAAAAATGAGATTTATGATTTTAAAAATAAGTATGTAGATGTAGCTGAGCACATATTAAATCCTAATCTACCAAATTCAATAATTGATGAGCTCAAAGATATATCACTTAAAATTCATAAAAATTTGAATTGTAACTGTATAAGTAGGCTTGACTTTCGTTACAGTGAAGAAGACAAGAAACTATTTCTGTTAGAGGTTAATACTCAACCTGGACTTACGAAAAACTCACTTCTTCCTGAGATGGCATATCATCAAGGAGTTAGTTTTAATGAATTATGTAATATTTTAATTTCAAATTCGAGATGCGAAAACTTCTTTTTTTTTCAGTGACTTCTATTTCNGTAATTTTTATTTTATTTAATTCAAGCATTGTTGAAAAAGTAAGTTCACGTTTTAATAAAACAATATACGATATAAAAATAAATAATATAGAAAATCTTCAAGAAGATTATATTTTATCCAATTTAAGAATAAAAAAAGGTGATAGTTTCTGGACTTTTAATTCCAGAAAATTAAAAAATGATTTAAAAGAAATCAAAGAGGTAGAAAATTTCTTCTTTAACCTTAACAGTACTGGCTTGCTTGAAATTTCAATTGAAGAGAGAAAACCCCATATGGTATGGATCAAATCTGATAGATTGTACTATCTTGATGAAAATGGAAATATTTTAAATTTTTCAAAATATTCATTTTCTAACTTAACTGAGATTAGAGGAAGTGTTGAAAAAAAAAAATTAAAAGAATTTAACAAAGCAGCAAAAAAATATGATTTTCTTTCAAAAAAAGTTAGTAAGATCTTTTATTCACAAAATATCGGTTGGAAAGTTTACCTATTTGATAGAAAGTGCTTATTCCTTCCAGAAAAAGAGATCGATAAAGTTCTTGGAATTTTTAATAAAATTATGGATTCTGAAATTTATAATAAATATAATTATTTTGATATGAGAATATTAGGTAGAATTTATTTGAATAATGAAAGCAAATGCTTGAGTTTCTGAAAAACAAAAAAGTAGTAACAGTTTTTGATATTGGTGCTAATAAAATTGCAGCCATAACTTACAAAAATGAAAATGGGTTGCCGATAATCATTGATATAGATTATCAAAAAAGTATTGGTATTAAAAAAAACCAAATAATCAATCCTAATGAACTATCAGGTGTTATTGAAAAAGTATTTCGAAAGGTTTGTAAACATAAAGATAAAAAAAATATCTTTTTTAGTAATATTTCTGATACTGGAATAATCGTAAAAAAAAATGAAACTGAAATAAGTTCTGGTAAGTTAGGAATTTCAAAAAAAGAGGTAAGAAAAGTATTTAGAAAATGTATTTTTGAATCAAACCGTAAAAACAAAAAACTAATTCACTCTTTCCCTTTAAAGTTTACTTTAGATCAAGAAATTTCTACAAGTGACCCATTGGGAAAAAAATGTGAAAAATTTGCCATAACCTGTTTAAACTTTCATACTAACGCAAACGAATATGACAAACTGAAACATTGTTTTACAAAAAAAAATATCAAAATTAACAATTTTTTTGATTCTGGAGTTTCTTCTGCACTTGGATGTTTAACTGAAAATGAGAAAAATATTGGCTCGGTATGTATTGATATTGGATGTTCAACAACAAAAACCACAGCATTCCTAAATGGTAAAATAATTTATCATCGAATTTTACCAATTGCAGGAAATGACGTTACAACTGATCTCTCCCATGGGCTAGAAATATCTGAAGAATCAGCAGAAGTTGTTAAAATTATGCATGGTACTATCACCCCAACATTTAATGAGAGAGTCGAAATTGACATTAATACAAATAAAAGAAAAGTGATAAATAAGAACCTTCTGTATGGTATAATTAAGCCTCGGTATGAAGAAATTCTGGAAATCATAAGGGATAATTTGTTTGATGATATTTATGCAAGAGTGGGGATTAAATCAATCGTCCTCACTGGTGGTGCTAGTAAAATTTTCGGAATTGAAAATTTATGTGAAAATATCTTTAATCGAAAAGTTCGAATTGGACAAATTGTTGATAATAAAAGTTTTTTCTTCAACAAACCAGAGTTTTCAACTTTACTCGGGTTGATAAAACTATCAAATAATCCAGAGTCTTTTTCTTATCTAAGTGAAACTAATAATAAAAAGTTATCAACAATTTACGATAAACTTGATAATTGGATTGAGGAAAGTTATGCATAATTGTAATAAAGTGTAATTTTTTGTGAATTGTGAATTAGTGTAATAATTGTATGTTGAACTATGTCCAACTTTATACTTAACACTAATATGTTAAACCCTGGCCTAACTCAAGGGGTGTCAGATCAGAAATTACCAAAATTACAATTTGCAAAAAAACAAGTTTCCTTATCAAAACCTGTAAGATTCATCGGAGTGGGACTCCATTCTGGAAAAAATGTAGAAATGATTCTGAGACCTGCACCAGTTAACACCGGTTATGTTTTTAGGATTCAGAACAGAAAAAGTAAAAACATAATAAAAGCAAGCTACAAAAACGTTACCTCCACCAAACTCTGCACAGTTCTATCTGATTCTGAAGGTAATTCTATTTCAACTGTTGAACACGTACTTTCAGCTTGCTACGCTTTAGAAATCGACAATGTATTCATAGATCTAGATAATAATGAGATACCTGTCTGTGACGGTTCCTCTCAGATATTTGTTNATNGAATTATTGAAAATGGATTTGAAGAACAATCAGACTTTAAAAAATTCATCAAAATAAAAAAGCCTGTCGAAGTAAAAGATGGAAATAAAATAGCAAGGGTAAGTCCGTATGATGGAACACTTATTTCTTGCGTGGTTGAATATCCTCATCAATGCATTGGAAAACAATCCATTTCCTTACTCCTAAATCCTAAGATTTATTCGTCTCAGATTAGTTCAGCAAGAACTTTTGGTTTTCTTAAGGATATTAAATACCTTCGATCAATTGGACTCACACTAGGTGGAAATTTAGATAATGCAATCGTTTTAGATGAAAATTCTATTTTAAATCAGGAAGGACTTCGCTTTCCCGACGAATTTGTTAGGCATAAAGTTCTTGACTTTATCGGCGACATCTCTCTAGCAGGAAATAGAATTCATGGCTCATTTTATTCTTCACATACAGGTCATCAACTAAATGTAAAATTAGTTAAAAAAATTTTTGAATGTTCCTCAAATTGGGAACTTATCTCTTCAAATTAATTACAAAATTTCCTTTATAAAACAAAAAAAACATATTAAATGTATTAAAAATGCATCTTAATATTATCAGACTCTTTTTATTTGTTTTTTTGATTTCTTGTTCATCCAAAGACGAACAACCATTCCAGAGCAATTTCAAAAGCGATATTAAATTATATAGCGAAGGCATGAATTTTCTAAAAAAAAAAGAGTTTGAGAAAGCTACAGAAACATTTACTGAACTTGAAATACAGCATCCATACTCAGCATGGTCAGTCAAAGGGCAACTTATGTCTGGCTTTGCACATTATAAAAATAATGAATACGAAGAAGCTATACTAACTTTAAGTAAGTTTATAGAGCTTAATCCTAATCATGAGTCAATTGATTATGCAATGTATTTAAAAGCTTTTTGTTACTACGAAAGAATGCCCGATGTAAATCTCGATCAAAATCTTTCAAAAAGGGCATATGAAGGCTTCTCAGAACTACTCAATCGATTTCCAAAATCAAAATATTCAAAAAAATCTTTAACACATATTCAATCATTAAAAAATCATTTAGCAGCAAGGGAAGTAAAAGTTGGAAAATTTTATCAATCACAAGGTTTTTATCTAGCAGGAATTAAAAGATATAAAGTTGTTTTAGCNGAATATAAAAAATCCACGCATATTCCAGAGTCTATATTCAGAATTATTGAATGTTACATATCTATGGGCTTAACAAAGCAATCACTATATTTGTATAAAATACTTCAATATAATTTCCCTAAAAGTCAATGGGAATCTGAAGCTCGGCAACTAATAATNAAAAATAAACTTTATAAAAAGTTAAAAAAATTTAAAAAAAAACAGTTAGATCTAGATAAATTAAGTCCAGCTGATTTTGATTTGATATGATAAAAAATTTGTCGATTAGAAATTTATTATTAATTGAAAGAATTGATTTAGATTTTAGTAACGGCCTTTGTGTTTTAACCGGCGAAACTGGTGCTGGAAAATCTATGATCATAGATTCATTAAATCTCATTTCTGGCGGTAGAATGAAATCATCTTCTAAGCCTAGAAATGGAAAATTAACAACTATAACTGCTTTGGTTGANGTCGATGATAATAGTAATATAAAAAAAGATTTATTAGACTTAGGAATAGAATCTGATAAAGAACTTTTAATACGTAGGACAATTAATAGTGAAGGAAAAAGTAAGTCCTTCATAAATGATAGNTTAGTATCACTTTCAATTCTAAAGAAACTCTCAACAGATATTTTGGAAATTCATAGTCAATTTTCAGAACAAGGCCTTCTCGATAGTTCAACTCATATTGAAACTCTTGATGATTACGGAAAATATAAAAATGAATTAGAAAGACTAAANAATCTTTGGGTATCACGCAAAATNTCAAAAGAACAGCTAGAAGAGTTGCAAAAAGAATTTACAAATAATGATTCCAAAAAAGAGAAACTTGAATATGATTTAAACGAATTAAAACTACTCGATCCTAAGGAAAAAGAATTTGAAGAACTCAGCAAGAAAAGACTTATTCTTAAAAATTCGGCAAAGATATCAGAAAATCTCAATAATGTTGTCAATAACTTTTACCAAGAAGATCCACCTGGAATAATAACTTTATTGTCNGGAAATATAAGGATATTATCAAANGTTTCTGAGCTGTTGGATCCTGAATCAAAAAANATGATTAATAATCTTGAGTCTCTTTATTTAGAGATAAATGAAATTTCNGAGTATTTTTCAAAACTAGCTGATGAAGATTTTGATCCTAGGTCTCTTGATATGATTGAAGAAAAAATAGAGTCGTATAAAAAAATTTCCAAAAAACATAATGTGAATTTTAATGAGTTACCAAAACTCTACGATATTATTAAGGCAAAAATTCAATCTACATTNGATATAGAAAAGAAGATAAATGATCTTCANTCAGACTTTGAGGAAAAGGAAAGAGCATATGTACTTCAGTCNCAAAAACTTTCTGATTTAAGAAGAGAATTTGCAAAAAAACTTGATCACAATATAAACCAAGAACTCCCCCAACTCAAACTTGAAAACGCTGTCTTTAAGACTTTTTTTGAAGATGGTGCACCGAGTGAAAAAGGATTTGATAATATCATTTTCAAAATTAAAACTAATATTAATTCTCAAATGGATACAATAAAAAATATTTCCTCAGGTGGAGAGTTATGTAGAATCGCACTTGCTATTAAAGTTATAGCTGAAGAAAAAAAAAATGTCACAATGATATTTGATGAAGTTGACAGTGGAATAGGTGGAGCCGTTTCAAGNGCTGTTGGTGAGAGACTGAGAAAACTTGGAGAAAATAAGCAAGTATTGGTAGTTACTCACTCTCCACAAGTAGCAGCATTTGGACATGATCATTTTATTGTTAAAAAAACNAACAATCCNNNTCAANCATNAATTTCGGTTTCNAAACTTAATNATGATGAAAAAATNAATGAAATTGCNAGNATGNTATCTGGGAAAAATATATCTAAGGAAGCAATTGACGCNGCAAAAAAACTTATGTTNATNTAGATTGGNATTGTTTTCAATTTCAACCAAGATTTTTCCTCATTACTTAAATAAGGAGAAATCTTCTTATATAATTTACAATGATAGTTATTAATCCATCTGATTTGATTTTTTTCTAAAAGATTTTTATCTATAAGCCTAGTTTCATATGGACATAATGATAATGTTTCAAATTCAAGGAACNTATTTTTATCAGATTTTTTTACTAAAACTAAATTTTCAGTTCTTATTCCAAATTTTTTATCTTCATAATACCCAGGTTCATTCGATAAGATCATACCAGGTTTAAGTTCAAAATCTGAGAAACTCTTAGAAATTGATTGAGGGCCTTCATGAACACCCAAAAAACTTCCAACTCCGTGCCCAGTCCCATGATTATAGTCAAGACCATTTCTCCAAAGCTCATATCTTGCTATTGAATCTAATTGATACCCTTTTGTTCCAACTGGAAACTTTGCAATTGATATGTTTATATGCCCAGCTAGAACCATAGTAAAAATTTCTTTAATTAATTTAGGAGGATTTTTTTTTCCAAGAAATATAGTTCTTGTTATATCGGTAGTAGCACCAAAATACTGGGCACCTGAATCACATAGAAAGATTTCATTATTTTTAATATAACCACTTTCTTTGTTGGGAATGTAATGAATGATAGAAGCATTTCCTGCACTGGCGGCAATAGTAGGGAAGCTAAGTGAAAAATATTCTTTACTTTCTTTCCTCAATGATTTTAATTTTTCTGCAACATAATATTCTGTCATTTTCTTTTTATAAAAATTTTTATCTAGCCAATAGAAGAACTTAATTAAAGCAACACCATCAATAACATGTGCTTTTTTGGATGCTTTGATTTCAAAATTATTTTTTTGGGATTTTAAAATTTTACAAAAATCTCTTCCATAAACTACATTAGAATTAGTTTTTTCAATCACTTTATAGAGATAATATGAAATTTGTATGTCAGCAAAAACTTTTTGACTGTCCAACTTTGATAAACTCTCTTCAAATTTATTAATATCAAAAATTTTTATTTTATCTTTGAACTTTGAATGAAAACTTTGTGGAATATTTTTTTTTGAAATAAATATTTCAACTTTTTTTTTATAGATAATCATTCGTGACATAATGATTGGCGTATAATCTAAATCATAACCTCTTATATTTAATAACCAACAAATAGATTCTGGAGATGTTAAGACTAATATTCTTTTTTCTTTATTAAATTTTGAAATTAACTTTAATTTTTTTTCAAAAGAAAAACCTGATTTATCTGGAGAAAGTAAAAAAAAATTTTTATTCTGGGTCTTTCTTCTTTTCCATAGTGTATCAATTATATTATAAGTATCATGTATATATTCATTTTGCGAAAATTTCGAATCGTCAATTATTGGAATCAATTGATTTTTTGAAAAGGTTCTAGTATCAAGTATAATTTTTTTTTTTTTTATTTTTTCTTTGAGAAAGCTTTTCAAACTTTGCAAGCTTATATCATAAATTTCAAAACTAGAGTCGATTTCTTTTCTTGCTTGTAATGTATATCTACCATCTGTAAAAAATATTTTTCTATTAGACGATATTAAGGCTATTCCGAATGAACCAGAAAAATTAGTTAACCACTGGAGTCTTTTATTATAGGTTGGAACATATTCATTAAGAAATTCATCAGAAGTTGAAACTAAAAAGAAGTCAATCTCTTTTTTATCTAAAAATCTAATTATATTAGAAATTTTTTGATCCATCATTTTCTTATGAATATTAATGAAGCCCAATCATTCATAAATGTTCTTTTTATCAATTTTAAATTAATCATTTTAAATATTATTATCAAATCATTGACCTGATGTATAAGAATTCCAGAAATGATTAATATCCCATTTAATTTAAGAAATTTCCTAAATTCTAAGCTCAAGTTCTTAATATCATTCAAAAGAATATTTGAAAGAATTAAATCAAACGTCTTTCCATAAAGCTCTTTTGATCTAAAATCTCTACATCTTAAAAATCTTATCCCATTTAGTTGGTTGAATTTCTTGTTAATATAAAAACTCTTCTCTGAATTAATATCGATATCAGTTGCAATGATTGGTTTCATAATTTTTTTTCTAAGTACGAAAGATAAAATACCTGTTCCGGTACCAACATCGCAACATTTTTTAATTTTTTTTTTTTTTAAGAATAAGTTCAATATTCTTAATAGCTAAAAATGTTGATTCATGCTTTCCTGTTCCAAATGCAAAGGTATTATGTAATTTCACTGAATATCTTTTTTTATTTACTTTACTTTTTTTTAAGCTTGAAAAGGTGAATAGCTCCGTACTTACATCAACATTTGTTTGATTATTCTCTAAATCCCATTTTTTTTTTTTTAAAGGTATTGTGGAAATTTTCCTGATCCTAAATAGATCTTTGAGTAGTGTCTTGTCTTCTTTATGATTCGGGGAAAATATCTCTATTTCCCAGTGCCTTTCTTTATAAGTGTAAATAATATTTTCAAAGTAATTTATAATCTTTAATTTATTAAATTCTGTTGAAGAAAGTGTGAAAAAAATTTTATGCAATGGTCAGTTTTTTTTAACAAAATCTGAAAAAATGTTAATTACATCGGAGCTATCAGAAAACTTTACTTGTAACTTTTTTCCATTTATTCCCAAAATTATTCCTTTGCCGTATTCTTCATGAAAAACTGAATCACCTACTTTAAAGATATCACTAGAAAATGTGTCTAATTTTTTATATTTTTTTTCAGATTTTTCTTTTTCTATTTCGACTTTACAACTTTTTTTTGGAAGTTCAGAGATAAATCTCGAAGGTATTGATCTATATAGGCTATAATTATATTGTTTGCGAAAATTTACAAATGAGATATTTAGTAATTTTCTTGCTCTAGTAATACCAACATATGCCAACCTCCTCTCCTCTTCCAAACCTTTATTTCCATATTCATCAATATTTCTTTGGTTTGGGAATATTCCTTCTTCCCATCCCGGCAAAAATACATAATCAAATTCCAGCCCCTTAGCACTATGAAGGGTCATCAAAGAAACTTTTTCAGAATTAATTTCATCATTTGCATTATCTGATAGCAAACTCACCTCTTCTAAAAATTCATTAATTGAGCTTCTATTTTTTATATCTACTATAAGCTTTTTTAAGTTTTCTAATTTTCCTTCTGCTTCGGGTGTTTTCTCATTTTGCAGCATAGATGTGTAACCAACATCATCTAAAAGAGACCCTGCAACATCCGAATGATCTTCAATTGCAAGAAGCTTTATATGTTTTCTTAAAACAGCAATAAGATTATTAATATTTTTTTGTGCATTCTTAGTAACTGAACTGTCTTGATTTATATATTCTAAGGAGTTGAGTAAAGATATACCTTTGTTGTTTGAGATACTGTACAACTTTTGTAACATAACTTTCCCCACCCCTCTTCTTGGATTATTTATTATTCTTTCCAGAGAGAGATTATCTGATTCATTTACTAGAATTCGAAAATATGCCAATGCGTCTTTTATCTCTGATCTTTCATAAAATCTCAGACCACCTACTACTTTATATTTTATATTTTCTCTTATGAATCTATCCTCAATATCTTTAAATTGAAAACTTGCTCTTGTAAGTATCGCTATCTGAGATGGAGAAACCCCATTTTTTTTTAATTCTTTTAAGACTTTAGCTACAAAAATAGCTTCCATTTCGTCATTCTCTAAATTTGTAATTACTACTGGTTCACCATCCGGATCAGAAGTCCAAAGTTTTTTTCCAATTCTCTCTTTATTTTCAGAAATTAAAGAGGATGCAGTTAATAAGATATTACCGGTAGAGCGATAATTTTGTTCTAACCTTATGATTATCGACTTTTTGAAATCATTTTCAAAATTCAAAATATTTTTTAGTTGTGCTCCTCTCCATCCATAAATTGACTGGTCTTCATCTCCAACACAACATATATTTTGTTTTGATCCAGCCAGGAGTCTTAAAAGCATGTATTGTGAAGCATTTGTGTCTTGGTATTCGTCTACAAGTATATATTTAAATTTTTCCTGATATTGGTTAAGAATACTTCCATTATCTTTCAAAATTTTTAGTGGAAGCATAATAAGATCACCGAAATCGACTGCATTATAATTTTGGAGTCTATCTTGATAGAGTTTGTAAATTTGACTCAATCTGCCGGAGGTTTTTTTTTCATACTCATGATTGCTAATATGGTCAAATGAAAGTCCATGATTTTTCATTTGATCTATCATGTATGAAAAACTTTTGGGATTATCAATTTTTGTATCCAAATCTAATGAAATACAAATCTGTTTGATTAGTCTTAATTGATCATCTTTATCAAGAATAGTAAAATTATTCTTTAGTCCCACATACTCTGAATGTTTTCTTAAGAATCTTGCTCCAATTGAGTGAAAAGTTCCAATAAACATTCCTTCAACTGGACTTTTAATTAATTTTTCAACTCTAAGCTTCATTTCAAGTGCTGCTTTATTAGTGAATGTTACACACAATATATCTTTAATGTTTGCTCTTCTAGAGTAAATTATATGTGCAAGTCTTGTAGTTAATACTTTAGTTTTCCCTGTTCCTGCTCCAGAAAGAACTAACAAAGGACCTTCAGTATTAATAATTGCTTTCTTTTGTTGATTATTTAGGTTGTTAAGAAAGTCCGGTTCAGGAATTTCTATTTTTTCGTCTTTGCTTATTAAATTCATGCTGCTTTTTTTGGTGAGTAGCTCAAGTTAGGCCCTAACCACTTCTCTGCATCCTGAATACTAACACCTTTTCTTTTTGCGTAATCTTCAACTTGATCTTTATTTATTTTGCCAATTCCAAAATATGAGGATTCAGGATGTGAAAAATAAAATCCTGAGACTGAGCTGGATGGACTCATTGCATAAGATTCAGTTAATGAAATATTTAATTCATTTTTAACATTTAAGAGTTTAAAGAGAGTAGTTTTTTCTGAATGGTCAGGACAAGCAGGATAACCTGGTGCTGGCCTAATCCCAATATATTTTTCTTTGATAAGCTGATCATTATTTAAATTTTCATCCTTGTTATAACCCCAATATTCTTTTCTTACCTGGAGATGGAGCATTTCAGCCAACGCCTCTGCGATCCTATCCCCCAGTGATTTCACCAGAATTGAGTTATAATCATCTTTCTTTGATTCGTAATAGTCTGATAAATCTTCAACTCCTTTCCCAGCTGTAACCGCAAAGGCTCCAAGATAATCTGGTTTCTGAGAGGAAATCGGTGCAACAAAATCAGCCAAGCAGAAATTTGGTCTGTTAGAGTTTTTTCTATTAACTTGTTGTCTCAAAAAATGAAATTTTGTGATAATTTTAGTCCTTTTCTCATTATCAAAGACTATTAAATCTTCTTCGTCTGAATTAACTGGCCAAAAACCTATAATTGCTGAAGGTTTTATGAGGTTTTTTTCAATAAAATATTGCGTCATATCTTTAGCATCTCTCCACAAATCATTTGCTGCTTTTCCAATAACTTTGTCGGATAAAATTTCAGGAAAATTACCGTGCAGCTCCCAAGATTGGAAAAAAGGTCTCCAATCGATAAAATTAAGTATTTTTTCAATTGGAATATTGTGAAAAGTCTTGCTGCCACAAAATGACGGTTTGGGTGGGTTATAACTCTCCCAGTTATAATTAAACTTATTTTTTCTACAATCAATAAGCTTATTTTCAACCGATTTATTATCTTTTTTGAAATAATTTTCTTTTAATTCACTGTATTCTTTTTTTAATAACTCAATGAAAGGTCTACATTTATTCTTTGAAATCAATTTGGAGGCAACTGTAACTGCCTTTGAAGCGTCTGTTACATGACAGACACCATTATCATAAAGTGGAGCTATTTTAATCGCAGTGTGAATTTTACTTGTTGTTGCACCACCAATTAGCAAAGGTTTATTAATGTTTTTTCTTGTTAATTCACTAGCAACAAAACACATTTCGTCCAAACTTGGGGTTATTAATCCAGATAATCCGATTAAATCAACATTTTCTTCAATTGCTTTGTCAATGATTGTTTGAGCAGGAACCATTACACCTAAATCTATTACATCAAAGTTGTTACACTGAAGAACAACCCCAACGATATTTTTACCAATATCGTGGACGTCCCCTTTTACGGTTGCTAGTAATATTTTTCCCTTACTTTGTGAGGATTCAGTTTTATCGTCTTCCATAAATGGTAATAAATATGCAACAGATTGTTTCATTACTCTTGCTGATTTAACTACCTGAGGTAAAAACATTTTTCCTGAACCAAATAAGTCACCAACAATATTCATTCCATCCATAAGAGGGCCTTCAATGATTTCTAGTGGTTTATTATATTTATTTCTAAATCTTTACTATTGTTTACTTTTAAGGATAATTTTTCTTTTCCCAACATTTTATAAACATCATT